>JAUXZG010000139.1 GCA_030694005.1 Desulfobaccales bacterium | reverse complement strand
GTGCTGGGGGGTTTGGAGGAGATGTCCAGCACCACCCGATTGACCCTTTTGACTTCGTTGATGATGCGGTTGGCCACCTGGGCCAGAAATTCATGAGGCAGGCGGCTCCAATCCGCGGTCATGGCGTCCACCGAATCCACGATGCGCAGGGCGATCACGTGTTCATAGGTGCGTTCGTCCCCCATCACCCCCACGGTGCGGATGGGCAACAGCACCGCAAAGGCCTGCCACACCTGGCGATAAAAGCCGGCGGCCTGCATTTCTTCCAAGACAATGGCGTCGGCTTCCCTGAGAGTTTCCAGGCGCTCCGGCGTGACCTCCCCTAAGATGCGTATGGCCAGCCCCGGCCCGGGAAAGGGGTGGCGCCAGACCAGAGAATCCGGTAAGCCCAGCTCCCGACCCACTTCCCGCACCTCATCTTTGAACAACTCCCGCAAAGGCTCTAAGAGCGTGAGCGGCATGACCTCCGGCAGCCCCCCCACATTGTGGTGGGTCTTGATGGTGGCCGAAGGCCCTTTGAAAGAGACGCTCTCAATGACATCGGGATACAGGGTGCCCTGGGCCAGGTACTCCACCCCCCCCCGTTTCTGGGCTTCGGCGGCAAAGATGCGGATGAATTCGTGGCCGATCAAGCGTCTTTTCTCTTCGGGATCGGTGACGCCTTTCAACAGGCTCAGGAATTCCTGGGTGGCGTCCACATAAACCAGGTTCAAGTGGAGGTAGTCCTTGAAGAGACTGATAACCTCCTGGGCCTCTTCCTTGCGCAACAGGCCGTTGTCCACAAAGACGCAGGTGAGGCGGTCCCCTATGGCTCGGTGCACCAAGATGGCGGCCACGGTGGAATCCACCCCGCCGGACAAAGCGCAGATGACCCGGCCGTCCCCTACCTGCTGGCGGAGGGTCTGGGTGGTGGCCTCAATAAAGGAACGCATGGTCCACAGAGGTTTTAAGCCGCAGATGCGAAAGAGAAAATTGGCCAGGACCTCCTTGCCCCTGGGAGTATGCTGCACCTCCGGGTGAAACTGCACCCCATAGAGCCGGCGGGCCCGGTCCCGAATGGCTCCCACCGGACAGGTGTCGCTGGCGCCGATGACCTCAAACCCCGGGGCCAACTGCTCCACCCGGTCACCGTGGCTCATCCACACCGTTTCCGAGGCTTCCAGGCCATAAAACAGGTCCTGAAAATCGGTGATGTTAAAAGTTTTCCGGCCGTACTCCCGGGACACGGCCGGAGCCACCTTGCCCCCCAAAAGATGGTTCAGGAGCTGAATGCCGTAACAGATGCCCAAAACCGGCACCCCCAGGTTAAAGAGGGCCGGGTCGATGGTGGGCGCTTCCGGCTCATAGACGCTGCGGGGGCCGCCGGACAGAATGATGCCCTGGGGGGCGAACTTTTTGATGTCCTCCAGGGGCAGCAGAAAGGGATGGATCTCGCAGTACACCTTAAGCTCCCGCACCCGCCGGGCGATGAGCTGGGTGTACTGGGAACCGAAATCCAGGATTAGAACTTTTTCTTGATGGGGGTCGATCATCCTTTTAAAATGCCGTTTTTTGAATTTTTATTACCAGTTAAATAATTATAGCCGCCGCCGGGGAAAAAATCAAATGCAGGGATTGGGCTGAAATTTTTAGGGGAGGGGGCTAGGGGTCGCAGACCCCTGCCCCCTCCCCTAAAACCCCACCCCCAACCCCATAAGATTTTGTGTGGTCTGGGAAATTGGGGCCATCAGGCCCCAACTTCCCAGACTAACATAAGCGGGTTGGGAGTGGGGTTTGGGGGGGAGGCAGGGACCACTTACAAAAAAGTCCCTGGCCCTCCCCCCATAATCAACTCAAAGTCCCAGGGGAGCCAGGTATTGTTTCTCGATTTCGGTCCGAAGCCTTTCCGGGGAGCTGTTCTGTAAGGTGGCGAGAAGGTGGTTCAGGCCTGCGGCTATCTGGCGCAGGCGGGTTAAAGCCTGGGCCCGGGCCTGCTCCAACAGGTCCCAATCACCGGTGTCGGCCACTTCCCAGAAGGCCGGCTCCAACTCCGGCAGGAGCAGAGGGTAAAGCCCCGGGCGCCAGGCTAGCATCAGGGCCAGAGAAGAAAATTGGCGCTCTTTGATGATATAGGCCAGTCGGCCCGCCTCATTCACCTCCGCCAGGGCGTCTTTGAGGCCTCTGACCCAATGTTCCAGCCGGGTCTGGGGATAAAGCTTGAGGATAGTGGCAAAGGCCTCTTTAAGAGAGGGTTCCAGGGCTTCTCCCATTTCATGGTGGATGACGGCTGCCAATTCGTCGGCCAGCAAGGCCTGAAACTGCTCTTGATGGACCTCCGGGTCTTTAAGCAGGGATTTCAGGGGGAGGCGGTAAGCGTCCAGGGCGATTGTCAGGAAGTGGTTGTTCTGCTGCACCGGGTCGGACAGGCGCTCCCACACATAGAAGGCCAGGGCCTCCTTACGGGCATAAATCAGCCTCCCTTGACACAGGGCCGGGGTGCCGTCCAGGTCCCGGGCCTGCTCCGCCCCCAGCACCAGGATGGTGAGGCCGTTTATTTTGCGCACCTGGGCCAGTTCCCCCAGAAAAAAGGTGGGACTCAAACCCCGGCTCAAACCCGCGCCATAGGCCAGGCCCTGGGGCAGGAGATGTCGGTTCAGGGCCTCCACCGCAAAAGGCTCATAAGAGGTCTCACCCCAGGTGAGGCGCTGCCAGGCGGCTGTTTCCAGACAGTCCCAGGTGCGCTCTTTGAGTTCAATCCACCCAAGCACCGCCTCAGGTTCCGGTTCCCGCCAGGGAGGGAGTTGATGTTCCCATTTATAAAGCTGGCGCAGCCTAAGCAAGGTGCCGCACAAGGAATACAGTCCGGCCTGCCTGGCGCTAGCCACCTGGCAGTTGGCGCGCACCTGCTTAATTAAAGTCTCAAGCCTCATGGTAAAGTGATGCCTGCCGGATCATTTCAGGATAGTCTCAGAGAACTTGCGGGCCAAATCCTGGTCCAGGTTCTTGAGGGTATTATATTCCCTGGCAGCCGCCTGACGGTCGCCCAGCTTGACATAGTAGGCGCACAGCCCGTAGTGCGCCTGGGCATCGTCCGGTTTGAGCCGCACGGCCTCCTTAAAGGACTCCCCGGCCTTATCCCAGCGATCCAGATTGACATACGCCATACCCAAATTGGCATGGGCCTTGGCCAGATTTGGTTTGAGACGGATTGCCTGGGCGAAAGCCTCCTTAGCTTCCTGATCGCGCTTGAGCTTGCCGTAGGCCAACCCCAAATTATAGTGCGCCTCGGCATCGTCCGGGTGCAGGCGGACGGTCTCCTTAAAGGCGTTTAGGCCATCCTGCCACAGGCCTAATTTGACATAGGCTACCCCCAGATTTTCATAGGCCTTGGCCCACTGCGGCTGCAACCGGATGGCCTCCTTAAGCTCCTTCACCGCTTCCGGATAGCGATTTAGCCGACCGTAAGCCAGGCCCAGGGAGTGGTGCGCGTCGGCATAATCCGGCTTGAGTTTAAGGGCCTCCTGGTAAGCCTGCACCGCTTCCTCATAGCGGCCGCTATTTTCCAGGCGCAGCCCTTTATTTAGGTGCGAACGGGCCTGCTGGGCGGTTTCGTCCGGCTCTAACTGGTCCTGGGCCCAGACCGGCCAGGCGCATGCCACTAACAAGATTACCCCCCAAATTGGCAGGTATCTCGGTTTTCGCTCCATTACTCAGCCTCCGGCCAAATAGCGGCCAGGTTTATGTTGATTGGCTTTTGGGGGAGGGGGCTAAGGGCCGGTGGCCCTTACCCCCTCCCCCCAACTTCTCACCACCCCTAGGCGCGGCGGAATGGGGTCCTCACCCGCTGTGGGGCCAGCAGGTGGAGAAGCAGGACCCCCACCAGGAATCCTCCTACATGAGCCCACCAGGCCACCCCCCCAGGGCCCGCGGCGCGTCCCACGGTCGAAAAAGTTCCAAAGAGAAACTGCAAGACAAACCAGAAACCCAGGAAAATATAAGCCGGGAGTTCCCAAAAGGTGGGAAAAAAGAAAATGGGGACCAAAGTGAGAATCCTGGCTCCGGGAAAGAGAAAGAAATAGGCCCCCATCACCCCGGCGACGGCGCCGCTGGCCCCTACCAAAGGCACGGGGGAAAAAGGGGAAAATAACAGATAAATAAGGTTGGCTCCCAGCCCGGAGGCAAGATAAAGCAGCAAATACCGCTTATGACCCAGGGCATCCTCCACATTGTCCCCGAAGATATACAAAAACCACAGGTTGCCAAGCAAATGGAGCCAGCCCGCATGGAGGAAGATGGAGGTAACCAGGGGGAGGAAGACATTGGGCAAGGGTTCGAACCCATCCCATAATTCTTTTAGAAAGCGGCCCGGCACAAACCCTAAGGCCTGAATAATTTTCTGTAAATGGGGCCCGGTGGCCATCTCCAGAAAGAAGACCAGGACGGTGAGGGCGATAAGCGAGTAGTTTATATATGGTGGCCGGGAAGAGGGGATGTTGTCTCTTAAGGGGATCATGCCAGGGTCTGGGGATAGTGACTTATTAAGTTGATGGTTATTTGATGATAAGCTTTTTAGCTCAAGAGGGCAAGCTGATCCTGATTTTGGGGGAGGGGGCTAAGGGCCACAGGCCCTTACCCTCTTACAATTAACTCCCCCAAGCCCCCACCCCCAATCCTTTAAGAGTGATAAATGGGTCTGGTAAGGCGGGGCCTTTTGCCCCGCCTTACCAGACCCACTTATGCGGGTTGGAAGGGGGGTGTGGGGGGAGATTGTAAGTGGGTCTCAGACCCCTGGCCCTCCCCCCACAAACAGTCAAGGCCGGTTCATCAGCAGGCGTTTTCCGGTCACGGTCAGGGCTACAAGCGCATCCTTAAGATAAGGCTCCGGCGGGGTGGCGTCATCGAGGAGCAAGAAAACCCGTCTGGGTCCCTGCCACAGTTGCTTGAGCCGGTCTGGAGAGATGATGTAGTCTTCCGCCGGCGGCACCGGATAGGGAAATTGGGGGAGTCCGTCCCGTTGGACCATGAGGATGCGGCGGTCGCTATAAAAAGCCAGGCTGGCGCCGTATTCAAATTCCTCTATGGCCTCCATCACCACCAAATCCTCGGCTCCTGCCTGAGTACGCAGATATTTTCCCGGCAGGTTGTCACTCAGCATCGGCGCCAGCAGGTTCAGGGTCTGGAAGGTGAAAAAGATGCAGACCAAGGCCAAAGCGCCGTAGCTGGTGACGGTCAACCAGGGGCGCTTCCGGCCCAGCCAAACCCCCAACAGGGCCAGGGCCGGTATCCAGAAAGTGGCCTGCCGGGCGACGGGCTTTATCAAGGTAAACATGCCGATGAATTCCCGGCGATTGCCGGCGCAAAGCTGTTCCAGGTAAGGCAGTAAAAAGAGGACCCCCAACCCCAGCAGGGCAATAAGAAGTAGGCCCCAAAAGAAGCTCCGCCCCTTGCCGGTCTGTAAATATTGATCTGTCCGCCAACCCAGGACCAGAGCCAGGGGGGCCAGGGCCGGCAGAGAATAATATTCAATGCGGCTAGTGGATAGAGTGAAGAAAACCATTATCACTGCCGGCCAGATGAGCAGGAGGCGCCCCTGATTATGGACCCTTAAGCCCAAGCCGGTTTCCCGCCAGAAGCGATAAAGGGCCTCAGGCAAAAGCACCGTCCAGGGCATCAACCAGATCCCCAAAAAGAGCCAGAACCCGGGGATGGGAAAGGGATTGATGTCCGGGGGATGACGCTCCCCTAAGAACCGCAAGACCTGTTCATTAATAATATGGTGTTTTAAAAAGCCGGGATGGGCCTGTTCTGCCAAGACAAACCAGGGCAGGACGAGGGTCACGGCCAGGGCCAGACCCCAGGGGGAGCAAAACAGGGTGATAAGGCGAGGCTGGCGCTGTTGCCAGGCATATAAGGCGCCGATAAGAATCGGGAATAACAGGCCGATAAACCCCTTGCTCAAGAAGCCGACCACCAAGGAGAGATAAAACAGGGCAGCCCAGCGGCGGCTGGGCTGTTCTTGCCAGCGGAGCAGGAAGTAGAGGGACGCGGCCAAAGCCAGGGTGACGAGATGGTCGGTGAGAATCTGGAAATGGTGCGCAAAGAAGCCGATGCTGCTGAGCAAAATAAAACCACCCAGCCAGGCGGCCCTAGGGCCCACCAGGCGCAACCCGATGAAGTAGGTAATCCAGACCTCCCCCAGGGTAAAGGCCAGGGTGGAGAGGCGGGCGACCCCGGCCGAGGCCCCAAAAATCTTGTAGACCAACAGGTTAAGCCAATAAAGCAGCGGGGGTTTATCCAGGTAGAGGGCGCCGTTAAGGGTGGGGGTGAGCCACTGCCCGGAGTTCAGCATTTCCTGGGGGATGAGGGCATACATGGCCTCAGCCCGGGTGAGGGGGAGTTGTATATTGGGGATCAGGTAAAAAGCCAGACATAAGATAATCAGGGAAATTCCGCCCCACCACTTATTAGCAAAAAAGCGTTGGCCCAGATTCATGCTGCCGGGTTCAGGCCTCCCTGCCATGTCGGTTCCTTCCATCCAGCCTTAAGTCAAATTCCAGATGAGCATCCGCCAGAGATCGGGCAACCGGCCCAACTGGCGCACCACGGTGGGCTCGAACCCCGAATGCATCATGCACTGGGCACAGCGGGGGTCCCGTCCCACCCCATAATTCTCCCAGGGGGTGCGGTCCATCATCTCGGTAAAGGTCGGGTAATGGGTGTCCACCATCTGGTAGCAAGGCGCTCGCCACCCCCGGGGATTGCGGGTAGGATTGGCCCAGGGGGTACACTCATAGTCCCGCTCTCCCCTAAGGAAACTCAGGTACAGCGGGGTGCTGAAGTAATTAAACTTAAGCCCGTTTTTCGTCAGGCGGGTGAACTTCTCGCGGATTTCCTCACGGCTTAAAAACAGCTCCGGCGCCACCCCGGCGAAACTGTACGCCGGGGACACTAACAGGCCGTCCACCCCCATCTGGGTAAGGTAGGCGAAGAGGATTTCAATCTCCTGAGGATCAGTCTCTTTGTAGATGGTGGTGTTGGTGCACACCCTGAAGCCCCGGGCCTTGGCTTCTTTGATGGCCTGAATGGCCAGATTAAACAGGCCCGGCCTACCCAAGATGCGGTCGTGGGTATCCGCCAGACCGTCCAGGTGGACGCTTAAAGTCAGGCGGTCCGAGCAGGGCAGCCGGGGCAGGGCCTTCTCTAGAAGGATGGCGTTGGTGCAGAAATAAATATGCTTTTTTAAGTGCATCAGTTCTTGGGCCAGTTCGAAAACCGGGGGATAAAGCAAGGGCTCGCCGCCGGTGATGGTGACCACCGGGGCGCCGCATTCGGCCACCGCGGCCAGACATTCCTCCAGCGTCAGGGACTGTCCCAGGGTGTCCCGATATTCCTGGATGCGCCCGCACCCCGTGCACGACAGGTTGCACTGGTGGGTGGGCTCCAGCATCAGGACCAGAGGAAACTTCTCCTCCCCCTGCAGGCGCTTCTTGAGCAAATAGCGACCCAAATCGACACTGAGCTTTAAGGGAAAGCGCAAGCCTTACCTCCATGGAGTCCAAGAGGTCGGGGAGGATTGAAAGAGGGCCTACGGCCCCTGGCCCTCCCCCTACCTTCTCACTATCAGGCGTATCCGTGCTCCCGAAACCAGGTCACCGCATCTTTAAGGGCCTGGGGCACCGGGGTTAAGCAGAGCCCCAGTTCTTCCCTGGCCCTGGTGTTGTCGAAATACATGTATTTCCTGGCCATGCGGATGGCGGTGACGGGCATTCGGGGCGGCCGGCGGCTGATATTGGTGGCCCACCACTCATTGACATAAGCCATGGCCAACACCGGCCAATAGGGGAGTTTCACCCTGGGGGCCGGGCGGCCGCTGATCTCGGCGAGCATCTGAAAAATCTGGGACAGGCTTAAGTTCTGATGCCCCAGGATATATTTTTTCCCAGTTTGGCCCCGCGCCTGGGCCAAAAGATGCCCCCGGGCCACATCTTTGACGTGGATCAGGTTGAGGCCGGTCTCCAAGTAGGCCGGCATGCGGCGCTTTAAGAAATCCACGATCATCTGGCCGGTGGGGGTAGGGCGCCAGTCCCAGGGGCCCACCGGGGTGCTGGGGTTGACGATAACCACCGGCAGTCCTTGGCCGGCGAACTCCAAGGCCACCTGCTCCGCCAGGAATTTGGAGCGCTTGTAGTGGCCGGTCATATCCTCAAGGCTTACCGGCGTTTCCTCGGTGCCCGGGGTGCCGTCGCCTTTGTTGCCCAGGGTCCCCACCGTGCTGGTATAGACCACCCGCGCCACTCCAGCCGCGGCCGCCGCGGCCAGCAGGTCCCGGGTGCCCTGCACATTGACGGCGTACATCTCTTGGGGGTTCGGTACCCAGAGGCGGTAGTCCGCGGCCACGTGGAACAGGTGGGAGCAATCTTTAAGGGCGCGTTTTAAAGACGCCGGGTCCTTAAGATCGCCCGCGACCGGCTCCACCTCCAGGCCCACCAACGCCGGGTGCTCAGGATTTCGCAC
The DNA here is from genome assembly GCA_030694005.1 of Desulfobaccales bacterium. Lineage (GTDB taxonomy): Bacteria > Desulfobacterota > Desulfobaccia > Desulfobaccales > 0-14-0-80-60-11 > JAUXZG01. Next base: position 13,206 of record JAUXZG010000139.1, on the reverse strand, counting down.
TAAGACCCGGACTTCCTGTCCGGCCCTTAAAAGTTCTTCCACCACCGCCCGGCCCACAAAGCCGGTGCCGCCGGTAACCAGGGTTTTAAGATTGTTCTTCGGCATTCACCGCCTTGAGATACTGTCCCAGGGCCATCAGGGGAAAGCAGTCGCGGTAGAGGTGGTAGCGGATCATGAAGTGGGACGGAAAGCCGGTGCCGGTGTAATACAGTTCCTCCCAGCGGCCCTCAGGATTCTGGGTCCTTACCAGATATTCTATACCGGCCCGCAGTTCCGGCGCCTGGGCCTCCCCGGCGGCCATCAAGGCCATCAAGGCCCAGGCGGTCTGGGAGGCGGTGCTGTCCCCCACCCCTTTCAGCTCGGGACGCCGGTAGGAATCGCAGGCCTCGCCCCAGCCCCCGTCCTGATTTTGATGGGCCTTGAGCCACTCCGCCGCCCGGCGGATGTAAGGTTGGCGCATGTTCTCCCCGATGCGGGCCAGAGCCACCAACACGGACCAGGTGCCGTAGATGTAGTTCACCCCCCAGCGTCCCCACCAGGGGCCGTCCGGGTGCTGGGTGCGATGCAGAAAGGCCAGGGCTGGCCCGGCCGCGGGGTGGTCCAAGTCATAACCGAAGGCCCCCATCATTTCCAGTACCCGGCCGGTAATATCCTCGGTGGGCGGGTCCACCAGGGCCTTCAGGTCGCCGAAGGGGATGGCGTTGAGCCATTCCTTGGTGTTGTCTTTATCAAAGGAGGCGAAACCGCCGTTTTCCGACTGCATCCCTAAGCACCAGTCGATGCCCTGCTTCAGGGCCCCTTTATGCTTCTGAGTGTCAACCAGCCCTTCTTTTAAGGCCACCAGGACCATAGAACTGTCGTCAATGTCCGGATACCAGTTATTGAAAAATTCGAAGGCCCAGCCCCCGGGGGGCAGGTTTGGGGCTTTGATGCACCAATCCCCAGGCTCGAAGATCTGCTGGGCCAGGAGCCAGGAGGTGGCCTGGACCATGGCGGGGTCCTCCGGGGGAACCCCCGCCGCGGCCAGGGCCCGCACCGCCAGGGCGGTATCCCAGACCGGAGAAATGCAGGATTGCAGCCAGAGGCGGTCGCCTTCCTGATGGGTGAAGAACTTTAGGGCCTTGAGGCCCCGGCGCATCACTTCGTGGTCATGGTCGTATCCCAGACAGGACAGGGCCAGCAGCGAGTTAACCATGGGCGGCTGGATGCCGGCCCAGTCGCCGTTCCTCTCCTGATGTGCCAAAATCCAGGCCTGGGCCCGTCTTATGGCCAGGTTCCTTAACCAGGGGATGGGCAAGCGATAATAGAGCTTGAGGATCCGGTCCACCAGCACAAAGAAATTTTCCAGGTGGGGTCCCCGGGGTTTCCAGGCCACCCGGTGCTGCTGAAACGGCTCGCTGGGGTCCAGAAACAGTTCCGTTACCCATTGTTCCTGGGGCAAGGGGCAGACCGGGCGTTTGGCCATGATAATCATTAAGGGGACAACGGTGGCCCGGGTCCAACTGGAGAATTCATAGATGCTTAAGCCCGACCAGGGGGGCAGGAGGACGAACTCCACCGGCAGCAGCGGGATCCCTTCCCAGTTTATCTGACCGAAGAGGGCCAGGAAAATGCGGGTAAACACCCGGGTCTTCAAGGCCCCGCCCCGCTTCAGAATGAAGCGTTGGGCCCTGAGCATCCGCTCATCCTGGGCGCTTAAGCCCGCCATCTTCAAGGCCAGGTAGGCTTCCACACTGGTGCTGAGCTCGCCCCCATCGCCGTAATAGATGGACCAGCCGCCATTGGGGAGTTGTTTGTCCAGGATATAGGCGGCCAGGCGGGGGGCCTCATCCTCCGGCAGGCCCAGAAAACGGTGGAGCATGAGGTATTCGGCGGTGATGGTGACATTGGATTCCAGTTCCGCCCACCAGTACCCCTCGGGGGTTCGCATTTTCAGCATGGCGGCGCGGGCTTGCTGGACGGCGTGCTTTACCTGCGATAAAAAGGTCTCGGATACCTCCGGCGCCGTGGGCTCGCGGCGGGCTGACATGGGTTCCCCCCCCAAATGTTTCTCCCCCAAGAGATTTTCTAACCCATAATACTATACCATGGACGCCGGAAAGGCCAAGGATTTTTGGGTAAGGCCCCCCTAACTGAGTAAGGTGGGACCAAAAGATCTGGGGCTCCGTCCCCCCTCCAAGGCAAAGAAGTGGCCGACGCACCGGCCCGGGAAAAGGTAAGTCGGGGGGGGAGAACCGGGGGGTTAGAGCAAGCCCCCTAGGCGGCAAAATAACCGCCGGAGGCGGCTGTTCTATACTCCCCCCCACAACCCCCACCCCACCCGCATATGATAGCCCTGCCAGGCAGGGTCTCTTCCCTCACCGCCTACGGCCAGTAAACCATCCCCCCACAATAGGTCGTCACTCTTGTTGCCATGGGGGACAAATGGTATTATTATATAAAAATTAAATCTTTGATCTGTGCAGGTGAGTGACGACGATCAGTTGACTCATCTGAGAATTTTGCCCATCGGCAGAAACATTTTGACGGTGCTCATAAATTTAACCCCTGGTTTACCCTCCGGAGGTTTTCCCGTCGCTGCCCCGAGTCAATTACAGCAACCTCTCTTAGGAGAATAGATGGCTATTAAAGAAGAAGAACCTCAGCAAATTGACATCCCTTCCGTCCTGCCTTTACTGGCGGTGCGGGATGTGGTGGTTTTCCCCAACATGGTCCTCCCCCTCTTCGTAGGCCGGGAGACCTCGGTGCTGGCCATTGAAGCGGCTTTGGCCCAGGACCGCCTGCTTTTTCTGACCGCCCAAAAAGACCAGGCCGTCGAGAACCCCGATCCGGATGATATCTACTCCGTAGGCACGGTGAGCATCATCTTGAGGATGCTCAGACTGCCGGACGGGCGCTTGAAGATCCTGGTCCAGGGGAAGGCCAAGGCCCTGATCCAGGAATTTGTCCAGGAGCGGCCTTACTTCCAGGTGGCTCTGGAAGTTATCCCGGAGACGGCCACCGAGGAAATCTCCCCCCAGACCGAGGCCTTGATGCGCAATGCCCGGGAGATGTCGGAAAAGATCCTGACCTTAAAGGGCATCATGTCGCCGGACCTGTTGGCCATTTTGGAGTCCATCGAAGCCCCCGGACACCTGGCCGACCTGGTAGCGGCCAATCTGCGGCTCAAGATTGAGGAATCCCAGTCGGTGCTGGAGGAGCGGGACCCCATCCAGAGCCTTATCAAGGTCAATGATTTTCTGCGCAAGGAGTTGGAAGTATCGGCGCTGCAGGCCAAGATCCAGTCCCAGGCCCGGGAGGAGATGGACCGCACCCAACGGGAATATTTCTTAAGGGAGCAGCTTAGGGCCATCAAGAAAGAGCTGGGCGACATGGACGAACAGGGCAAGGAGATGGAGGAATACCGCCTGAAAATTTCCCGGGCCCGCATGCCCAAGGCCGCGGAAGAAGAGGCCTTAAAACAATTATCGCGCCTGGAGCAGATGCATTCGGAAGCCGCGGAGGCCTCCATTGTCCGCACTTACCTGGACTGGCTGGGGGAGCTGCCCTGGAGCAAAAGCACCCGGGACAAGCTGGATGTCAAAGAGGCCAAGGTCATCTTAGACGCGGACCATTACAATCTGGAGAAAGTCAAGGACCGTATCCTGGAATACTTGAGCGTGCGCAAGCTCAACAAAAAGATGAAAGGCCCCATCCTCTGTTTCGTGGGGCCGCCGGGAGTGGGCAAAACCTCCCTGGGTCAGTCCATCGCCCGGGCTATGGGGCGCAAATTCACCCGCCTCTCTTTAGGGGGCATAAGGGACGAGGCGGAGATTCGGGGACACCGCCGCACTTACATCGGCGCCCTGCCCGGGCGCATCATCCAGGGGCTCAAAAACGCCGGCTCCAACAATCCGGTGTTTATCCTGGACGAAGTGGACAAGGTCGGCATGGATTTCAGAGGGGACCCGGCTGCGGCCCTCTTGGAGGTGTTGGACCCGGAACAGAACCACTCCTTCAGCGACCATTACTTGAATGTGCCCTTTGACCTGTCCAAGGTGATGTTCATCACCACCGGCAACCTGGTGGACCCCATCCCCTCGGCCTTGCGGGACCGGATGGAGATCATCCGCCTGTCGGGCTACACCTCGGAAGAAAAGTTAGAGATCGTCCGTCGCTACCTCCTGCCCCGGCAGTTGGAGGAAAACGGACTTAAACCAGAGGATCTTCACCTGTCACCCGAGGTTTTAAAAGAGGTCATCGTCCACTACACCCAGGAGGCGGGCTTAAGAAATCTGGAAAGGGAGGTCGGGTCCCTGTGCCGCAAAGTGGCCCGGCGGCTGGCCGAAGGCGAGAAAGGCCCCTTTACCATTACCCGGGGGAACCTGCACCGCTATCTGGGGCCCCGGCGTTATCTGCCGGAAGACGAACTGGAAAAAGACGAAGTGGGGGTGGCCACCGGCCTGGCCTGGACCCAGGTGGGGGGCGAAACCCTGGCGGTGGAGGCCTCGTTGATGCGGGGCAAAGGTCAGCTCACCCTTACCGGCCAGTTGGGCGAGGTGATGCGGGAGTCAGGCCAGGCGGCCTTGAGTTACGCCCGCTCCCGGGCGGACCGGTTGCGTCTGCCTCCGGATTTTTATGAAAAACTGGACATTCACATCCATGTCCCGTCCGGGGCCACGCCCAAGGACGGCCCCTCCGCCGGAGTCACCATGGCCTGCGCCCTGATCTCCGCCCTCACCCGGATTCCGGTCAGGCGGGATGTGGCCATGACCGGCGAGATCACCTTAAGGGGCAAAGTGCTGCCCATCGGCGGCTTGAAAGAGAAGGCCATCGCCGCTTTAATGGCCCATATGAAGAAGGTCGTCATCCCGGCGGCTAATAAAAAAGATTTGACGGAGATTCCCAAAAATATCAAACGCCGGCTTAAGTTTGTGCCGATAACCCATATGGACGAGGTTTTGGAGGAGGCCCTGGTGCGCTCGCCCTTTGGGGAGACCAAGAAGCTCAAGGTCCCCAAAAGGCGGCTGGCCCCCTCTCCGTCATTGCCGTTGGTATAAAACTAGTGTCGCGATTCATAAATTGAGTGATTAATATTCAAGCCCAAACCTGAACATGGGGCGTTTTTAAATCCCCCTTTTTTAAAGGGGGGTAATTAATCGGCTTATAAAAGTCATATCATTTATGGAACGTCACACTAGGCAGGCCCGAAGCCCAGGCCTTTTTCAGGATGGGACTTCTGCCGGTCTTAATGGAGTTCGCTCGGTATTTAAGCCGGGTTGCGGTCAAACTATTTTTTTGTAGCCGCAGGCTTTAGCCTGCGCTAATTTCTCTTCCCGAATCTATCCGGGCGCAGGCTAAAACCTGCGGCTACCTAGACCCGGTTTCGGGCTGGACGGGAGAGTTTTTTCTCTCGGAAAGCTTAGGTGCTGACCTAAAAGATAGTGATTATCACCCGCTCCCATGCAAACCACCAGATACCTGCTGGAAGCATTTCGGGCCGAGGGCATTACCCATGTATTTCTGGTGCCCGGCGGTCTCGTCGATCCATTTTTGCCGGCCCTGTCGTCCACCCCAAAACTCACCCGTATTTCAGCGATTCTTAAGGATTGGACCCCTCCTTGGAAATTGAGCACTTGGCAAAATGGCTGGCCCTGGGCGGACTGGTAATCCTGTGCGGCATCTTTGCCGCCTCGGAGACCTCCCTGTTTGCCTTAAGCCCCCTGGAACGCCTGCGCCTCAAAGAGAAAAAACGGCAGGGCGAGCTGGTGGAGTCTCTCCTGGCCCGGCCCCGGCGCCTGCTCATCACCTTGATCATGGGCCTGGAGACCGTCAGCATCCTGGCCTCGGTTCTGGCTACCTCCCTGTGTCTGAGCCTCTGGGGGCCCAAGGGCAAGTGGCTGGCCCTGGGGGTCATAGCCCCGGTCTTTCTCTTCCTGGGGGAAATCATCCCCAAGTCCCTGGCCCTGGCCTATCCCTCCCGTACGGCCCGTTTCCTGGCCCCCCTGGTGCGGCTGGCCATTGCCCTGTTCACCCCTTTGCGGGTGGTGTTCCTCCAGGTCAGCCAGGGCATTTTGGCCACTTTGGGCCTCCGCACGGATTTGCCGCTGCCTGCGGTGCACCAGGAGGATTTTGTCCGCATGGTGGAGGAGAGCCATCGCGGGGGGGTGATCGCCGCCCTGGAGAGGGACTTCATCCAGAACCTCCTGGACTTCGGAGAGCTCAGGGTGGGCCAGATCATGGTGCCCCGGCCCGACATCTTCTCTCTGCCCCTGGATATGCCCATGGCCCAGCTGATCCAGGCCATCAAACGCTCCCGCTTTTCCCGCATCCCCATCTATCAGGAGACCCCGGACAATATCGTGGGGATCCTGTACGCCAAGGATCTTCTGTTCCTTGGCCCTGGAAAGGCTTGCGAGGTTGACATCATTAAAAACCTGCTCAGGCCGCCTCTTTATGTGCCGGAAAATAAACGGGCCTTTGACCTGTTAAGCGAGCTGCAGACCCAGCACTTGCGTCTGGCTCTGGTGGTGGATGAATACGGCACCCTGGTGGGCCTGGTGAGTGTGGAGGACCTACTGGAGGAACTCTGCGGCGAGATCCGCCAGGAGTTCCATGAAGAAGAAAAGGTGTGGGAGGAAGTGGGCCCGGGGGTTTACAGGTTCAAGGCCTACCTGCCCCTGGACGATTTCAACGAGGCTATGGAAGTTAATTTCCCCGCCGAAGAATTCGACACCATCGGCGGCCTGGTTTTGAACCTCTTCGGGGAATTGCCCCGGGAAGGAGACACCATCTCGCACTCTGGCCTCACCTTCCAGGTGGTGCGCATGAAAGGCACCCGCATCCTGGAACTGACCGTGCAGCGGGAATAAGCTATCAGCTATCAGCGGTCAGCTATCAGCTTTAAATACGTGGGGAAAAGCGGTTGAAGGATTTCCGAAAACAGAAAGTTTGGGAGAAAAGCCACCGCTTGACCTTGGATATATACAGGGTCACCAAAGATTTCCCCAGGGAAGAGTTGTATGGATTGACAACTCAGATCCGACGTTCCTGCGCCTCCATACCAGCTAACATTGCAGAGGGTTGTGGCAGAGGTGGAGATGCCTAGTTTGCCCGTTTCCTGCAGATCGCCATGGGTTCGGCAAGCGAACTGCAATATCATTTACTCCTCGCTCGCGACCTTGGACTTTTAAATGATTTGGATTACGAGCGGCTAAGTTAGGAAACAACGGAAGTGAAACAGATGCTGACATCGTTTATTAAAAAGCTGAAAGCTGAAAGCTTAATGAGCTATCAGCTATCAGCAGTCAGCAATCAGCCAAAAAATAAACCCTCAAAGAAGAGGGTTTTGAAGAGCAGGAAATAGCAGGAGGTAGATGGTTAGGAAATTTATTAAAAAGCTGAAAGCTGACCGCTGAAAGCTTATTTTATTTGGAGCTAAAACTATAATCGCCTTAATTTTCATCCCCCTGGTGCTTTTGGAAGGTTTTTTCGCCGCCGCGGAGATTGCCCTGGTGTCGGCCAACCGCCGCCGGGTGCAGTATCTGGCGGCCCAGGGGCACCGCACCGCCAAAATCGCCTCGCGCCTGCTGGCCCGGCCGGAATATTTTCTGGCCACCACCCTGATGGGCGCGTATATGGCGGCCATGGCCAACACCGTCCTAATCACCGTTTTGCTCCTGGAGCAATGGGGCCCTTCCGGCGAGCTGGGGGCCATGCTGCTGTTGCCCCCCTCCTTGCTCATCCTGGGGGAGATCATTCCCAAATCCATCGGCCGCCAGCAGGCCACCGGCCTGTTGTTGCGGCTGGCCCCGGTGTTGTGGGTCGCCTCCTGGGTCTTCTATCCCTTCACTCTCATCTTTGGCGGGGTGAGCCGGGGAGTCCTCTATGTTACCGGAGTCCGCCGCACCAGCCACGTGCCCTTTATCACTAGGGAGGACCTGCGTTTGGTGGTGCAGAGGGGCGGCCCGGAGGTGGACCTGGAAAGCCAGGAAAGGCTCATCATCCACCGCATCCTGCAATTCAGCCTGCGCACCGTTAAGGAGGTGATGGTGCCCCTGGTCAGGGTGGCCGCCATCCCGGAAACCATGACGGTGGCCCAGGCCCTGGAGGAATTTCAGACCACCCGCTTCTCCCGCCTCCCGGTGTATCACCACCGCATCGACAATTTGGTGGGGGTGCTCCACGATTTCGACCTGCTGGGGGAAGAGCCCTCCAGCCGGCCCATTAAACCCTTTCTCAGGCCGGTCCATTATGTGCCGGAAATCAAAAAGATCGACCGCCTGCTGGCCGAGATGCAGCGGGCCGGCATCCATCTGGCGGTGGTGGTGGATGAATACGGCGGCGCCGTGGGCATCGTCACCTTAGAAGACCTCTTGGAAGAGATCGTGGGGGAGATCGCCGATGAATTTGACCAGGAAGTCACCCCCTTTAAAAAAATGGGGGAGGGACATTACCTGATCAATGTCCACATGGGCCTCGGGGCTTTAAATGAGGCGTTGCACCTGGACCTGCCGCCGGGTGATTACGAGACCCTGGCCGGGTTCCTCATTTTCCAGTTGGGGGACCTGCCCCGGGTGGGCGAGCAGCTTAAATACCGCAATCTGCGCTTCATCGTGCGCCAGGCCGAGGCCCGGACCTTAAAGGAGGTGGAACTTTTTGTCGATCATGAGTCCGCCTGAGCGCTGGGCTTTTTTTGACTGTTTCGCGGGGCTGAGCGGCGATATGACCCTGGGGGCGCTCATCGACCTGGGGTTGGAGGTGGCTGACCTTCAGCGGCTCCCGGCCCTCCTGGGCCTTGCCGACGCCAGCCTGACAACCCGCCGGGCCACCAAGGAACACCTCACCGGGGTGCAGGTGGCGGTACACGGCCCAGACACCCAGCCTCCCCGCAGCTACCAGGAAATCTGCACCCTGATCTCCCAGGCCCCCTTGACCCCGGGGGTTAAGGAGCTGAGTCTGGAGATGTTTCGCCTCCTGGGGGAAGCGGAGGCTCGCATCCACGGCCAGCCGCTGGATTCGGTCCACTTCCATGAACTGGGCGCCCTGGACACCATCTTAGATGTGGTGGGGGTGGCCTGGGGCGTAAAACAGTTGGGGATTACCCGGGTCTTTTGCAGCCCCCTGCCCATGGGTTGGGGGATGATCGCCGCGGCCCATGGCCGCCTGCCCAACCCGGCGCCCGCCACCCTGGAACTTTTAAAAGGGCTGCCCGTCTACGGCACCGACCTGCCGGGGGAGCTGGTAACCCCCACCGGCGCCGTTATTTTGAAAGCCCTGAAGGCCGAATGCCAACCCTGTCCGCCCCTGACGCTGGAACGCATCGGTTACGGCGCGGGCAGCCGGGACCTGCCAGGGCACCCCAACCTGCTGCGCCTCTATCTGGGGCAACCCCTCATCGCCGTCCCGGGACTCAGGGAAAAGATATTAGTAATGGAAACCCACATCGACGACATGAACCCGGAGCTCTATGAGCCTTTGATGGCGGCCCTCTTTGCCGCCGGGGCTCTGGATGTGGCCCTTTCTCCCATTCAGATGAAAAAAAACCGCCCCGGGGTGCGCCTCACCGTCATCGCTCCTCCGGCTGCCCGGGAAGCTTTGCTGGAGCGGCTGTTTACCGATTCCACCACCTTAGGGGTGCGCCTCATGGAAGTGGAGCGGGTAATGGCCCGGCGCTGGCAGGAAACCATCAACACCCCCTACGGCCCCCTGCCGGTCAAAGTGACCCAATACGGCGGCCGCCGCCGCCTCCTGCCGGAATACGAGGCGTGCCGCCAAATGGCCGAGGAGCACGGGTTGCCTATCATCGAAGTTTACCGGCTGGTGCCCCAGGAATGAAAAGATTAAGAATATTTACAAGACTGATAGCGTGATATTGATGTCATACTTATGCTCTTCGTAACCTTTCTATTTTGGCAAGCTATCCTATATGGTACGCTTCTTTATTCATACTCTCAAATTTGAGGGCTTTGTCGTTTATTAATTTTTCAGCGAAATTTAACCCAAACCAGGGCTACCTCGAAAAATTGTACCCCTTTTAAAATGCTTTTGCTTCGAACTATTAATCCTGTTTTAAGAAAACTTTTCTTTAGCATAATATAGGTAAGCATAATCCTTTAATTCTTGAGGAATCACCTTTGGCTTTAGAGCTGAAACAGGGTCAAATTTTATGGTAGAAACTACCCCTCCTAAAATTGATCCTAATCCTGGTAAGCCTATTATACTGCCCAACGCATAACCTTTTTGGGCACCATTAAGTATGGTAGTTAGGTCAAGATCAATTCTAAAACTTGATAAAAGCCTTTTTTTGAAGGATTCTTTCATTAATTTGTTAATGTTACTAATTGCTCGTTCAACTTCTTCTATTTTGCTATTCATTTCTCTTGGTATATCTCTTGTTTTTATAATGTTCAAATAAAGTCCATCCATAACATATCTATAATTTAATAGATCGTCTTTTCTCTTCATTTTAAATTCTAAAATATCTTCCATGGGGATATCCGCAGATGGAACTAACAAGGCACGGTATAATTCAATTTCAAGCACATTGCCTTCAACCAAAGCCATCCCCAACGGCTTTTCTAAAGTATTACTTCCCAAAGGTTGTTCTGAAGGTAATGCCAATATATTACCATTCTGGGTAGGATGAAAAGGTCCAGACCCAACAAAGAAAAAATAATCTATTGTCTCTTTTCTTGGCAATTGTAGCTTATGAAATGACTGTGAAATTGACCAAAACACTTCAGTATCATATTGGCGATGTTTTATGAAAGAATAAAGCTGAGAAATTGTCCAAAAATCTTGAGGGTATTCATCATGCATTGTTAATATTGGTTTACCTTCTCTTCTTGTAAAGAAAAAGCCAGTTGTTCTAGTAAAAATCATTTCTTTTTCCAACAAAGTTAGATCATCGCGATTTCTATGAAAGGTTATATTCAGCATGCGGTCATCAGGACAATCAATAATATCCCAGAAAAGAACTAACTGGCGAAGATAAACGGGGTCAAGAAATTCTTTTCCCGCAATGTCTATGCCAAAACTGGGAACAATGATAGCACCACGTTTATTCATAGATCATTTCTTAGTAAGTATTTCTCACCAGCTCGGCTTTTAGCTTTTCTAACCGTTTCATTTTTAGCTTATAACTACTTTTCTAATCTTAAAGGGGCCGGGTTTGGTAGTGGATTTTTAATTATATCCCCCGGTTTACCTTCAAGCTGTACCGGTTCGGAAATGAAATCTCTCTTGTCAGAATCATAGAAGAGATTGTGGGCCTTGTGCTTTTGCCCCCCACTCTGGACAAAATATCCACCTATTGGAACTTTTTTCCCTTCAACCTTCCTCAAAGAAGCAGTGAAAAACAAAATAGGGATCGGACCAAAATGTGGCGGCAGTGATATATTTTCACCAAAATATTGAAAAATTTGAACCTCTGGAGAGGGTAACTGCATCCTTGAACGTTTATTATCTATATGAAGAATTCTTAAGTTGCTATTAAATAAAAGATTTAAAAATACTTCCTTTGCTGTCATATCTCCAACATTGCCTAAGCTAACGAAAAGCTTTACTGGCATAGAGTATTCAGAAGAATTCGAATATTCAAACCCACGAAGCGTTGGAATCTCTTCGAATCTACTAACTTCTGGAATCTCTTCATAAAATATATCCAAAACCAGTTCTGGCTTTCTGGAGATTTCTTTTAAATACAGAGTATATTGACTGTAAGCATAGTAAAATGCGACGATAGCAATTATTGTTACAATAATTTGTGCTATATTCGAAGTAACACCGAGCCATTTCAAGAAAGTGGACTCCATGATGTTATTCCTTTCACTGGAGGTTCTTTGTCTAACTTGCTTTTTTATGGCGACCTGATTTTTTCACTGCAATTTCCGACAATTACTTTCCAGTTATTAATAAGTTCCATCGGTCCAAAGATTGCCATTATAAGGATAAAAAGTCAAGGGTCCTTGCTATAAGTTCAGTTTTAGGGCACGCAGGGAAGGTTCTAAGCCCCCCAAACTGAATTCGCGGGCGAATTCATTTTGCTGATTTTTTAGTTAAGAGGTGTGACGTGGCTTATTCAACCAGGGTGAAGGTGTCAAGTGCTGCTATATATCGGCACTTTTCATAAGCGACAAAATGTTTTGATATGCCGATAATATTCACTTGGACCCGGCCTGGCCCGGTGCCCGGCTCGAGTTCTTTTAGTATGAAGGCTGGAACAGTCTTGAGGGTTTACAGCAACTTTTCCCTTACCAGATACTCCATGCCTCTTTGGGCGTAGGTGGCCATCATGGAGATCATCCAGGTGAGGTGGGACTGGAAGTCCTGGAACACGTTGGCGTCCGCCATGCCGATGAGGCCGGTCATCACGGTCCTCACCCGGATCATTTCCGGGTCGTCAATCTGGATCTGGCTTAGGTTGATTTCTTGTTCCAGGCCCTTCAAGAACTCGAGGAAGAGCCGGCGCCCGCCTTCCCGTTCAGGTTCTTTAAGGTGGTTGAGGGTAAGCAGGAGGCGGGAGGCGAGCATGATCTGCGCCTTAATGCGGTCGGCAAAATGGAAAGTTAAGATGGCTGCGCGGGGGTTTGCCGGGAAAGAAGCCGCCATAAAGTCCCCTCCTTAGTTTTGCCTGCCACCTTACCATATTTCCCCCTAAGCCACAATTCTTTGCCGCCGGCACTCTCAAGCTAACGAAGCATGAAAATGTAGCACCGCCGCCCTCGGCGGTGCTTTACCGGGTTCCCCGGCCCTTGCCCTGGGCGCACAGGCGAGACGCCTGTGCCACTATTTCCATATATAAGGATAGACGGCGACTAGGAAAGTATATACTTGAAAAGTCCGGCTCTTTCTTGGATTATCGGGGAAGCAGGTTTAACGTGGGGTGGCCATAAAAATGACATGCCCTCAGGGACGTTCCGAAAAAACTTGTTGTAGGCGCTTGGTGTAGCCGCAGGCTTTAGCCTGCGCCGAGACTGACCCTAAAAGCAAAATTAGCGCAGGTTAAAGCCTGCGGCTACGAAAAATATTCGCTGGCTAGCAACCTGGCCTGGAGGGCTGGTAGGCAGGGGCGGTTGAGGATGCGGTTGACTTAAGAGGTGTTTTTTTCAGAAGGAAACCGACGGTCAAAGGCTATCTGCCCCAGTAGCGGCTTAACTGCTTTAAGGCATAGAGGTATTCCTGGCCCAGGGTGACATACCACGCAAATCCCCAAAGTAGCCAACC
>JAUXZG010000127.1 GCA_030694005.1 Desulfobaccales bacterium | reverse complement strand
TGCGGCACATATTTTTGATTAATTCCAGGCTTTCGGGAGTGGCAATTTTCCGTAAAGAGCCGACAGTTTTTACTCCCCCGGCCGCCAAGAGCTTGAATAGCTCCCCAAGACCGTCCGGAGCGCAATCCAGGCCCAGATCCTTAAGCACCAGGGGCAGGTTCGCGACATTGAGGGGATCAGCATCCTCCAATTCTTTCTTTTTGCCGATGAGTCTTCTCTCCAGATTCACCTGCCGGGCTCGGGAGACGCCCAGTTTGCCCGGGGGCACATCCTTGGTTATGGTGGAGCCCGCCCCCACATAAGCCCCGGCGCCGATGGTCACCGGCGCCACTAAGGCGGTGTTGCTGCCGATGAAGGCCCCCTCTTCGATGATGGTGGGGTGCTTTTTGACCCCGTCATAGTTGCAGGTGATGGTGCCGGCGCCCACATTGACTTTCGGCCCCACCTGGGCATCTCCCAGGTAGGTGAGGTGGTTGGCCTTGACCCCGGGGTGGAGCACCGATTTTTTCACCTCTACAAAATTCCCCACCCTAACCCCTTCCCGCAGGTCGCTGCCCGGCCTTAAGTGGGAGAAAGGACCCACCACCACCCCCGGGGCCAGGCGGCTATCGGTGATGACGCTGCACATGCGCACATGCACGCCGCTAGCCAGCACGGCATCGACAATCTTCACCTGGGGCTCCAGCACGCAATTCTCCCCGATGACGGTGCGTCCTTCCAGATAACAATTGGGATAGATAATGGTATCGCGGCCGATGGTCACCGTGGGCTCGATATAGGTGGTCTCCGGGTCTACCAGGGAAACCCCCTGGTCCATGTGGCGGGCATTGATTCGGCGTTTCAGCCATTGCCCGGCTTGGGCCAGCTCCTGGCGGCTGTTGATCCCCAGGACATTTTCCCAGTCTTTTTCCACCACGGCTTCCACCTGCAGGTCATGCTTCCGGGCCAGGCGGATCATATCGGTGAGATATAACTCCTGTTGCACATTATTGGGCTGCAAGTGCCCTAGGGCTCGTCTTAAAAAGGCCGCGTCAAAGAAATAGGTGCCGGTGTTGATCTCCGGGATCTGTAAGATTTCCGGGCTGGCGTCCCGGGACTGCACCACCTCTATTACCTGGCCCGCCTCATCCCGCACTACCCGGCCGTAGTGGAGGCCGTCCGGCAGCACCGCGGTCTGCATGGTGACCGCGGCCCCGGCGCTTTTATGCGCCGCATGCAGGGCCTCGATACTTTCTCCGGCAATCAGGGGCGCATCGCCGCACAGCACCAGGACGGTCTTAACCTCCGGAGGCACCGCCCTCATGGCCACCTGGACGGCATGGCCCGTGCCCCCCTGGGGTTCTTGCACCACAAAGCGCACCTGATAATCCCGCAACGCCTCTTTTACGGCTTCTGCCTGGTAGCCCACCACCAGCAGGATATCCACGAGGCCCACGGCCTTTAGAGTGTCCAGAAGGTAAGCGATCATGGGCCGCCCCAGGATCCGGTGCAAGACCTTAGGATAGTCGGATTTCATGCGGGTGCCTTGGCCGGCGGCCAGAATCACGGCGGTAATTTTTTCCCCCGGCTTAATCATATTTTTTTCTCGCTTCCTGGTTCTTGTGCACAGGTTGTGCCACCTGGGTTTAGAGTAAACCCAAATTCCCCATGGTCGCTCCCCTTATAGCAAAGCTCTCTTTATTAAATTTGCCGCGGTTTCAACTATTTTAAAATTATACCTGGGTTACCCGCAAAAAAAAATACCTTCTTGCCGGCGCCCTTGGGGTGGAGTCGCAAATTGGAATTATATCACCCCTCTTCAGATTTTTAAGAAAATAAAGTGCCAGCCCTGGCCATCAGCGCCTTATCCTGAGGCTGTGGCAAAAGTGATTTTGAGGGGAGGGCCGGGGAATAGTGGCACAGGCTTCCAGCCTGTAGGCCCCTGGCCCCCCTCTCCCCAAGAAAAATTTCAACACCCTCATAATGAGCATCGGCAAGAATACCGCCGCCCCTGGGGTTGCCGGTTTCTAAGATTGGGAAACCTTCTTTCCGTCATGTTAGCTTGCCTTCTCTTCAATCGCCCCCGGGCCGGGAGAGGAGAAGGGCCGCCGGAAACTGCTTTCCCTCCAGCTTACCGAGGTGGAAGACATCAAGTCCTGGCAGGGATTCCTGGCCGACCCCAAAGACCGGGGGGTTCTGGGCAAAAGCCTGAAGCTCATCATCACTGATGGCAATCCCGGACTCTTGAAGCCTCTGAAAGCCATCTACCCCTTCGTGAAAGGGCAGGGCGGCCTCGCCCACAAGATGGGCAACATGGCGGTTAAGATCAGGAAGATGAACCGGGCTCATGGCCTGTAAGAAGCCAAACTGATCCTTGCCGCCGGAAATCGCAGAGAGGCCATCAAACGCTTTAAAGAATGGCAGGAAAGGTGGAAGGTGGAAGAGGAGAGAGCCGTCAGGTGTATGAAAAAGACCTCTTTAACTGCCTCCCTTACTTTGACTTTGACCCGGACATCAGGAAGTCCATCAGGACCATAAACATTCTGGAGTGGGCCTTCCGGAAGATGCGCCGCCGCACCCGTACCATGGACAACTCCTTTACCAACTGGGCCAGCTCAGATCGCATCATGGTCGGCATTACTGACATGCTGATTTGACATCAGACCTGGACTGATGATATATTTTACAAAAGCAGAACAAATGCGTAAACCTGCCCGGACCGAATCCTGGCTGACGCCTGAGGAACTGTTGGTCTGGTTGAAAGAACCTCCCAGCGTTCCGGCATATCAGTAAAGGCTGGCGGTCAGGCTGCTCTACATCGGTCCTTTCCAGGCCCATGAAATTGCAAAAAATGCTGGGGTAGCCAAACAGGCCGTGTG
The DNA here is from genome assembly GCA_030694005.1 of Desulfobaccales bacterium. Taxonomy (GTDB): domain Bacteria; phylum Desulfobacterota; class Desulfobaccia; order Desulfobaccales; family 0-14-0-80-60-11; genus JAUXZG01. The sequence continues at coordinate 16,018 of JAUXZG010000127.1, read as the reverse complement.
GCTTTGTCTGGGTCTTACCATAAGCATGGTCACGGAGGCCTCGAGCGTAAGAGACCAGGTGGACGCCGATGGCCCCTATTACCCTGAGCGGAAGGGGAAGCATGGCTCAAATCCCAGGAAGTGCGTGCTGCCGAAGGGGAGTGGATTACGCCAGGCAACTATTGTAGCGTTTCATAATTTGTATGATTCACGATGGTTGCCACCTTGGCTAACAGGCAGTTTACACCCCGCCCTACAGCAAGATTTCCATCATATTTATAAAGGAACGCACCACTAGTTATATTCTCCTATGGAAGAAACCACTTGCCTCCGCAGCTTCGACCGGAATTCTCTCGAAATCCTGCCTCTTTCGGAGAGAGAACATGATTTAACCATCAGCGTGGTCCAGGAGCTCGTCGCCGTTCCCTCCCAGGCAATTCCAGATGGCATCCGGAAAGTCGCCTCGCGCGTGGTTCTTGCCAAGAGAAAGGGCAAAGCCATCATCTTCATGATGGGGGCTCATGTCCTGCGCGCCGGGGTGCAGCGCTACCTCATCGACCTAATGGGGCGCGGCCACATCTCCTGCCTGGCCACCAACGGCGGGTGCATGATCCATGACTTCGAGCTTGCCTTGATCGGTGCCACCACGGAAAGCGTGGTCAGGTACATTGCCGACGGCCAGTTCGGGCTCTGGCGCGAAACCGGCTACCTCAACGACATAATCAACGACACCTATGGCCATAGCCCAACCTCCGGGTTGGGTGAGGCTGTTGGCAAAGCTATTCTTGCCGGGGATTTCCCTTACAAGGATCTTAGTGTGTTTGCGGCCGCGGCCCGCCTCGGCGTGCCGGCCACGGTACATGTGGGCCTGGGTTACGACATTATCCACGAACACCCCAACTGTAACGGCGCGGCTACGGGCCAGCTGTCCTATAACGACTTTCTGAAATTCGCCGCGGTGGTGATGAACCTGGAAGACGGGGTGGTCATGAACTTCGGCAGCGCGGTCATGGCCCCGGAGGTTTACCTCAAGGCCCTGGCCATGGCCCGCAACCTGGCCCGGCAACAAGGTAAGGCCATTAAGAAGATATGTACTCTGGTTTGTGATCTGCGGGAGCTGGCGGGGGACTTGGCGGCAGAGCCTCCCAAAACCTCTCCCGCTTATTTCTTCCGTCCCTGGAAAACCATGCTGGTCAGAACCGTCAAGGACGGCGGCGAAAGCTTTTATGTCAGGGGCGCGCATGTCCAGACCGTCCCAGCCCTGTGGACGGCCGTGGGCGAGGCGGAGAACTCGGTTTAGATGGACTCCGAAAAGGGCGCTGACGCGGTGAAAATTCTGAAATTACCGGAACTTGCGGCCAGGCTGGCGCGACTCAAGAGTCAAGGCAAAAAGATCGTTCACAGTCACGGGTGCTTCGATCTCATGCACCCGGGCCACATCAAGCACCTGCAAGCCGCCAAGAAAATGGGGGACCTGCTCGTCGTCACCCTCACTCCGGACAAGTATGTGGACAAAGGCCCCGGGCGACCGGCTTTCAACCAGGAACTCCGCGCCGAAAGCCTCGCCGCCTTGGAGTGTGTGGATTTTGTGGCTGTCAACGACTGGCCTACCGCCGAGGAGACTCTAAGGTTGCTGAGGCCCAATTACTACGTAAAGGGTCAGGAGTTCGAGACCTTGGATGATAAAACCGGCAAAATCCAGAGAGAATATGAAGTCATACAGGAGATCGGCGCCGAAATGCGGGTAACCCACGAGATTATTTTTTCTTCTACCAAACTTTTGCAAAAGTATTTCCTAAACGAAGAAAAAACCGGAAAAGAAAACTAGTCATGGCCCCCAAGGACAAGATACTTTTTCTCGATGACTTGGTAAAGGTGATCGAGGACCTTAAAAATCAAGGCAAGACCGTGGTCCAGTCACACGGCGTGTTCGACATCATCCACCCGGGCATCATTCAACACCTCAATGAGGCCGCGGCCCTGGGTGACGTGCTGGTGGTCACGGTCATCCGGGACCAAGATGTGCGGCGGGGGCCGGGCCGACCGGTTTTCCCAGACAAGCTGCGAGTGGAAAATGTCGCCGCCCTGGAGCAAGTAGATTTTGCCTGCATAGTCGATGATGAAACCCCTTTCGCCTGCATCAAGCGGCTCAAGCCCGATATCTTCGCCAAAGGCAAGGCCTTTAAGGAGCGGGACCGGGTTATCCACGAAAAGATTTTCGAAGAAGAACGGGAGCTCTATTTCGGCAAGAGCAAAATCCTGGAAACCATGGGCTTTTCTTTCAGCTCCTCGCAGTTCATCAACAACTTCCTGGACATCTATCCTGAAGACACCAAGAGCTTTATCCGCAAGTTCGCCCAGAAGTATTCCTTCGACGACATTCTGAATTGGGTCAATTCCTTAAGAGACCTCAAGGTTCTTATCATCGGGGACGCCATCATCGATGAGTATTATTACTGTACTCCCATAGGAAAATCAGCCAAGGCCCAGTTGGTGGTCAACAAGTATGTGGCCCACGAGATCTTTACCGGCGGTGCCCTGGCCATCGCCAATCATGTGGCCAACATTGTTGATAACGTGACCCTGGTGACCATTCTGGGTGTTGAGGACCTCCGGGAAGAATTCGTTACCCAGAACCTGAAGCAAAATGTGCGCCACAAGTTTTTCTACCGGGACGATGCCCCCACCGTCATCAAGAAAAGGTATGTGGACGGTTATACCAACCAGAAGCTGTTCGAGATCAATTATCTCAACGACCAGTATATTTCCGGAGAAATCGAGGAAGAGATCATCAATTATTTGGTTTCCGAAATCCCTAAATATGATCTGGTGCTGGTCTCGGATTTTGGGCACGGCTTCATCAGCCGCAAAATGATTCCCTTGCTCGAAGAGTCCTCCAAAATCCTGGCGGTCACCACCCAGACCAACGCCGCCAATACCGGCTTCAATATGATCACCAGATACCGGAACATGAAATTTGTCTGCCTGGACGAAACCGAAACTAGGCTGACCATGCAGGATAAATTCGGCGTTATCGACTCGGTGGCGGCAAGGCTGTTTGAGATCCTGGGCGCCGAGACCCTTATCGTTACCCTGGGCAAGAATGGCTCCGTGGGCCTCAGCCGGCAGGGGGGCGTGCACCACACCCCCATCTTCTCATCCAAGGTGGTGGACACCGTGGGCGCCGGCGACGCCGTCTTTTCGTTTACCGCGCCCGGCTTCGCCAGGGGGCTACCCCTGGAAGTGCTTACTTTTTTGGGCAATGCCGTGGGGGCCATCGCGGTGCAGATTATCTGTAACAAAAAGTCTGTGGAAAAGTGGGAGTTGCTCGAGTTTATTAGCTCGCTGTTGAAACAGGGAGGCTAGAACTTCCTCAAACAGGCGCGCAAAATATGCCAATAGATATTAAAGCCTATGCCGCCAACTATTTTGCCGGGTTGAAGGCCACCCTGGACGCCATCGCGGTCACGGACCGCCAGGGCAACCCGCTGGATTTTTTTCTGGGAATGGATCGGGCCGCGGCGCTGATTAGGGAGCGGACCGGGGCGGGCAACAAGCTGATGTTCATCGGTAACGGCGCCAGCGCCGCCATCTCCAGCCACATGGCCACGGACTTCTGGAAGAATGGCGACATGCGGGCCGTGGCCTTCAACGACGGGGTCCTCTTGACCTGCATCAGCAACGACTGGGGCTACGAACAAGTTTTTGCCAAACCCATCGACAAGTTTGCCGACCCCGGTGACATCCTGATAGCCATCAGCAGCTCCGGTCAGTCCCCCAACATCTTGCGGGGCGTGGAGGCGGCCCGGCGGCAAGGCTGCTCCAGCCTGACCCTTTCCGGGTTCAAGCCGGACAATCCTTTGCGGTCCCTGGGCGACTACAACTTTTATGTCCCGGCAAACCAGTACGGCCCCGTGGAGATCCTCCACCACGCCGTGTGCCATTGTATTCTTGAAGCTATTATCATGAATGAATAAATAAACCGTCGGACTGGATTTAACGGGATATGAGCAGAGCAAAAGAGGTCTTAATCACGGGTGGAGCCGGCTATGTAGGCGCGGTCCTGGTTCCCAAGCTGCTGGCCAAGGGACATCAGGTCAAAGTTCTCGATCTGTACATCTACGGCGATGATGTCTTGGACCGCGTCAAAGACCATCCCCACCTGACCCAGATAAAAGGCGACATACGGGATCAGGACTTGCTGGCCTGGGGGATAAAGGGCTGTGATACCGTCATTCACCTGGCCTGCATTTCCAACGACCCCAGCTTCGAACTCAACCCAGAACTGGGCAAGTCAATCAATTACGACGCTTTTTTGAATTTGGTGGACATCGCCGCCAAGGGCGGGGTGAAAAACTTCATCTACGCCTCCAGCTCCAGCGTTTACGGCATCAAAGACGCACCCGAGGTCACTGAGGACTTGCCCCTTAACCCCCTGACCGACTATTCCAAATACAAGGCTAAATGCGAAGAGGTGTTGCTGGACGCGGCTACGGACAGCTTCGTAGTCACCACCATCCGCCCCTCTACCGTGTGCGGCTACTCACCCCGCCAACGCCTGGACCTGACGGTTAATATCTTGACCAACCATGCCGTGAATAAAGGCGAGATCCTGGTCTTCGGCGGCGAACAAAAAAGGCCCAACCTGCATATCGCCGACATGGCCGACCTATACGGCTATTTGCTGGAATTGCCCAGCGACCGGCTACAAAGAAAAATCTGGAATGTCGGCTGCCAAAATTACCGGGTCAGGGAAATCGCCGAAATCGTCAGGGGCGTCATCAATCCCAACCTCACCATCAAAACCGTGCCCACCAATGACATCCGCTCCTACCATGTGTCTTCGCGGCGCATAGCTGAGGATATCGGCTTTGAGCCTCGACATACCATCGAGGAAGCCGTCCGGGACCTTAAAATAGCTTTCGAGCAGGGGAAGCTCCCCAACCCCATGGACGACTTCCGTTACTACAACATCAAGATGATGCAAACGCTTAACCTCCATTAAGTGCGCCGGCGTCAGGAAGGTTATCCAGCAACCGCAAGTATTATTCCTGGACATTTCTGTCCGGCTCGGCCAGAGTTAGTGTACATGACTGCCGATAATCTTGTCCAAGACAAGAAAAATCCTGCAACTGGAAACGTTTTCCAGGGGACCTTTTGATGAAAATAGCCTTTCTTCAGGAAACCGTAAATCAAAATGTAGGTGTCATGTACCTATCCTCCGTTCTCAAAGCGAAAGGGCATAGAGTAGAGCTTTTCATCGAACCTCTCGAGCCTGATTTTCTACAGGCCGTAAAGCAAATCCGACCCAATGTTATTGGTTTCAGCGTGATTACCGGGGCACATCGCTGGGCTATTAGGGTTGCCCGGCAACTCAAAGAAGCTATGCCGACGGTGACGACGGTGGCAGGCGGTCCCCATCCGACCTATTATCCTGACATGATATGGGAAAAATCTATTGATATCATTGCCCGCGGCGAGGCAGAACTGTCGTTCCCTGAGCTAATCACACGGCTTTCGGATGGCGATGATTACCGGCTGACGCTGGGGATGTGGGTTAAAAATAACCAAGAAGTATATAAGAATGATGTTGCGCCGCTGGTTGATGATATTTCATCATTGCCTCATCCAGACCATGAGCTGTATCATAAGTATCCCTTTTTCCGCCAGCAGAGCGAGGTGCCTTTTAGCACGACCAGAGGCTGTCCGTTCCGTTGCTCCTTTTGTTACAATGCCGTTAAGGCTGCGCTGTACAAAGGTAAGGGCAGGTATGTGCGCACCCGGGCCGTGGAGGATGTGATAAGTGAAATGGCAGAGGCCCGACGTATGTATCCGAATATGAGTTCAGTGATTCTCTATGATGATATTATCGGGTTAGATAAAAAATGGCTTTCTGGGTTCTGTCGGGCCTATGCGCAGCGTATTAATCTGCCATGGTTTACAAGTATCCGCGCGGATTTTGTGGACGAGGAGACGGCAGAGAATCTGGCGCGGGCGAATTGTTTTTGTCTTTCCCTTGGTGTTGAGACGGGTGATGAAGATTTACGTGAAAAAGTCCTCGGCAAGAGAATTCCGAATTCCCTGTATCTGAAGGCGTCTTCTATACTCCACCAGGTCGGCATTAAGGTGAGAACCTCGAATATGTTTTTCTTACCGGATGAAGACGTCCAGAAAGCCCTGAAAACCGTTGACCTAAACCGGGCTATGGCAGTTGATTTTCCCTGGGCGTATACCCTCCAGCCGTATCCCGGAACGGAAATATTCGCCTATGCGATTAAAAATGGATATCTGTCGCCTGCTTTTCAGTTTGACGATATCGATCCTCTGGGTTTGGTTAAACCTATTATCGAGCTTAAAGACAAAAACAAGCTCTTGGTGATTCATCGGTTTTTTTATTCTGCCGTAAAAAACACTTTTATGCGCAAAATGTTAAGTTTTTTTATGCTCTTTCCCCCGAATCCGATTTATGATCTATTTTATTATTTTGCTCTTATTTTGAGCTATAAAAGATACCACCAAGTAAGCCTCAGCCGTGCGCTACGCGTGGCTTGGTCTAATTATTGGTGTTCGCGCAAACCATGAAGAACTGGGCGGCACAGGATTGTCCCGGTTCTTTGCCCAAACCCAGGCGGGGCTTGGCCTCTTTGAAAAATACCTCAATGGACCAGTGGCCACTGTATTTTCTCACCGCTTCCCAGGGTGAGATGGAAAGATCAGTGCTCAAAAAGCCAGTCTGGGAGGGTTCGGCTTTTTGTCCGTCTTGGGGCCGGGTTTCCTGTTGGGGTTCTTTATAGCCTCTGGCCAGGGGGGCGGTTGGAGCGGGGCCGGTCCGCCAATCCCTGGAGGGGTTGGGCCTGAAAGCGTTTGCGCCATTTGGAGCCCTGGCGGGTACCCAACCCGTTCTTGTGGCTCACGTTGCAAAGGGTAACCCCTTGCTCCGTAAGCAAAATCAGCCTGGCGCGTTGGGCCAGTCGTTGCTCCTTCTTGAGAGATTTCGCCCACAGGATCAGGGTTTGTGGTTCTTCCGGCGTCAATTCCACTCTTATGGTCGCCCCTCTGGCTATGAGCCATCTCCCGGGACGACATTATTTCATATTTTAAAGAAGCACAATACAAGTTTATGATACCAGCCATTCTTTTTTCGACTGCCATTGTTTTCTACATTTTATTTATACTTATTGGGGTGTTTTCTTATTTCCGTAGGCTATCATTTTCTCTAACCGAGTCATTTTCCTACGCCGCGATTCTCGTTTTATCAGTATTTTCTCTGTCAATTCATTTAATCTTTTGGTTAAATATTCCCCGCTTCTATATCATTATCGACTTTATATTCATAGGTTACGCTTCTTATCTTGTGTATATGAATCGACGCACACTTGGCGAATCATTTTTAGAGATTATAAACTTCTGTAGTCAAAATCTAGCATATTCCCTTTTTTTTGCCGTTTACTTTTTTTACTTATTATTGCGAGGGTTCCTTATTCCGCCGACAACCTATGATAGTACGACCTACCATCTTGCCAGAATAATGATGATGCAGTCAGAAGGTCATCTGTTCCTCGATAACTTTGCTAGTTATCGCCAAGATTTCCTAAATATCGGCTACGATGCGCTATACTTCTTATTTCTTCGCTATAATTTGCCATTGAGCTTAACAATATTCAACTTCTTGGCTTATATTGTTATAATAACTGGTTTATATGCTTTAGTTAAGAATCTTTATGACGACAATAGGCTAAGTAAGTCGTTAGCTATCATTGGTTCGTCTTTACCTTTGTTTTATTATCAATCATTCTCAACAAAAAATGACCTTATTTTAGCGGCATTAACCATTATGGTCTTGCTTTCAGCTTACAATTACCTTGTTTCCGAAAAACTGACCCACCTGTATGTTCTAATAACGGCATGTTGTTATGGGATATTAGCAAAATTATCTTTTGTTTTATTTATAATGCCTTTTATAATTTTATTTATAATTTTATTAATTAAAAGTGGTCATTTTGGAAAGCGCAAAATTAGAAAAATATTATCTCTTAATTTTGGGGCAATGATTTCCCTAATAATTCCCCTAGGGATTTTGTTTTTTCAGGGGGTAAATTTTTATCATAATTACCAGATATACGGCCACCTTAGTGGACCGGCTAACTACTTCCCTATGCTTGCTTGGATTGACGGCGCCCGGGGGGGGGTGTTAAATTTATTCCGCTATCTTGTTCATTTTATAAACTTTCCCGCGGAAATTATTGGTAATAATTTGACCATGTTGCATGACCGAGTTCTTGGTGATCAGAAGCTTGTGGGTATGGCCTTCACGTTCTCTACTATGCCGTATCGCCTAGAAAATACTTTTTTGGCCAATGATTGTAGTGCCTGGTATGGGCCTTTGGGATTTTTGATAATATTCGCCTTGTTTTATTCGGCCATAAGAGATAATGGTTTTATAAAGATTGTGGCGATATCGGGACTGGTTTATGCTGTCTTAATATCGGTGTACATCTCATATTCACCTTTTACTGGAAGATATTTCGCCCCCACTATATCGTGCGGCTTGGTATGCCTGGCTCAGTTTTTTCGACGAACTATGGGTGCCAAACCAAGAGCGGGCTGGTGGTTAGTATTTTTATCTATTATTATATCAATGGCAAGCATTGGTCTTTTGACAATATTTAATAACAACCGGCAACACTTGCGAAATTATTCAGAAATTATTAGGAAGTCCGGTTATTTTAATTATGCAACTTATCGGAAAGAGTTGTTAATTAATTATTATTCTCTTTATTATGATGATGGTTTTTTGGAAAATTATGTTGAAAAAATTCCCACCGGGGCTAAAGTGTTGGTTGTCACTGGAACAAGCGCTCCGGTTTTCCCCCTTTTTATTTTGAGGCCAGATTTGGCCATAACTGTTACCGGAGTATATAATAAAGAGTTTCAAGAGACTTTAAAGATTGGGACAGAAAAATTTGATCTTTCCAAGAAAAATGACTTTGATTTGGCGGCCTCACGGTTTGACTCTGTATTAATGATTCAGACAGCAGAAATATCGTCTTATTTAAAGGGCGAGGAATGGAAAAGTTTTAGCTTTAGGGCAATAGGTAACGTGCGACAATAATCCGAGATTATGAGGAAAGCAGTCCTACCTCTTTTAGGCCTCCTCGGAGAAAATCGGAGGAATCGCCCACAGCCAAGGTGGCCACCTAAAGACGCCATCACCCCTAGCCGGGGGCAGGGGCACAATATCTTTCTGGGATACCCACCTCAAGAGACAGGTCAGTTGGACTTCATGATTGAAAAATGATGGAGTGTTACCGGTAACCAGCCATGGAAGTCAAATACCTCGACTTGCCGCAGCAGTTTGACGACCCGGAGCTCATCCGCGCCGTCGCCGACCTTTTCAAGACCTGCCAGTTCATCATGGGGCCGGAGGTGGCCAGGTTTGAGGAGAAATTCGCCGAACTTTGCGGCACCAGGTTTGCCCTGGGGGTCAACTCTGGGACCGACGCCCTGTTCTTAGCTCTGAAGGTTCTGGGGGTGGGCCCTGGCCATGAGGTCATCACCGTCTCCAACAGCTTCATCGCCACCGCCGGAGCCATTGTCGCCGCCGGGGCGCGCCCGGTATTCGTGGACGTCGCCCAAGATTATAATATTAATCCGACCCTCATCGAGGCTGCCCTGACCTCCCGAACCAAGGCTATCCTGCCGGTGCACCTTACCGGTAATCCGGCCAACCTGCCAAAAATTCTGGACATCGCCAGAAAGCACGGACTGGTCGTGGTGGAAGACGCAGCCCAAGCCATCGGCGCCGCCATTAACGGCCAGCCCGTGGGCTCCTTCGGCCACCTGGGCTGCTTCAGCCTACACCCCTTAAAGAACCTGAACGTGGCGGGCGACGGCGGCATGATGACCACTAACGAGGAAGAGGTCTATCTCCAACTTAAGAAAATGCGCAACCACGGCCTGAAAAATCGGGACGAAATCGATTTCTTCGCTTACAATAGCAGGCTGGACACCCTTCAGGCCCTGGTGGCCGCACACCGCCTTAAGCGGCTGGACCAGATCACCGCCCAGCGCCGCAAAAACGCCGGCCTCTACGATGAACTTTTATCGAGCCCAGAGGACGAAGTGATCATCCCGCCCCGTCGGCCAAACTTCACCCAGGTGTTCCACACCTATGTGATCCAGGTAAGGGATCGGGGAAATCTCATCCGCCACCTGGCCGCCAAAAGAATAGAAACCAAGGTGCATTACCCCATCCCCATCCACCTTCAGGCCCCCTGCCGCCAAATGGGCTGGAAGCCCGGTGACTTACCCGAAACGGAAAAGCAGGCGGCCCATATTCTCTCCCTTCCCATCCATCAGCACCTTACCTTGGAACAGGTAGGATATGTGGCCCACACTATAAGAGATTTTTACGGTAGGCGGTAAGAGAATGTCAGATTGTACCAATAACGCCACGGGGATTCCCGCCTCAACCCTCAAAGAACTTTTGCGGGTTATGGTCTTGGTTCGCCGGTTCGAGGAAAAGATCATCGAGGTTTATGGCCTCCAGGATATGAAGTCGCCCGTTCACCTGTGCATCGGCGAAGAGGCCATAGCCGCGGGAGTGTGCGCCCACCTGCGTCCAGATGACTACCTGTTTACCAACCACCGCAACCATGGCCACTGCCTGGCCAAGGGGGTTGACCCCAAAGTTCTATACGCCGAGTTCTACGGCCGGGTAGACGGCTGCTGCCGGGGCAAGGGCGGTTCCATGCATCCGGCTTGGCCGGAGCTGGGGATCCTGGGAACTTCGGCCATCGTCGGGGGCGGCATCGCCCTGGCCGTGGGCACGGCCCTGGCCTCGAAGATGCGCCAGGACGGCCGGGTGTCGGTGACCTTTTTCGGTGACGGCGGCTCAGACGAAGGGACCTTTCATGAGGGCCTGAACTTTGCCGCCCTGAAAGAGTTGCCGGTCATCTTTGTGTGCGAAAACAATTTTTACGCCACCAATTCGCCCCTTGCCGCCAGGCAGCCCCATCCCGACATTTACAAACGGGCCGCCGGTTACGGCATCCCCGCCACCGCCCTGGATGGCAACGACGTGGTGGCCATCTACCTGGCCGCCCAGGACGCGGTGGCCAGGGCCCGCCAGGGCGGAGGGCCTACCCTCCTGGAGTGTAAGACCTACCGGTGGAAGGGGCATGTGGGGCCGGACTGCGACCACGAAAAAGGCTGCCGCCCCATGGAGGACCTCACGGCGTGGATGGAAAAGTGCCCCGTGGAATTATTAAAAGAAGACCTCCTGGGAACTGGGGTCATCGAGCCATGGTGGTATAATAAAGTCGTCCAGGAGACGGACCAGGAACTGGATGCGGCCCTGAAATTCGCCAAAGAAAGTCCCTTCCCCCCAAAGGAAGAAATTTACCTGCATGTCTATTGCGAGAAAGGCTCTTAATGCCCTGGACTAAAGTATTTCTCAGCGAAGACGACCTCCAACAATTCAAGGCCGCAGAAAATCTGCGGAGCCTTAGCTATGTTGAGGCCTTAAGGGAGGCCCAGGAGCAGCTCCTGGAAAGCGACCCCCGGGTTTTTATCTTAGGCGAGGGGGTGGACGACCCGGGGGGTATCTTCGGGTCAACCTTGGGGCTGGTGGAAAAGTTTGGCCCGGGGCGGGTTATAGACATCCCCATTGCCGAAAATGGACTCACCGGGGTGGCCGTGGGCGCCGCCGCCGCCGGGATGCGCCCCATCTTCGTGCACATGCGCATGGATTTTCTGCCCATGTGTATGGATCAGATAGTCAACCACGCGGCGAAATGGTACTATATGAGTGGCGGCCGCGTGCCCATTCCCCTGGTTATCAGAAGCATCATTGGCCGGGGCTGGGGTTCGGCGGCACAACATTCCCAGGCCTTACACGCTTTATTTATGCACATCCCCGGACTGAAAATCGCCATGCCCAGCACCCCCTACGACGCCAAGGGACTGCTCATTGCTGCCGTGGAGGACGGCAACCCGGTCATGTTCATCGAGCACCGGTGGATTTACAATTCGGTGGGCTATGTGCCGGAAGAAAAATATACGGTGCCTTTCGGCCAGGGAGTTGTCCGCAAGGAAGGCCGCGAGGTCACCGTGGTGGCCCTCTCCCAGATGGTCTATGAGGCGGCCAAAGCGGCCAGGGAACTGGAGGCCGAGGGAATTTCCGTGGAGGTTATCGACCCCAGGACCTTGAACCCCCTGGACGATGAGCTGATCTGCAACTCCGTCAAAAAAACCGGCCGGCTGGTTATCGCTGATGTGGCCTGTAAAACCGGGGGCGTTGGCGGGGAGATAGCTTGCCGGGTCGTGGAGAAGGCCCCAGGCTGGCTGAAAGCGCCCGTAAAGCGGATCAATTTTGCGGACACGCCCACCCCATCCAGCCCCGTCCTGGAAGAGGCCTATTATCCCACCAGCTTGACTATCAAAGAAACCATAAAAGAGCTTCTAAGGAGATGATCTGATGACCGACCAATTGGATGTCTCCATAATCATGCCCGCCTTGAACGAAGCACAAAATATCGGCGACGCTATCCACGACTGCCAGGACGCCCTTGACCAAATGGGCATCAAGGGCGAGATCATTGCCATCAACGACGGCAGCACTGATCAAACTGAAGCTAAGATCAAGAATCATATGGAACTCGACCCCAGAGTGCGGCTTATTAACCACGAACGACCCAAGGGGGTCGGCGCCTCGTTCTGGGACGGAGTCGACAACGCCAGAGGGAACTTTGTGGTCATGCTGCCCGGAGACAACGAAAACGATCCCATGGAGATTTTCAGGTACTACAGCCTCCTAAACAGCGTCGATATAGTTATCCCCTTCGTCTTCAATACGGAGGTCCGCCCCTTTTTCCGCAACGTTCTTTCTTTTATTTACCGGTTCATCATCAACACCACCTTTCTGGTTAATTTTCACTATACGAATGGCACCGTGCTGTACCGTAAAACCCTTTTGGACGAACTCGAATATAGGAGTGACGGCTTCTTTTTCCAAACCGACATCCTGGTGAGAACCGTCAAACATGGGTATCTCTTCGCCGAGGTGCCATACCGGCTGGGGATGCGTGCCCAAGGGGTTTCCCGGGCCATAACCTTCCCCAGCCTGTTTCAAGTGATCCGCGGTTATCTGCGCCTGGTGCGGGACATTAAGTTCCAACCCAAGAGCAGCGTACCCAAGACCTTCGTGGAGGGCTCACAAACCGCCAACAGACACCAGGTGAGGGGGAAGGCCGCCGGCAGCGGCAGGTAGCAGATTGTTGATAACCATCGCCGGGGATAACCTCATCAATTTCCGGTTTTTTCAAGAGCCTGTTTAAAGGAATGATGATGTGCAGGTACGATTTTCTTACTTAGACCAACAGTTTGCCCAGGTTGACCCCTATCTGGAGGATATTCGCGCCTTGGTCAAGGCCGGCGACTTTACCCTGGGCCGGGCCGTCACCGAGTTTGAAGAACGCTTCGCCCGTCTTATCGGCCTGCCTCACGCCATTGGTGTGGGCACCGGCACCGACGCCCTGATCCTCTCTTTGAGAATCCTGGGCCTTGGCCCGGGTGACGAGGTAATCACTACCCCCAACACCTTCATCGCCACCGTGGGTGCCATCGTCATGGCCGGAGCCCGGCCGGTGTTTGTGGATTGCGACGAGGGTTTTGTCATCGACCCGGCCAAGATCGAGGCAGCCATCACGCCCCGGACCAAGGCGATTGTGCCGGTGCATTACACCGGCAATGTGGCTGACATGCCTGCCATCAGGAAGATCGCCGACCGGCACCAGCTGCTCGTCATCGAGGATGCCTGTCAGGCCATTGCCGCCTCCCTTGACGGCCAACCGGTGGGCACCTGGGGGGAGACCGCGGCCTTCAGCCTACATCCCCTTAAAAACCTGAATGTCTGGGGCGACGGCGGCGTCATTGTCACCCGCTCCGCCGAACTGGCCGAGAAGCTGAGGCTCTATCGTAACCATGGCCTCATCAATAGGGATGAGGTGGTCATGTTCGGGTACAATTCCCGGCTGGACACGCTCCAGGCGGTAATTGGCAACCGCTTGCTGGCCCAGGCGGAATTCATTACCGAGCAGCGTATTGCCAACGGCCGTCGCTATGATGCGGGTCTGGCGGACTTAAATGAATTTATCCGCATACCCCCAAGGCGCGACGGCGTTAAACATGTCTTTCACTTATACATGGTGCGGGTCCAGCGGCGTGATGAACTTTTGGCCTATTTGCACCAAAAGGGTGTGGAGGCCAAGGTTCATTACCCCATTCCGGTGCATCTCCAGAAAGCCGCCAGATACCTGGGTTACCAAGAGGGTAACTTCCCGCGGTGCGAAGAAACTAGCCGCACCGTCATTACCCTGCCGGCCCATCAACACCTGACTTCTCAAGAAATCGATTATGTAATTGCCCAGGTCAAGTCATTCTACCGGAGACTTGCCTGAGGGGCGGGCGCCCTCGACTTGGCCCTGAGGTTCTCTGGCGGGGCCCTTCACCTGGAGTTGCACTGTTTCCCCGGTTTTGGTTAAAATTAATTATGGCAAGCCAATTCACCCTGGCTTGGGAGTAGCGCCCATGGAAGCGCCTGACCAAGAAAGAGGCCTAGTCCTGGATGGGACCAAGATTCTCTGGCATAAGGAGCGGGTCGAGGCGTGGTTGCGGGGGGAGAAAATCGCCCCCATCACCATAGATATGGCCCTCACCCGCGCCTGCAATTACCGGTGCGAATATTGCTATGGCCTGCTGCAAGAAAACCCCCGCAAAAAAATCACCATGGACGTCATGTCCGATTTTCTAGATGACGCCGCCGAGATGGGCGTCAAGGCCATCAGCCTGGTAAGTGACGGCGAGAGCTCGGTTTCGCCTATCTATCCTGAGGTTATTAAGAAAGGGAGTAAGAATGGCCTTTCCATGGCCATGGCTTCCAACGGCTATCTCTTGACCAGAGAGAAGCTTGAGGAGATCCTCCCTAACCTGACCTACCTGCGCTTTAACATCTCAGCCGGAGAACCCCAAAGGTATGCCGAAATCCATGGGGTGCCGGATTCTTATTTTTACCAAGTGTGTAAGAACATCAAAGACGCAGTGGAGATCAAGCGCCTAAACCGTCTAGAAGTAACCATTGGCCTCCAGATGGTGTTGATGCCCACCTATGTTGACCAGGTCCTCCCCCTGGCGAAACTCGGCGGAGATCTTAGGCCTGATTATCTTATCATCAAGCACTGCTCTGATGATGAGAAGGCCAGTCTGGGGGTGGATTATTCCGCCTACCAGGCCTTATACGATACCTTAAGGGAGGCGGAGGGTCTCTCCACTGGGGACTACCTGGTCAAGGTAAAGTGGTCCAAGATCAAGGATGCGGGGCAAAGGCGATACAAACAATGTTATGGCCCGCCGTTTATCTTGCAGTTGTCAGGAAGCGGGCTGGTGGCCCCTTGCGGCATGTTGTTCGGCAACGCCTATCGGCGCTACTGGATCGGCAATATTGTTGACACCCGGTTCAAAAAAATCTGGCAGTCCCAACGCTATTGGCAGGTTATGGCAAAGATCGCCTCACCCCGCTTCGATGCGCAAACCATGTGCGGCTGTTTGTGCCTGCAACACAAAGTGAACGAGTTCTTGTGGGATCTGAAGCACGGTAACATGGAGTTGGGCGAACCCATGTGCCCAAAGCCGCAACATATTAATTTTATCTAGTATTTTTTGGTTGCCCCGGGGGGGCTTAACGGTCTTTAAGAAATTCAACCAGAGATTAATTTCCCCCAAGAGATTTTTCTATTAATAATGATAGTTTTTTCCAGTGCAGTCCGGTAGGAATTACTTGGGATGACAAGTAAAGAGGCCACATCGCTACCTATGGGTGATATAATAGGTTCGCCCAGTGCTGTCCGGTTAACTGATTAAAAAAAGTCCGAAAACTCCTGGAATCTGTTAGAATGGGTTTAGCCATAACTCATTAAACAGAAAGGAGATTTCGGACTAGGCCCCATTGTAACACAATCTTTCATCAGATGCTCAAACTTAT
>JAUXZG010000126.1 GCA_030694005.1 Desulfobaccales bacterium | reverse complement strand
ACGCTAAGACGCAAAGAGAGTGCGATACTGCTGAAAAAGGATGAGGGCAGGGGGGCGTGATGAATCACGCCCCTACTCCTTGACCCTTCCCCCAAATTTCTCCCACCAAACAAAAAGGGGCGACCCAACGGGTCGCCCCTTGTATATTTTGCCCATAAGGGGTTGGGGGAGGGGTTTCAGGGGAGGATTGTAAGTGGGCCGTCGGCCCCTGGCCCCCTCCCCTGAAATATCTTCATCCATATTTCAACCCGGCGGCTTCGAGGGCGCGGATCTGGTCTCTGAGGCCCGCGGCCCGTTCAAAGTCCAGTTTTTTGGCCGCGGCCTGCATCTCCTTTTTCAGGCGGGCGATGGCCGCCCGGGGGTCCTCCACCAGGTAGGGCAGTTGCTCCTCGGCGGCCAGGGGCACGGTGACATAATCCTTTTCATAAACCGAGGCCAGGAGGTCTTTGATCGTGCTCTTGATGGTCTCCGGAGTGATGCCGTGGCGTTTATTGTAAGATTCTTGCAGGAGTCGGCGCCGATTGGTCTCCTCCATGGCCGCGGCCATGGACGGGGTCACCTTATCGGCATAGAACAAGACCTCGCCCCGGACGTGGCGGGCCGCCCGGCCGCAGGTCTGGATGAGGGAGCGCGCCGAGCGTAAAAAGCCCTCCTTGTCGGCATCCAAGATGGCCACCAGGGAGACCTCGGGCAGGTCCAGGCCTTCCCTGAGCAGGTTGATGCCGATAAGGACCTCGAACACGCCCAGGCGCAGGTCCCGGATGATCTCCATGCGCTCTAAGGTGGTGATGTCCGAGTGGAGATAGCGCACCTTGAGACCCAGGTCCTGGTAATATTCGGTTAAGTCTTCGGCCATGCGTTTGGTGAGGGTGGTGATTAGGACCCGTTCCCCCCGGGCCAGGCGGCCGCGAATCTCCCCCAAGAGGTCGTCCACCTGGTGGGTGGCGGGCTTGACCGCGATCTGCGGGTCCATCAGGCCCGTGGGCCGCACGATCTGCTCCACCACCCGGGGGCCGGCTTGCTCCATCTCATAAGGGGCGGGGGTGGCGGACACATAAATGACCCGGCTCACCCGGGCCTGGAATTCCTCAAAGCTCAAGGGCCGGTTGTCCAGGGCCGAGGGCAGGCGGAAGCCATACTCCACCAGGGTGCGCTTGCGGGATTGATCCCCCCGGTACATGCCCTGGAGTTGGGGGATGGAGATGTGGGACTCGTCAATCACCATCAGGGACTGGCGGGGCAGGTAGTCCAGCAGGGTAGGGGGGGGCTCCCCCGGGGCCCGGCCGGTGAGGTGGCGGGAATAGTTCTCGATGCCGTGGCAGTAACCCAACTCTTTGAGCATCTCCAGGTCGAAGCGGGTGCGCTCGCCTAAGCGCTGGGCCTCCAACAGTTTTCCCTGGGAGTGGAACCAGGCCAGGCGCTCATCCAACTCCGCCTCGATGCCCCCCAAAGCCTGGGTGCGGCGCCAGTCCGAAGTGACATAGTGGGAGGCCGGATAGACCGTCACCTTTTTAAGCTTCCTTAAAGTAGTGCCCCGCAAGGGGTCGATCTCCCGGATGGCCTCCACCGTGTCTCCGAAAAACTCCACGCGGATGGCCCGGTCCTCTTCGTAGGCCGGAAAGATTTCCACCCGGTCCCCCCGCACCCGAAAAGTGCCCCGGTGAAAATCGAGGTCATTGCGTTCGTATAAGATGTCCACCAGCTTGGCCAGCACCTGTCGACGGGGCTTCTCCAGGCCCTCCTCCAGGTAGAGGAGCATGCCGTGGTAGGCCTCCGGCGAGCCCAGGCCGTAGATGCAGGACACGGAGGCCACGATGATCACATCCTGGCGCTCAAACAGGGAGCGGGTGGCGGAGTGGCGCAGCCGGTCGATGGCCTCGTTGATGGCCGAATCTTTTTCGATATAAAGATCGGCCTGGGGAATATAGGCCTCTGGCTGGTAATAATCGTAATAGGAGACGAAGTACTCCACCGCGTTTTCCGGGAAAAACTCCTTGAATTCGCCATAGAGCTGGGCCGCCAGGGTCTTGTTGGGGGCCAGCATCAGGCAGGGCAGGTTCACCCGGGCGATGACATTGGCAATGGTGAAGGTCTTGCCGGAACCGGTGACCCCCAACAATACCTGATGGGGATGAGCGGCCTCCACCCCGGCCACCAAACCTTTGATGGCCTGGGGCTGGTCGCCTTTGGGCTTGAAAGTGGTGACTAGATGAAAACGCTCAGACATAAATACTAGTTCGGCAGGGAGACTGGAAAACTTTTGGGTTTTTGGGGGAGGGGGCTAAGGGCCGCAGGCCCTTACCCCCTCCCCCAAGCCCCCGCACCCATAAGCGGGTTGGGAGGGGGGATTGGGGGGAGGGCAGGGAAGGGCGGGGTGACCCCGCCCCTACGCCCCTGGCCCTCCCCCTAAATTTTCCAACGAACTGTGGCAGCGCCATGAACTTAGCTCAAGTCTCCCGGTGGCGGAGCTTGCTGGGCAAGCTCGGAGCCGCTTGTTGCTTCCTGGCCTTCCTGGCCCTGTTTGACGGCCTCATCAGCCGGTTTCGGGAGCCGCTAAATATCTTCAAAGTCCTGCCGGGGGAGACGGTGCACATCAATGGCCCCCTGGAGGAAGCGGTGCAGGATATCCGGCAACTGACCGTACAGAGCAGCTCCGACAAGCTGATGCTGACCCTGGAGGCGGTTCACAAGGGCTATTTCCTGGGAGGGGACATGTGGCGCGGCCAGCTGGCCATCAGCCCCCAGATCCGGCCGGGAGAATATACCCTGACTGTGGGCATCCGGGGCAAGGTCTCTCCCCACCCCTTGCCGCCCTACCGGATCATAGTCTTTTCTGATTTCCCCAGCCGGCAACTGAGCTACAAGTCCTTGAGCGGATATTACTTGGGCGTGTCCCCCTGGCTGATCTTCGTCATGCTCCTGCCGACGGTCCTGGCGACCTTTGGCGGGGTTTTTGGGCTTTCTCAAAAGAGGGAAAAGCTCCTGGCGCAACTGGGGCAGGCCGAGGTCTACCGGGTAGCCCGGGTAGAGGGGAAATGCGTGATCAGCTTCGGCCTGGGAACCGCCCACGGCGTCCAGATCGGCTCCCGCCTGGCCATCTTTGATGAAAGCGGGCAGATGGTGGGCACCGTGGAGGTGGAGGAGACCTCGGAGACGGACTCCTCGGCCCGGGTGAGCACTGATCGGGAAATCAAGCCGGGGTACATGGTCCGCCTTGACCGTTAAACAATAAACCAGTATTTTAAAGCACAAGTTAACTAGCCTTCCCCCACCAAGGTTTTGCTTAAGCCGGGAAGTTGGGGCCAAGGCCCCCCGTCTTTTGCGGCCCCCCATCCCCGGGTGGGGCGGGGGCTCAAGGGGAGGGAGCACAGGCGTCCCGCCTGTGCCACGATCTCTGACCCTTTCCCAAGGAGCACGCCAA
>JAUXZG010000120.1 GCA_030694005.1 Desulfobaccales bacterium | reverse complement strand
TTTTTGGCCCGGGGGGGGCGCCTGGCCTGGGGTCTGGTGCCCACCGGCGAGGAACTTAAGAGCGAATCTACGGAGGGTTTGTGGCAGCGTTTTAAAGAGCAGGTTACCAGGTTGGCGAGGGACCAAAAGTCCAGTATTAAGGAAATTCTATCCCAGGCCTTGCTTACCCCGGCCTGTGGCATGGGATACTTAAGCCCCCAGGCCGCCCAACGGGCCCTGGCAATGCTGTCCGACCTGAGCACCCGGGGCCAAGACTGGCTGGCCTCGTTGTAGGATGGGTAGAATTGGGGGAGGGGGCTAAGGGCCACTGGCCCTTACCCCCTCCCCCCACACCACAACTTGAAAAGAAAGGGCGGGGGCATGAAGGTTCGGGAGATCATGGTTAAAGAGGTGGCCACTTTAGATATCAATGACGAGCTCAGTCTGGCCAATGACATCATGCGCTTGGGGCGCATCCGCCACCTGCCGGTGGTGGACGGCAGCCGCCTGGCCGGGATCATCTCGGAGAGGGACCTGTTCCGCAGTTCCCTGGCCCAGGCCCTGGGCTACGGCACCAAAGCCAGCCGGGATTTGATGAAAAACATGCACATCAAGGACATCATGGTGTCGGAGGTTATAACCGTCTCTCCGGAAACCGAAGTGGGCGAAGCGGTGAGGATCATGGTGGACAAGAAAATCGGCTGTCTACCGGTGGTGGAAAAAGACCGCCTGGTGGGCCTCATCACCGAAACCGACATCCTGGTGCAGTACCTGAAGGAATGTAAGTGATGGGTTAGGAAACTGAGGGAAGGGGGGTAAGGGCTTCCACCGGCGAGACGCCTGTGCCACTGGCCCTTACCCTTACAAAAAACTCTTTCAGGCCCCCACTCCCAATCCCTTTAGGTTTATTAATTGGCCGGGGAAGTCGGGGCCGCAGGCCCCGCCTTCCCCGGCCCCCATAAAGGGGGTTGGGAGGGGAGTTTGAGGGGAGGGCGGGGGAGCCGCTGCTCCCCCGACCCTCCCCTCAAATTTCAGATGTAAGTCAACCAGTGTTGGTAGCGGGTGTCCTGGCCTTTCACCACGGCGAAGAAGGACTTCTGGAGTTTCTTAGTGATGGGGCCGGGGTGGCCCGAACCGATGATGCGGCCGTCCACTTCCCTGACCGGGGTGACCTCCGCGGCGGTGCCGGTGAGGAAGGCCTCATCTGCCAGGTAAAGCTCATCCCGGGAAAAAATCTCTTCTATCACCGGAATCTTAAGGTCCTGGGCCAGGGTGATAATGCTGGCCCGGGTTATGCCCGGCAGGATCGCGGTCAACGGCGGGGTCTTGATCCGGCCGTCCTTGACGATAAAGATGTTTTCCCCGGAGGCCTCGGCCACATAGCCGTCGGTGTCCAGGAGCAAGGCCTCGTCATAGCCCAAGCTGGTGGCCTCGCGCTTGGCCATGATGGAGTTGACATAGTGGCCGGTGGTTTTGGTCATGGTCATGGTCACATTCACATGGTGCCGGGCAAAGGAAGAGATCTTGGCCCGGATGCCCTTCTTTAAACCTTCCTCACCCAGGTAGGCTCCCCAGACCCAACTGATGATGGTCACCCGGATGGGGTTATTTTGGGGATGAAGCCCCATGACGCCGTCGCCGATAAAGGCCAGGGGACGGAGGTAGCCTTCCTTTAAGCCGTTGAGGCGCAAAATCTCGCAGCAGACCGCCTCGATCTCCGCCTGGGAGTAGGGCAGGTCCATTTGCATGACGTGGGCGGAATCAAACAGGCGCCGGATATGCTCCGTAAGACGGAAGACGGCGGTGCGGCCGTCGTGACAGTGGTAGGCGCGGATTCCCTCGAAGACCCCCAGCCCGTAATGCAAGCTGTGCGTCAAAATATGCACCCGGGCTTCATCCCAGGGGATGAAGTTGCCGTCCAGCCAGATAAACTTAGCCTTTTCAACCATCGACCCATCCTCCTAGCTTGCCGCCCTTTTTTATCGTATCGGCCCACGGTTGTCAAACGGTTTTCCCCTCCGGTTTTCCTTGGCATGGGGCCTGATTTTCCGCTATGATGGGAAAAAATGCGCCTTAAGGAGAGCGGCGCCACAGTTTAAGGACAGCCAATCGAGCTAATCATGACGGCAACTTTAAA
This sequence comes from Desulfobaccales bacterium, assembly GCA_030694005.1. GTDB lineage: Bacteria > Desulfobacterota > Desulfobaccia > Desulfobaccales > 0-14-0-80-60-11 > JAUXZG01. Next base: position 13,465 of record JAUXZG010000120.1, on the reverse strand, counting down.
AGTTGGGGTAATCGGGGTGGGGTATCTGGGCCGCTTCCACGCCCAAAAATATGCCACCCTGCCGCAGGTGGAACTTAAAGGAGTGGCCGATGTGAGCCAGCCCCGGGCCCAGGAGGTGGCGCAGGCCCTCAACACCCGTCCCTTCAGCGATTACCGCCAGCTTTTGCCTCTGGTGGACGCGGTGAGCGTGGCGGTGCCCACTACCCAGCATTTTGCGGTGGTCCGGGACTGTCTGGAGCAAGGTTGCCAGGTGCTGGTGGAAAAGCCCTTAAGCATCACCGTGGCCGAAGCCGATGAACTGGTTTTGCTGGCCCGCCAGCAACGCCTCCTCCTCATGGTGGGACACCTGGAACGGTTCAACTCAGCCATGGAGGAGCTGAAGCGCCGGGTGAGCAGGCCCCGCTTTATCGAGAGCCACCGCCTGGCCTTTTATAAAGAACGGGGCACTGATGTGGATGTGGTCCTGGACCTGATGATCCACGACCTGGACCATGTCTTAAGCCTGGTGCCGGCGCAGGTGAAAGAGATTCGGGCCGCCGGGGTCTCGGTCCTCACCGACCGCATCGACCTGGCCAACGCCCGCCTGGAGTTTGCCGACGGCTGCATCGCCAATCTCACCGCGTCCCGCATGTCCTTTAAAAGCATGCGCAAATTTCGCCTCTTCCAGCCGGACGCCTACCTGGCGGTGGACTTCGAGGCCCGGGAATTAACCTCGGCCTTCAAAAAAGAAGAGGCCATGGGACCCATACCCGGAGTGGCCCTGGAAACCCGGCGCTTCCCCCAGGAAGACGTGCTGCTTAAAGAAATAACCGCCTTTGTCCAGGCCATAAAAAATGGCACAGAACCACCGGTGAGCGGCGAAGCCGGCCGGGACGCCCTGAACCTGGCCCTTAAAATCAACGCGGCCATGCGGAAGGTCAGGGGGTAGGATAGAGATATTTGAGGGGAGGGCTGGGGGAATTTTTTGTAAGTGTTCCCCCACCCTCCCCTCAAACCCCCCTCCCATCCCCCTTTATGTTAGCCGAGGTGGTTGGGGGCCTGGCCCCCAACCACCTCGGCTAAAAAGAGCAAATGGTGCTAATGCTTAAAAAAATTATGCGGGTTGGGGGAGGGGGTTTGGGGGAGGATTGTAAGTGGGTCTCAGACCCCTGGCCCCCTCCCCCAAATACCGCCCCCAAAATCCTCATCGTGGCCGGGGAGGCGTCCGGGGACAGTCATGCGGCCCGGTTGGTGGCGGCCATTAAAGAAAATTTGCCCCAGGCGGAGTTTTTCGGGATAGGGGGGGAGGCCTTAAAGGCACAGGGGGTGCGGGTCCTTTACCCAGCGTCGGAGTTGGCGGTGGTGGGTTTATGGGAAGTGGCCGCCAGGCTGCCGGCGGTGTGGCGGGCGCTTAAGGCCATCCGCCTGGCCTTGAAAACGGCACGCCCCAGTCTGGCCATCCTGGTGGATTTCCCGGATTTCAATTTCTGGGTGGCCCGGCTGGCCAGATGCTTTCGGGTGCCGGTGATGTATTACATCAGTCCCCAGGTGTGGGCCTGGCGCACATACCGGGTGCGCCTCATCGCCCGCCTGGTGGACCGCATGGTGGTCATTTTCCCCTTTGAGGAGGAGTTCTACCGGAAAAGGGGGGTGCCGGTGGAGTATGTAGGGCATCCTTTAAGGGAGACCTTGCCTCCGCTCCCGGAGCGGCGTGTTTTGCTGGAGAAAAGGGGTCTGGACCCGGAGCGCCTCACCGTGGCGCTGCTGCCCGGCAGTCGGGCCGGCGAGATTCGGGCCCACCTGCCCCTGATGCTGGCCGGGGCGGAAATCCTACAAAAATCGCTGCCGGAATGCCAGTTTATTCTTCCCTGCGCCTCCACTGCCCCGGTGGAGTTGATCCATTCTCTAGTCGCTAATTTCCCGGGAACTTTGGGGCTGGTCGCGGGCCAATCCTATCCGGCGTTGGCTGCGGCCCACCTGGCGGTAGTGGCCTCGGGCACCGCCACCGTGGAAGCGGCCCTGGCCGGGACCCCCACCATCATCGTTTACCGGGTTTCGCCTCTCTCCTATGAGGTGGGGCGCCGGCTAATTAGGGTGGAGCATGTCGGTATGGCCAATCTGTTGGCCGAAGAAAGGTTGTTTCCCGAGCTTATTCAGGACGACTTCACTCCGGAAAATTTGGCCCGGGAGATGCTGGCGCTGGTTAAGGATGCCGGCCGCCTGAAGAAAATGCGCCGGGGCCTGGCCCGCATCGTCACCAGCCTGGGCGGCCCCGGGGCCTCCCGGCGGGCGGCCCGGGCGGCTTTGGAATTGGTTGGTTTAAGGGTATGATAATCAGGGGAGGGGGCCAGGGTTACCCAGGCCAGACGTCCGTGCCACTCTGTGCCGTACCCCTCTGAAACCCCTCCCCGAAACCAAGATTAGAGGTATTGGAGATGGTCAAAAAGATTCAAACCCTGTTGGAGCAAGAGGCGGAAGACCTGTTGACCTATAAATGCGTGGGTTTTCAAAAAGAAGCCCTGCACCTGCCGGGGCCGGATTTTCTTGAGCGCGTCCTCGTGGCCAGCGACCGGCCCGTGGGGGTGCTCAGGTCTCTGGCGGCTATGTTCAACCACGGCCGCCTGGCAAACACCGGCTACCTTTCCATCCTGCCGGTGGACCAGGGGGTGGAGCACACCGCGGCCGCCTCCTTCGCCCCCAACCCCATATATTTCGACCCGGAAAATATTGTCAGGCTGGCCCTGGAAGGGGGGTGCAGCGCGGTGGCCTCCACCTTAGGGGTGCTGGGCATGGTGGCCCGCAAATACGCCCACAAAATCCCCTTTATCCTTAAAATTAACCACAACGAGCTCCTCACCTATCCGGCGATATATGACCAGACGCTGTTCGCCCGGGTGGAGCAGGCCTTTGACATGGGGGCGGTAGCGGTGGGGGCCACCGTTTATTTCGGCTCCCCGGAGTGCCGCCGCCAGTTGCAGGAGGTCAGCGAGGCTTTTCAAGCGGCCCACGAGCTGGGGCTGGCCGCCATCCTCTGGTGTTATCTGCGCAATCCGGCCTTCAAGACCACGGCCAAGGACTACCATACCGCCGCGGACTTAACCGGCCAGGCCAATCACTTGGGGGTGACCATTGAGGCCGACCTCATCAAACAGAAGGCTCCCACGGTGAACGGCGGCTTTACGGTGCTCAATTTCGGGGCCACCCACCCCCTGGTGTACACGGAGTTGGCGGGCACGCACCCCATTGAGATGACCCGCTACCAGGTGGCCAACTGCTATATGGGACGCTGCGGCCTGATCAATTCCGGGGGCGCGGCCGGGGCCAACGACCTGGCGGAGGCGGTGCGCAGCGCGGTGATCAACAAAAGGGCCGGGGGCATGGGCCTCATCTCCGGGCGCAAGGCCTTCCAGCGGCCTTTTGAAGAAGGGGTGGAGCTTCTGCACGCCGTCCAGGAGGTCTATCTCTGCCCGGAGGTGACGGTGGCCTGAGCCTGGCCCGGGGCCGCTAATCCGGGGCGCTTCAAGCTAGGGTAGTGTTTCTCAATTAGCTTACCATTTATTTCTCGTTCCCAAGCTCTGCTTGGGAACGCAATTGTGGCCCAAGCTCCGCTTGGGCAATCATAGTTATGGAAGAGCGATAATAGTTAACCTACCGATATTTTTTCCAAAGCAGAGCTTTGCGACCAAGGGGGTTCCCAAGCGGAGCTTGGGAACCAGAAAAGATCATGATCCGGATATGTTCTTGATAATAGGATAGCCAATTATGAAACAGACCACTAGGGTGGGCCAGGCCCACCGCAAAAGGTCGTACATCCCTAAACTTAGGGCTTGCCGGCGGCGTCCTTTAGGAGCGCCGTTTCTTTTTGACCCAAAAGGCAATTGCTTCTTAAGGGGTATCCTTGTAAAATTGTAAAATAAAATCGGCGCTTAAGGATAAAGTTAATGTTTACCGGGCTCGTGGAAGGCGTGGGGGAGATCGTAGAGCTCAGCCGCATGGCGGAAGGGGTCAGATTGACCATCGCCGCGCCCTTTCCGGCTGCGGAGCTGACTCTGGGCGAGTCGGTGGCCGTGGCCGGGGCCTGCCTGACGGTGGTGGCCATCACTAACCAAGCCTTCAGCGCCGAGGTCTCCCCGGAGACCCTGGCCCGCACCACTTTCTCCTGGAAAAAGGTGCGGGATAAGGTAAACTTGGAAAGAGCCCTGAAGCTAGGGGATCGCCTGGGAGGGCACCTGGTCACCGGCCATGTGGACGGCCTGGGGGTGCTCAAGGAACGCCGGGAAGGCCCGGCCTCTTTGCTGCTTAAATTTGAGCTGCCCGAGCCTTTGGCCCGCTATGTGATTGAAAAAGGCTCCATCGCCCTGGAAGGGGTCAGCCTGACGGTGAACACCTGCCAGGGGAACACCTTTACGGTGAACATCATTCCCTTCACCGCCCAGAAAACCACCCTGGCGCACCTTAGAGTAGGGGATAAGGTCAATCTGGAAACGGACCTCATCGGCAAGTATGTAGCCCGCCTGTTGGGGCCCCAGGGCGGCGAGCCGTCGGACTTAACCAAGGAATTTCTCGCCCGCCACGGGTTTATGTAAGGAAAGGTAAATATTTAAAGTAGTTAGCGGAGCTAATGTTAGGTTTCATAATTACTATGACATTTAAACTGCGGCTTTTTACCCCCCTTTTGCAAAGGGGGGTAGGGGGGATTTTATAATAACTACCGGAAAATCCCCCTAAATCCCCCTTTTTCAAAGGGGGACTTTAAGATCCTTAGCCTAGGTTTTCGTTCGATTTTGATATCATACTATTTATGAAGCCAAACACTAGTCCCCCTCAAGGGGATAATTCTAAAATTTCCAAAGAAAGGAGGTGGGGAGATGGCTGCGACGATGCGGTTTTACGCGGTCTGAGGCTGAAGCGGTTTTTGCAAGGGTAGTTACCCTTGCCGGGATTTAACCATCTCCCCAAGGTGTGGCGCCTCTTGGGCGGAGTATGGAGGAGAGGCATGGCCATTTGTCGGAACAACCTCGTTTTCTTCGGAGGACTTCTTGTCGGCGTCATAGGCGCGCTGCTGGTCAAGTTCGGCAACCCCGCCAACATGGGGCTGTGTTTTGTCTGTTTTTACCGGGACATTTCCGGGTCTTTGGGGCTGCAGATGAATCCGCTGCTCCAATACTTGAGGCCTGAGATCCTGGGTATCTTTCTGGGCTCGTTTTTTTCCGCCCTTGTTTTCAGGGACTTCAACCCCCGGGGAGGCTCCAGCCCCGGGATACGTTTTGTCCTGGGAATCTTCATCATGATTGGGGGCCTGATCTTTTTAGGCTGTCCCATCCGGGCCATTTATCGTTTGGCCGGGGGAGACCTGTCGGCCATGGGCGGCCTGCTGGGCATCCCCTTGGGGGCTTACCTGGGACTTTTTTTTCTCACCAAAGGTTACAATCTGGGCAAGGCCAGGGCGTTGCCTAAATGGGTCTCTGTCATTCCCCCGGCTTTTTTTGGGGTCCTGACCATTTTGCTGTTTGCTAAAATCTGGCTGCATACGCCTTATCCCTTCTTCAGCCTGAAGGGGCCGGGCTCACAGCACGCCCCGGTATTAATTTCTCTGGGCCTGGGAGTAGTGGCGGGCGTTCTCTTTCAGCGTTCCCGGTTGTGTCTGGTGGGAGGCCTTAGGGACATCTTTCTTTTTAGGGACTATTTTCTGATGAAGGGGTTCCTGGGGATTCTGGCCGGGGCTTTTATCGCCAACCTGGCGCTGGGACAGTTCAGCCCGGCCGTCGTAGGCCCCATCGCTCACGGGAACCTGCCGGCCAACTTTTTGGGGATGGGTCTTTTGGGCTTTGGGGCGGTCCTGTTGGGCGGCTGCCCCATGCGGCAGCTTATCATGACCTGGGAGGCCAACCTGGATTCTTTTGTAACCATCCTGGGGATGCTGGTGGGCGCCGGGCTGGCCCATCGGCTGGGGCTGGCCGCTTCTCCGGCCGGAGTCCCCGAGGCCGGCTGGATTGCTTTAGTCATCGGTTATCTTTTGACTTTTGCCATCGCCTGGCTTTTTACTTTTGCCAAAGTTCCGGTGAAGGAGGGAGCCTAAATGTCTAAAGATACCCTGGACTGTCGAGGCTTAAGTTGCCCCCAGCCTGTTCTTGAGGTAAAACAAAAACTGGAGCAGGGCAGGGGGCCTTTTGCCGTCCTGGTGGATGCCCAGGTGGCGGTGGAAAACATTACCCGTTTCCTCAACCAGAAAGGCGTCCCCTACCAGGTTTCCGAAAGGGACCGGGAAAGCCTCATAGAAGTGAAAGTTAGCGACAATTAAGCAGGGTGACCCCCGCCTCCCCGGCGGGGGTTTTGACAAAATCTTTCGTCATGGAGGTGCTGAAGGTAATGGCGTTGGCACCCATTGAAGAAGTTATCAAAGACATCCGCCAGGGCCGCATGATCATCCTGGTGGACGACGAAGACCGGGAAAACGAAGGCGACCTCACCATGGCCGCGGAGCTGGTAACTCCCGAGGCCGTCAATTTTATGGCCCGCTTCGGCCGGGGGCTCATCTGTCTGGCTTTGACGCCGGATATGGTGGAGCGTCTCAAGTTGCCCCTGATGGTGCGGGACAACCAATCGGCCTTTAAAACCGCCTTCACCGTGTCCATTGAGGCCCGGCGAGGGGTAACCACCGGCATTTCCGCCGCGGACCGGGCCACCACCATCCTCACCGCGGTGGCTGACAGCACCCGGCCGGATGACCTGGTAAGCCCCGGCCATGTCTTTCCCCTTAGAGCCAAAAAAGGCGGGGTCCTGGTGCGCACCGGCCAGACCGAGGGTTCCGTGGACCTGGCCCGCCTGGCCGGCCTGAAACCCGCCGCGGTTATCTGCGAGATTATGAACGACGACGGCACCATGGCCCGGATGCCGGACCTGGAGGGGTTCGCGGCCCAACATCATCTTAAAATCGCCACCATCGCCGATCTGGTGGAATACCGCCTCAGGCATGAGTCCTTTGTGCACCGCCGGGCCACCACCATGCTGCCCACCTACCACGGGGAATTCACCGCGGTGGCCTACGATAACGACATTGACGACAACCAGCACCTGGCCCTGGTGAAAGGGGAGATCCATCCGGATGAACCTGTCCTGGTGCGGGTGCACTCCGAATGCGTTACCGGCGATGTGTTTCATTCTTTGAGGTGCGATTGCGGCGACCAACTGGAAGCCGCCATGGAAAGGGTGGAGGCGGAAGGCAAGGGGGTCATCGTCTACATGCACCAGGAGGGCCGGGGTATCGGCCTGATCAACAAGCTCAGGGCCTATGAGCTCCAGGATCAGGGCGCGGATACGGTGGAGGCCAACGAGGCCTTGGGGTTCAAGGCGGACTTGAGAGATTATGGCATCGGCGCCCAGATTCTGAGGGACCTGGGGGTGCGGCAGATGCGCCTGATGACCAACAACCCCAAAAAGATCATCGGCCTGGAGGGCTATGGCCTCAAGGTGGTGGAACGGGTGGCGTTGGAAATACCCCCCAATCGGGTGAACCGCAATTATCTCAAGACCAAGTGCCTGAAAATGGGGCACCTGCTGAAACTGGTGTAGGGGGTTTAGATGCGTACCATAGAAGGCAAGCTGATCGGCGAGGGGTTAAAATTCGCCCTGGTGGTGAGTCGGTTCAATTCTTTTATCACGGAACGCTTGCTGGAGGGCGCTTTAGATTGCCTCCGGCGCAAAGGCGTGGCCGACGACGACCTGATGGTGGTGCGGGTGCCAGGGGCCTGGGAAATCCCCTTGGTGGCCAAGCGCCTGGCCCAGGCCAAGGCCCATGATGCCGTCATCTGCCTGGGCGCCGTGATCCGGGGAGCTACCCCTCACTTCGACTATGTGGCCGCGGAGGTGGGCAAGGGGATCGCCCAGGTGAGCCTGGACAGCGGGGTGCCGGTCATTTATGGCATCTTGACCACCGACACCCTGGAGCAGGCCGTGGAGCGGGCCGGCAGCAAGGCCGGCAATAAGGGCTTTGCCGCGGCGGAAGCCGCCATCGAGATGGCCAATCTCTTGAAAGAATTGGGGGCCTGATATTTTTGGCGTATTTTTCCCGCAGCCGCTGCCGGGAATGGGCCTTGCAGTTTCTCTATCAGCGCGAATTTGCCGGGCAGCGCCGGGAGGATGAGCTCAACGGCTTCTGGAGTCATTTCCAGAAAGAAGCTAAGCCCCCGGATTACCTGACGGCATTGGTTACCGGGGTGGCATCCCATCAACCGGAGTTGGACGCCCTCATTGCCCGCTATTCGGAGCACTGGCGCCTGGAACGCATGGGGGCGGTGGACCGCAACCTTCTCAGGCTGGCTATTTATGAGCTGCTCTACCAGCCGGAAATCCCGCCCAAGGTGGTGATCAACGAGGCGGTGGAACTGGCTAAAAAATACGGCACCGAAGCCTCCGGGGCTTTTGTCAACGGCCTCCTGGACCGTATCCGAATAGGACTGGGGCGGGAAATTTAGCGCTTATCTGCCTGAGTTGGCGGGTAGTGCCAAGCTTAGGTCCCTCTGGCGGCAAACTTAAAGTTCCCCTTTTTAAAGGGGGATTTTAAAATCCCCCCCCTGATAATCCCTTTAGAAAGGGGGGGGGTTGACCATCTCATTATCTATTACCTTGTTACCAAGGTCCTGCTTTGAAAAGTTTTGACTGCACAGGCTGGAAAGCCTGTGCCACCAAACTTTTTATGATTTACGGGTGAGCCAAGGGCTCATGAGCAACTGCCCTGAAAAGTTCCTAAACCAACCCCCTCTCCCCCAACGGGGGAGAGGGCCGGGGTGAGGGGGGAAACTTTTCCTGGTTTATGGGTAAGCCGTAGGCTCATGTTCAACTGCTTGGGAACGAGAAAAAGACTTATTGATTAAAAAGTGGAAGATTGTATTATTGAATTGAGAAGGCGAGTTTACCCGTTTGACCATCACAGCCGTTAACTTAAGGATTGTGGTTTAGAGGAGGGAGAACAGATGGCCCGAAAGATTTTGGTGATCCCCTTGGTGTTTATCCTAATAGCCTCCCTGTTCGGTTGCGCCACCAACGGCTACTATGATCCGGCCCGCTCCGCCGGGGCCGGAGTCCTGGGAGGCGCAGCCACCGGCGCGGCCCTAGGGGCCATCATCGGCGCGGCCACCGGCTCCGCCGCCACCGGAGCCTGGGTGGGGGCGGCCGCGGGCGCGGTGGTGGGAGGCGTCGGGGGCTATCTCTATGCCAACCATATGAATAACCAGACCCGCAGTGCCCAAGCGGCGGCCCAGACCTACAACTATTCCCCGGCCCAGGGCAATGTCGTAGCGATTGAGAAGGCGGACGTTAATCCCTCCCGCGCCCGGGCGGGCCAGCAGGTGAGTATGGTGATGGCTTACACCTTCCTCACCCCGAGTAATGCCCCGGTCTCGGCCACCCTGAGCCGGGAGGTGCAGATGGGCGGAGCTACGGTGGGCCAGCCTTACCAGGTTCAGGTCAACAATGCCAACGGCTCTTATGTGGATCAGGTGGCCTTCACCGTGCCCAACAACGCCACGCCCGGGACTTACACCGTCACCAACCGGGTGACCAGCGGTTATGGCAGCGCGGTGAAAAATACCTATTTTATCGTAGAATAATGTCATAGTGGGTGGGACAGGCCTTGCACCGGTTCCTGGAGCGGGGACCATGCCTGTTCCACCAGATCACTAATGTCTGCTCTAAGTTTCCTACCGGTACTCGCATCGGTTGACACGCCTTCCCCTTTCTGATAAATTTCATTTTTGGCTCTCCTTGCTCTGGGCCCAAAGGGTCCAAAGCCACTAAGACCATAAGGAGGAAGAATGCGCCGCTATGAGTCGGTCTGGGTGATCCACGGCGACCTCCCGGACGAAGAAGTAAAATCCGCCATTGACAAATTTTCCCGGATCATCTCTACCCACGGCGGGATGCTGGTGGGTATGGAGGAATGGGGCCGCCGCAAGTTGGGCTATAAAATCCAAGGCACCTTGCGGGGCTATTATGTGCTGGCCGACTTTGCCGGGTTGCCCGCCACGGTCAAGGAACTGGAACGCAATTACCGCATTGACGACCGCATCATCCGTTACCAAACCGTAGTGAAATCAAAAAAAGTGAACCTGGAGGCCCTGCAGGCGGAGATGGCTGCCAAGGCCCAGGCGGCAGCCCCGGCTCCGGAACCTGAAGCCGCGCCCTTAAAAGAGGCGGCGGCGCTAACTCCGGAAGCGGCCGGGGCAGAGGCGGCTCCCTCCGCGGAAGCCACATCCCCAGCCAAGGAGGACTGACCGGTGCCTGTAATGCCTCGTCGCAAGCGGAAACAGTTTTATGTCCGGCGCAAGGTCTGCCGCTTCTGCGTGGACTCCGGATTGGCCATCGATTATAAGGATGTCAATACCTTAAGGCAGTTTGTCACCGAGCGGGGGAAGATTATCCCCCGGCGCATCTCGGGGAATTGCGCCCGTCATCAGCGGCGGGTCACCAGGGCTATTAAGCAGGCGCGGCTTTTGGCCCTGATATCTTATACCCCCACGCCGCCGCCTTCTTGAGGGCTGGAGGAACCTGGTGGAAAAGGGCCGAGGTCTCCTCTTCTGGTTCCTCTGCCTGGGTCTCCTTCTGCTGGCCTATGTGGGGGGGCAGGTAAGTCCCCCGGTCTTCCTGCTGGCCGGACTCCTGTTGCCGTTGCCGGTGCTCCTGGTGGGTTGGCGCTTGGGTACCCGGGCCGCCGTGCTGTTGGCTCTGGCCGCTGTCTTGGGCATCATTTCCTTAAAGCCCGGCCTTGCCGTAATCCTGGAAAACCTGGGATTTGGCGAACTCTTACTCATGGGGGTGCTCATCAGCGGCCTTAACCAGCGGGGGCTGCCTCCCCAGCGGGCCATCATCTACACCGTGGTGGGCCTGAACCTCATGGCCCTGCTCTTTTTCTTAGGAGAGGCTTTTCTCTCCGGGATGACGCCTGCGGCGCTTTTGACCCAGAAAAGTCAGGAAATTTTAGGGATGTTATCCCAAGTTCTGGGTGGGGCTGAAGGTGGGGCTAAAGAGCAGATGTTTCACGACGTCCCCTGGGCCGAATTGGAGAACCTGGTGCCCCTGTTGTTGCCGGGTCTGGTGGTGCTCAACATCGGTGTGGTGGCCTGGATCAATGTCATCCTGTCCCGTCAATTAACCGTAATGTTGGGTTGGGGCCAGCCGCAGCCTCCCCTTTATTATTGGTCTACTCCGGAATGGCTCATCTTTGTGGCCCTGGGGGCCGGCTTCCTGTTGTTGATACCGGTTAAGGGGGTTCGCCTGGTTAGCCTGAACCTGCTGATGGTTTTGGCCCTGCTCTATTTTTGCCAGGGGGTGGCGGTGATCGCCGCCTGGTTTAACCGCCTGGGCTTGCCCCGGTTTCTGCGGCTGATCGGTTATCCCTTGTTATTCTTGAATCCCTTGGTTTTATTGATCATCACATTGGGGCTGATGGACCTCTGGTTGGATTTTCGGCGGCTTAATCAGCCCAAGGATGCCTGAGGAGGATGTAACCCTTGAAGGTCATTTTGACGGAGGATGTCACGGCCCTGGGCGCGGTGGGCACGGTAGTGGAAGTGGCCCGGGGCTATGCCCGCAATTTCTTGATCCCCCAAGGTAAGGCCCTGGAAGCCACTGCTGGGAATCTGGCCAGAGTGGAATCGCTGCGGGTGAAGCAAGCCCAGGTTCAGGACCTGGAGCAGCAGGCTGCCATGTCCCTGGCCTCCCGCCTGGAAGGGGTGACCCTCACTATCCCCCAACGGGTGGGGGAGGGTGAGCGTCTTTACGGCTCGGTGACTGCGGCCATGATTGCCGAGGCCCTGGCGACCCGGGGCTTTGCCGTGGATCGTAAGCAGTTGGAATTGCCCGGGGCCATCAAAAGATTGGGCGTCTATGAGATCACGGTTCGCCTGGGGTCGGCAGTGAAGGCCCAGATTAAGGTGGAAGTTATCCCTGAGAACGTGTAAGATTTAGCAGTTGCTTTCGGGGAGGGGACCAGGGTCGCAGCCCCCTGACAATCCTTCCCCAAACCCCCACCTCAAACCCCATAAGGGGGATGATTATGGCCAAAGCTCCCAGCCGTATCGCCGCCGCGTCCAAGGAAAGTCCCGCAGCGGCCAGCTATACTCCCCCGGCCAATCCCGAGGCAGAGCAGTCGGTCCTGGGGGCCATCCTGGTGCGCCCGGAAGTTATGGACCGGGTAGCCGATCTCTTGACCCCCAAGGATTTCTACCGCGAGGCCCATAGCCGTATCTATCAGGCCATCCTCGACCTGTACAACCGCCGTGAACCGGTGGATCTGGTGTCCGTCACCGCCCTCCTGAAAGAGCGGGGCCACCTGGAAGGGGTAGGAGGGCCGGTATTTTTAGCCGGCTTGAGCGAACAGGTGGGCTTTGCGGCCAACGCCGATTACTATGCCCGCCTGGTGCACGATAAAGCGGTGCTGCGCCGCCTGCTGGATTGCTCCCAAGAGATCGCCGGCGCCTGCCTGGCCCCGGTGGAGAATGTGGAAGAATTCCTGGATTGGGCGGAGCACCAGGTTTTCCAGATCGCCGAGGCCAAGATTCGCCTGGGGTTCCAGCCCTTAGGGTCCCTGGTGGAAAAGGAGATTGCCACTCTGGAGGCCATCTGGCACCGGGAGGCGGGCCGGATTACCGGAGTTCCCAGCGGCTTTAAGGATATGGACAATCTCACCGCCGGCTTCCAGAAGAGCGACCTGATCATCATCGCCGCCCGGCCCAGCATGGGCAAGACCGCCCTGGCGCTGAACATCGCCTTTCACGCGGCCTACGAAGCCCAGGTGCCGGTGGCCTTCTTTTCCCTGGAAATGTCTAAGGAACAACTGGTGCGGCGCTTCCTGAGCTGCGAGGGCCACATAGACGCCTCGCATTTGCGCCGGGCTTTCTTAACCGACCAGGAATGGCGGGGCATCCAGGAGGCCGCCGGTAAATTGATGGACGCCCCCATTTACATCGACGACACCCCGGCCGCCACCGTTCTGGAAATTCGCGGCAAGTCCCGCCGCCTCAAGGCGGAGGGTAAACTGGGATTGGTGATCGTCGACTACCTGCAACTCATGCGGGGCCGGGGGGACGCTCCCAGCCGGGAACAGGAGATCTCTGAGATTTCCCGGTCTCTCAAGGCCCTGGCTAAGGAACTGGCGGTGCCGGTGATTGCTCTGTCCCAGCTCAGTCGGAAGGTGGAGGATAGAGACAAAACCAATAAACGCCCAATATTATCCGATTTGCGGGAATCCGGGGCCATAGAACAGGATGCCGATGTGGTGCTCTTCATCTACCGGGATGAAGTTTACCGGGAAGACTCCCCGGACAAAGGCACGGCAGAAGTGAAAATTGGTAAACAGAGGAACGGTCCTAGCGGCCAGACGATTAAACTGGCCTTCCAGGATAAGTTCACCCGCTTCGATAACCTGGAACGGGAAAAACCCCTGGTGACTTTTTAAAATAGTGGGGGGAGGGCCAGGGAGCTGAGCTCC
>JAUXZG010000118.1 GCA_030694005.1 Desulfobaccales bacterium | reverse complement strand
CATAACCGCCGGTGCCCAGGATACCGATATTTTTCTTAGACAACTTTGCCCCCCAATTCTCACAAGGGTATTAATGGCAATTTATACCTCAGGGCCTTTAAAAAGGCAAATGAATTGGCAGGTATCATTTCAGTGGGAAATTTGGAATCACAGGCATTTAAAGCTCAACTGTGCAACTCTGTGCAACGTTAATATATATTAAAAAATGAATGAATTAACTTAAATGCCTATTAAAGGCCCCTGATACATCGTAGCAAAGGGAAATAAATGGGAGCATGGGAGCATGGGACATTTTTTTCTTGACGCCCAATATGTAGTGGATTATGATGTTATCAAATACAATATATTGCTATTTAAGGCAATTTCAGCAACCGCTTGGATTAAGGGGGGAAAAATGTCGCTGCACGAGGAAGCCAGAGAAATCGCCGGTGAACTGCCTTTAAGCCCTAACGCCCTGGTGGTCTTAAAACGCCGCTACCTCAAGAAAGACGACCGGGGCGAGGTGGCCGAAGCCGCCCCGGAGATGTTCCGCCGGGTGGCGGAAACCATCTCCCAGGTGGACCGCGACTACGACCCCAAGGCCGAAGTGGCCGCCACCACCCGCAAGTTTTATGAAATCATGGCCTCCCTCGCCTTCATGCCCAACTCCCCTACCCTGATGAACGCCGGCCGGGAGCTGGGCCAGCTCTCCGCCTGTTTCGTCTTGCCGGTGGAAGACGACATCGAAAGCATCTTCGACGCCATCAAACAAACCGCCATCATCCACAAATCCGGCGGCGGCACCGGCTTCTCCTTCTCCCGCATCCGCCCGGAGAACGACCCGGTGCTGTCCACCAAAGGGGTGGCCTCGGGCCCCATCTCCTTTATGAACATCTTCGATGTGGCCACGGAAACCATCAAGCAGGGAGGCACCCGCCGGGGCGCCAACATGGGCATTTTAAGGGTGGACCACCCGGATATCGAAAAATTCATCACCTGTAAGAACGACACCAAGCGCCTCACCAATTTCAACATCTCCGTGGGCCTCACCGACGCCTTTATGGAGGCGGTTAAACAGGACGAAGACTTCCCCCTGATTAACCCCCGCACCCGCCGGGAGGTGAGCCGGGTGAAGGCCGCGGCCCTCTTTGACCTCATCGTCAACAGCGCCTGGGCCACCGGCGAGCCCGGCATCATTTTCCTGGACGCTCTTAACCGGGGCAATCCCGTGCCCCACCTGGGGGAACTCGAAGCCACCAACCCCTGCGGCGAACAGCCCCTGCTGCCCTATGAGTCCTGCAACCTGGGTTCCTTAAACCTTGCCAAGGTGGTGAAAGACGGCAGCCTCGATTATCCCGCCTTGCGGGACCTGGTGCACACCGCGGTGCACTTCCTGGACAACGTCATCGACGCCAACCGCTTCCCCCTGGAGCTTATCAAACAGCGCACCCAGGAAAGCCGCAAAATCGGCTTAGGCGTCATGGGCTTTGCCGATATGCTGTTGTACCTGGGGATCCGCTACAATTCCGAAGAGGCGGTGGCCGTGGCCGAAGAAGTCATGGCCTTTATCCAGAAGGAGTCCAGGCTGGCCTCAGCGGCCTTAGCCGCGCGCCGGGGCAACTTCCCCCACTATAACGGCAGCCGCTACGACGGCAACGGCTTAGGGAGGATGCGCAACGCCACCACCACCACCATCGCCCCCACCGGCACCATCAGCATCATCGCCGGCTGCTCTTCCGGCATTGAGCCCCTGTTCGCGGTCTCCTATGTCCGCCGGGTGCTGGAGGGCACGGAACTGGTGGAGGTCCACCCCTATTTTGAAGAGCTGGCCCGACGCCGGGGTTTTTACTCCCCGGAACTGATGCGCCAGATCGCCCAGACCGGCTCCATCAGGGACTTAAAAGAAATTCCCCAGAGTATCCGGCGGCTGTTCGTCACCGCCCACGAAGTCACCCCCCAGTGGCACATCCGCCTCCAGGCCGCCTTCCAGAAGTACACCGACAACGCCGTGTCCAAGACGGTGAATTTCCCCCACCAGGCCACCCCGGAGGATGTGCGCCAGGTTTATCTCACGGCCTTTGACACGGGCCTCAAAGGCGTGACCATCTACCGGGACGGCAGCCGAGACCAGCAGGTCTTGAGCTTTGGCGCGGGCAAACCCAAGGAGCTGGAGTACATCGAGCCCCGGCCCCGGCCGGCCCGCACCACCGGGGTCACGGAACTCATCCCCACCGGCTGCGGCAAACTCTATGTCACGGTGAATCAGGACGACCTGGGCTTCTGCGAGGTCTTCGGCCAGATGGGCAAGAGCGGGGGCTGCGCCTCGTCCCAGATCGAGTCCACCGGCCGCCTCATATCGCTGGCCCTGCGTTCCGGGGTGAAGATCGACGCCATCATCAGACAGATCACCGGCATCCGCTGCCCTTCCCCCAACTGGCAGAACGGCCGCCAGGTGCTGTCCTGCCCCGACGCCATCGCCCAGGTGCTCTCCCATGTGGCCCAGGTGGACCCGCCGGCCCACACCGCGGCTACCATGGGCTCCTGCCCCGACTGCGGCGGCTCCGTCGAACCCGAAGGCGGCTGCCTAGTCTGCCGCGCCTGTGGCTTTTCGCGGTGTAGTTGATGGAATATTGGGGGGCTGGTGGAATTTATGGTTTCCCCGGAAATTGCTTTAAAGAAAATAAGAATTAATTCCGAAAAATAAATCGAAGGAAAATTTTTGCCAAAAAGCGATCTCCCTTTCGGCAGCGAGTTTTCTCCCTCGCAGATTAAGCTTTCGCATGTATTGGAGTTAGCGACTATTCATGGGGGAAACTGGAGGGCATTTGAAAAAGCGGTGAGGGCAGCCTATTTCGATGGATATGATACCACCGAATATAACAAGGGGAAGCTTGCCAATAACACCAAGCTTGGCATGATCGCATATGGCCTAATTGACCGAAACGCAAATCTCACGATCTTTGGTCGTAAGCTTTATGATCTGCGGTCAAAAGAGCCTTCCCTATATGCCGAGCTGGCTCGCCACATTCTTCTAAACTTGCATGGGATCACCCTGATCCAATGCATTCAGGATATGCAGACTGCGGGTGAGACAGTCAAGCTTA
>JAUXZG010000116.1 GCA_030694005.1 Desulfobaccales bacterium | reverse complement strand
CTGCCTTTTCAATGATTCTTCACGCTCCTGCCTTTCTCTTGCCTGGAGTTCCTTCAGTTGTTGTGCCTTTATTTGTGGGTCTTGCTGCTGTTGGGCCTTTATTTCCTGGATGCGTTCTTGCTGTCTCTTCAGCGATTCCCTCTGTTGCTCTTCCCTGGTTTGCGGCCTGCTCGGTTGCTGCACCTGCTGGGCTTCCCGCGGTGTCTTCCCGGTGGTATCGACTACTTTAGGTGAAGGAACAGGGGGAGGTACGGATTGCTTCACCTTTTCGGGTTCGTTGAGGGTGCTTCCAGGTCCGCCATCAAACCGCTCGCCCTCGTAGGTGCCGCGGCCCCCTGGGCCCTGGCCCGCAATCCCCTTCAGTTGCTGCATGGCTGGGCCCGACTGGACTTTTTGCGGGTCAACTTTCCGCTTAAGCTTCTCCTGTTCGGTAAGCCGGGGTTGGGGAGCCGGGGAGAGGGATCCGGCTGCCGTCTTATTACTGCCGTTAACCCCATAGCTGGGTTTTTGGGGTTTGTTGTAGTCAATTGTCTTCCGAGCAGAGTCTTTCTCAACAACTTTCAAAACTCTTTCATAATCTTCGGGACGGGCCCGCAAAGGATTGGTTTTTTCATATTCTTTAATGCGGTCTCCCAGGTTTAAAATCTGGGGGGCAGGAGGGGCTGGGGAGATGATCCCGGTAGCCGTTGTGTTGGTTCCACTAACCTCATAGTTAGGGTTTTGGCTCCCTTTCACCATGACTTCCTTGGTCCCAAACCTTCCCTGTTCTTTTAGTTGCGCTTTGACCTCTGCTTCGGAACCTATTACCGCTCGCACAACTTTTCCTTCATATCGATCATATATGATCGTCCCGCGTTTTGTTTCTCCGTTTGGAACCAGCTTTGATAGCTCAGAAACCGCAGGCTCCATCTTATGTTCCAATGACCATCTTGACGGTACTACAGGGCCGTTTTTCACCTTGCCGTCGCCGTCGAAGGCAATGGGCTCCACACCCGGCGAACCCCACTTGGGAATCTTAAGCGGCGCCCCGGCATTGCGAAGCTCCTGCTCCATGCGCAGGTGCGCGGTCTCCGCTCGCTTGCCGATGGTTTCGGTGTCACTCGGCGCAGCGTATTTCATGCCCTTCACCACCGCCTGAATCTCCTCGGCCTTTACGGGCTTCGGCTTCTCGCTCAACCGGTCACGCTGAAAAGCCGCGGTTGCGCCGACAAAGGATTTGGCAGTCAAAAGAGTCTTATCGCTTTTCGCCGGTCCCGTGATATCGGGGTCTTGAAAGAATTCTGATCCAACTTTATGACCCAAAGGTGTCATTAAAGAATCCTTTGCATGACCCACTATTGGAGCGTAACCCGCGTGGGAAACGGTGTCGCCCAAGTAGTGCAGGTACTGTCCGAAGTAGATCTTGGCCGTTTTGTCATCCTTCTCGTTGCGGGCCCGGTTATAAAGGTCGAGGAGACGGCCCTGGACGGCCTTCTGGTCCGTCCAATGCGGAGTCATGGCATGCCACT
>JAUXZG010000113.1 GCA_030694005.1 Desulfobaccales bacterium | reverse complement strand
TAAGGATAACCTCTTTACAGTTACATCCCCCTTGGCTTGATTTTGAGATTTTCCGTATTTCTTTTCCAGATTACCCCTAGCGGGAGTAGTTGCCGACCACCGACTTAAGACCAGGCCCAGGTCTCCATAAGGCAGCATTGGCACGCGGGTAAATTCCGCAAGAGGCGCAGTAGAGTCTGCACCACAGGTATGGACATTCGCAGTAATTTTTTAAGAGGGAGTAATGAACTTATCAGAATTGAAACACAAAAAAATTAATGAATTGGCCGCCCTGGCCCGGGACCTGAACGTGGAAGGGGCGGCGGGCCTGCGCAAACAGGAACTCATCTTTGCCATCCTCCAGGCCCAGGTGGAGAAGAACGGGGTCATCTCCGGAGGCGGAGTGTTGGAGATCTTGCCGGACGGCTTCGGGTTTTTGAGGGCCCCGGACTACAACTACCTGCCGGGACCGGATGATATCTATGTCTCTCCCTCGCAGATCCGCCGTTTCAACCTGCGCACCGGAGACACCATCGCCGGACAGATCCGCCCCCCCAAGGAGGGAGAACGTTATTTCGCCCTGCTCAAGGTGGAGGCGGTCAACTATGAAGACCCCGCCGTAGCCCGGGATAAGATCCTCTTCGACAACCTGACCCCTCTATATCCCGATCAGCGGCTGCGACTGGAAACCGACTCGGACAATTACTCCGCCCGGGTGATGGATTTGATGACTCCCATCGGCATGGGGCAAAGAGGACTGATCGTGGCCGCGCCCCGCACCGGCAAGACCATGCTGCTGCAAAACCTGGCCAACAGCATCGCCCGGAACCACCCGGACGTCGTCCTCATCGTGCTGCTTATCGACGAGCGGCCCGAGGAAGTGACGGACATGGAGCGCTCCGTGAAGGCCGAGGTGGTCTCCTCCACTTTCGACGAGCCGGCCCAGCGCCACATTCAGGTGGCGGAGATGGTCCTGGAGAAGGCCAAGCGCCTGGTGGAGCACAAAAGGGAAGTGGTGATTCTGCTGGATTCCATCACCCGCCTGGCCCGGGCCTACAACACGGTGGTGCCCGCCAGCGGCAAGATCCTCTCCGGCGGTCTGGACGCCAACGCCCTGCAACGACCCAAACGCTTTTTCGGCGCGGCCCGCAACATTGAAGAAGGCGGCAGCCTCACCATCATCGCCACCGCCCTCATCGACACCGGTAGCCGCATGGATGAGGTGATTTTCGAGGAGTTCAAAGGCACCGGCAATATGGAGATTCACCTGGACCGGAAGCTCACCGAAAAGCGCATCTTTCCGTCCATCAACATCAACGCCTCCGGCACCCGCAAGGAAGAATTGCTGCAGCCTCCGGAGGACTTGAACCGCATCTGGATTCTGCGCAAGCTCCTGTCGCCTTTGAGCCCGGTGGACAGTATGGAATTTTTGCTGGAGAAACTGAGGGGCACTCGTAATAACGCCGAATTCCTGGCAGCCATGAACCGCTAAGAGAGGAAGTCCTTCACGACCTGGCCTTGATTAGACCCAGGTCTTGTCCTTTTTATTCCAGTTCTTCTTGATTTCCGCCTGGTCCTTCTTGGTGGCCCCAAAAGCCGATTCGCACACCGACGCCCATTTATGCGGGTCGGAGCGGAAGTCTTTATGATAACGGCCTTTTTGCGAATCCTTGGTGAAGATCGTGGGCATGCCAATCAACCGTTCCACTTCGGCCCCGCAGATCTGACAGGTGGTCAGAGGAGGGTCGCTCATCTTCTGTTCCACCTCAAAAATGTGCCCATGATCTTTGCATTTATATTCATAAGTCGGCATCTTTCTCTCCTTCCGCCTCCCCCAAATTTCTTGACAGCAACCCGCGTCTAAGGGTAATTCTAGGAAAATACTGGCTTATTTTTATCAGATTTTTCCCCAAAGGCCAAGATTTTCGAAGTGTGGTGAGTCTTTTGAGGGGAGGGCCAGGGACTTTTTTGTAAGGGGTCCCTGCCCTCCCCCAAAATCCCTCTCATCCAAGAAGGAGGCCGCCTTGAAGTTACCCGCGCTTCAGTCCGTTACGGTGGAGATCCTGGTGGACAATTTTTTTGATGTTTTTGAGCCTTCCCGCCCCGGCATAGTGGAGCGGGTGGTCCCCGGCCATCTCAAGCAACCTTTGGTGGCAGCCCACGGGCTGGCTTATTTCATCACCCTGAAACGAAACGGCCAGACCACCCGAATCCTGATGGACGCCGCCAACTCCCCCCTTCCGCTCTTTAATAACCTGAAGGCCCTGGAGCATAGCGTGGAGGAGATTGACGCCCTGTTTTTGAGTCACGGCCACCCGGACCATTATGGCGGCCTGTTGTCTTTTCTGGGGCTGCGCGCCCCGGGGCTGCCGATATATATTCACAAAGAGTCTTACCTCCCCAAGCTGCTCATCACCCCCCGGGGACGCATCGGCCCCTGGACCCTCCCCCGGGAGGATTTGGTGACCGCCGGAGCCCAACTCCATGAGAACCAGGGTCCGGAGTTGATCCTGGACCAGGTCCTGATCACCGGCACCGTAGAAGCTACCACCCCTTACGAAACCCCTCTGCCCGGGGCCAAACGATTGGTGGAGGGCAAAGAGGAGCATGACTGCTTCACCGACGAACAGGCCCTGGTGGCCCGGGTGGAGGGCCGGGGCCTGGTGGTCCTGGGCGGCTGCAGCCACCCCGGCATCGTCAACATGGTCAAATACGCCCAGAAACTTACCGGCATCAAAAAGGTAGCCGCCATTATCGCCGGCCTCCACCTAACCCCCGGCGGCGATCAACTGATCAAACAAACCATCGCCGGACTTAAGGAAATCAACCCGGAACTCATCGTCGCCGGCCACTGCACCGGCTTTAGGGCCTTGACCCAACTGGCCCTGGCCTTCCCGGATAACTTCATGGTCAGCTGCGTGGGCACCAAAGTGATGATTGTGGGAGGGTGAGATGTGGGGGGAAGGCCAGGGACCTGAGGTCCACTTACAATCTCCCCCCACACCCCCCACCCAACCCGCGTAACATGGCCGTGGCAGTCGGGGCCTTTGGCCCCGACT
>JAUXZG010000086.1 GCA_030694005.1 Desulfobaccales bacterium | reverse complement strand
CCCACCGGCACTCCGGCCTCACGGAGTTCGTCCACGGCGATTTCCGCCACCTCGCTCAAACAACCCATGGTCAACAGGAGCACCTTGGCCCCTTTGGTCTTGTAGCGCTCCACCGGCTGATACTGCCGACCGGTGAGCTTGCCGTACTCCTTCCAGACTTTTAGAATATGCTCGTAGGAGTTGGTGAGGGCCATTTGATGGGCCATCTTCATCTCGGTGTACATCTCCGGCATGGCAAAGGCCCCCATGGTCACCGGCTGCTTGGGATCCAGCCGGAACCGGGGGTGATAGGCGGGCAGAAACTTATCCACCGTCTCCTGGTCCAGCATCTCTAAGGCCTCTACCACGTGGCTCAAGATGAAGCCGTCCAGGTTGACGATGGTGGGCAGAAGCACCTTGTGGTTTTCGGCGATTTTGAAGGCCATGATGGAGTGGTCGAAGGCCTCCTGGCCGTTTTCCACAAAAATCTGGATCCAGCCGATGTCCCGGGCGGCCATGATGTCGCTGTGGTCGTTCCAGATGTTCAAGGGGCCGGACAGGGCCCGGTTGGCCACGGTCATGACGATGGGAAAGCGCATGGCCGAGGCGATGAAGAGGATCTCGAACATCAGGACCAGGCCCTGGGAGCTGGTGGCCGTGTAGGTGCGGGCTCCGGCCGCGGAGGTGCCGATACAGGCGCTTATGGCCGAGTGCTCGGATTCCACCGTGATGAACTCCGCGTCCAGGTCGCCGTTGGCCACCAAAGACGAGAGGTGCTCCACAATGTGGGTCTGGGGGGTGATGGGATAGGCGGCGATGGCCTCCGCCCGGGCCAGTTGCACCGCATGCGAAACAGCTATGGAGACTTCCATCCCAACGCGGTGGGCCATTATTCTTCCTCCGGGATCATGCTGATGCACCCGGTGACGCACTCCCGGGCGCAGGTTCCGCAACCCTTGCAGTAGGTGGGGTTCATGTCAAAGTAGCCCTCGGGCTCCTCTAAGATGGCGGCTTCCGGACACACGGTCCAACAGACCCCACAGCGGATGCAGCGGCTCTTGGTCCAGACCGGATGCTGGGAGCGCCAATCGCCCACGCGGTATTCCCGGGCATTCCCCGGCTCGGTGAGGACGCCGCCGATCTCGATCTCCTGCCAGGTATATTGATCCATGGGTTTGCTCACGGTTGCCGCTCCTCGATGATGGTCTTGTCAAACGCCACTTTCAAGGCGTTGAAATTCTTCACCGCCAAAGGCCCGAAGCGCTCCTGCAAAGGGTGCTCCAGGGATTCCACCTTGACGATGCCGGTGGCCTTGAGCAAGGCCCCTAACATGGTGGTGTTGACGATGGGCACGCCCAACACCTCCCGGGCGATGAGGTTGGCGTCCACCACGGCCAGGGTGTGGCGGTAGCCGAACTCCCGGCGAATCTCTGCCGGGGTTTTGGCGGTGTTCAAGACGATGACGCCGTTTTCCTTCAGGTCCGCCGGGGGGTTTTGAATTTTTAAGAGAGAGGGGTCCAGGACCACCACCACGTCGGGTTGGGCGATCTTGCAGCGCAGGCGGATGTGCCGGTTGTCTATGCGGCAGAAGGCCATCACCGGCGCGCCCCGGCGCTCCGGGCCGAAACTGGGGAAGCCCTGGGCGAACTTGCCCTCATTGATGGCCGCCAGGGCCAGCAGCTCCACCGAAGTCACCGCGCCCTGGCCGCCGCGGCCATGAAAGCGGATTTCGATCATAAGGATATCCTCAAGTAATAAGGGTCAAGGATTATTAGGCCAAAAAATCTATTATTTTGCAGAACAGCCGCCCCCGGCTGTTCTTTTTTGCAGCCGGGGGCGGCTGTTCTACATTTGATTCATTATTAGAGATTGCCCTGCTTTCCTGGCGTTTCCCTGGCTGATCCATAATTAATTCTAAACATTAAAAACTTCAAGTAAAGGGGTTTTGCACCATTATGGTCTCTTGTCGGTCCGGACCCACGGAGATAATCTGGATGGGGACCTGGACCAGGGCCTGGATGCGCTCCAGGTATTTTTGGGTGGCGGCGGGCAGGTCCTGATAACGCCGGATGCCCTGAATATCGTCACTCCAGCCCGGCAGTTCCTCATAAACCGGGCGGCAGCGCTGCAGGTCTTTTATGGTGGCCGGGATGGTGTCTCTTTGAATCCCGTCCACCTCATAGGCCACGCAGGTTTTCAGCGGGTTGAGGCCGGTAAGCACATCCAGCTTGGTGACGGCGAGGCCGGTGAGGCCGTTTAGCCGGGCCGAGTCTTTGAGCACCACCGCGTCCAGCCAGCCGCAGCGGCGCTTGCGCCCGGTGGTGGCGCCGAATTCCACGCCCTTGACCTGCAAATGTTCCCCCACTTCGTCCAGACATTCGGTGGGGAAAGGACCGGCCCCCACCCGGGTGGTGTAGGCCTTGACTATGCCTAAGACGCGGTGCATCAGGCCCGGCCCCACCCCGGCGCCGGTGGAGGCGCCGCCGGCCACGGGATTGGAGGAAGTGACAAAGGGGTAGGTGCCGTGGTCGATGTCCAGGTGGGTGCCCTGGGCGCCTTCAAAGAGGATGTTTTGCCCCTGCCGGCCGGCGGCCTCCAAAATCACCGCGACATTGGCTACCATGGGCCTAAGGCGCTCCCCCATGGCCAGATAGGCGGGGAAAATTTCCTCTAAGGAAAAGGGGGCGTCCCCCAGAAATTTCTCCAGCAGGAAATTTTTTTCCGGCAGGACTTCCGTGAGCTTGGCTTTAAGCAGGTCGGCATCCAACAGGTCGGCCACCCGGATGCCCCGGCGGGCCACCTTGTCTTCGTAACAGGGGCCGATGCCCCGGCCGGTGGTCCCCAATTTGGCGTCGCCCTTGGCCCGCTCCCGGGCCACATCCAGGCGCTGGTGATAGGGCATGATCACCTGGGTGCGTTCGCTGACCTTAAGATTTTCCGGCCCCACCGCCACCCCTCGGGCCTTGAGGTTATCCACCTCCGCGAATAAGACCTGGGGGTCCAGGACCACACCGTTACCGATCAAGCATTGCTTGCCGGCATGGAGAATCCCGGAAGGGATCAGGTGGAAGATAAACTTTTCACCCCCCACCACCAGGGTATGGCCGGCGTTATTGCCTCCCTGATAGCGCACCACCATTTGGGCCTGCTCCGTCAACAGGTCGACCACCTTG
>JAUXZG010000078.1 GCA_030694005.1 Desulfobaccales bacterium | reverse complement strand
GTGCCCCTACCTAAACGCAAAAAATCCATTTCCAAAAAGAACATGCGGCGCTCCCATGACCAACTGACGGTGCCGCAGCTGTCCGTGTGCCCCAAATGCAACGAACCCCGGCTGCCGCACCATGTCTGCCCTTCCTGCGGTTTTTACAAGGGCCGGCTGGTGCTGCCCCAAGCCGAAAAGTAGGCCCCCATGGATTACCTGCTCACCGAAGAGCAGCAGATGCTCAAAGACCTGGCCCGCCAGATCGCCGAGGAACGCATCAAGCCCATCCGGGCCCAACTGGACGAAGAGGAGACCTTTCCCTGGGACATCATGGCCGCGCTGGCCCAGGCGGACCTCTGCGGCACCATCATTCCGGAAGAGTACGGCGGCTTGGGGTTGGGATGCCTGGAGAACTGCCTGGTCCTGGAGGCCCTGGCCGAAGGCTGCGTGGGGGTGGCCACCACCTACGCCGCCAGCTTCTTAGGGGCCTATCCCCTGCTGCTGTTCGGCTCTGAGGAGCAGAAACAGCGCTACCTGCCGCCCCTGGCCAAAGGAGAGGCTTTGAGCGCCTTTGCCCTCACCGAACCCCAGGCGGGCAGCGACGCCGGCGCCATCCAGGCCACCGCCGTCAAAGACGGCGATTTCTATGTCCTGAACGGCACCAAACAGTGGATTACCAACGCCGGGGAGGCCCGGTTCAACACGGTCATCGCCCTCACCGACCGCAGCAAAGGGGCAAGGGGGGCCAGCGCCTTCCTGGTGGAAAGGAGCGACCCGGGGGTGTCCTTCGGCAAAAAAGAAAAAAAGATGGGCATCAGGGCTTCCGTCACCCGGGAGGTTATTTTAGAGGACTGCCGCATTCCCAAAGACCGCCTCATAGGCAAAGAGGGCCTGGGGTTTATCGTTACCATGAGGACCCTGGACCTGGCCCGCCCCGGGGCCGGGGCATTGGCCGTGGGCCTGGCCCAAAGCGCCCTGGACGAAGCCGCCTCCTTCGCCAAGGAACGGCACCAGTTCGGGGTGTCCATCTTCTCCTTCCAGGCCGTGCAACACCTGCTGGCCGACATGGCCACCAAACTGGAGGCGGCCCGGGCCCTGGTCTACGCGGTGGCCCGCTTTATCGACAGCAAACCCAAAGACTTTTCCAAAGAAGGGGCCATGGCCAAACTCTTTCCAACCGACATGGCCATGGCTGTGACCGTGGACGCGGTGCAGGTCATGGGCGGCCACGGCTACATGCGGGAATACCCGGTGGAAAAAATGATGCGGGACGCCAAGATCCTCCAGATCTTCGAAGGCACCAACCAGATCATGCGCAATATCATCGGCCTGGCCTTGAATAAAGAATATTCCAAGAAGAAATAATAATAATTTTGAGGGGGGAAGACCAGAAGCTTTTTAATAAGTGGTTCTTCCCCCTTCTTACCCTCTCCCCATATGTTTAATTTCGGAAGATAACCAAATGCCTCAACCTATTAAATTAACATGGAATAATAAAGATTTCATATTTAATCCAGTTTCATTGCGATTTGAAACAGAGATATATAACAATATTTTTAAAGATAAAAACAATAATACTCTTTCGCAAACTCTAAAACATAAAAAATATTCCAAGTTTAATGATGTCGTATTTCAAAGATATTCACAGTACCTATTACAACCGCTTGGAGAATATTTATTTGATCTTAAGAATAGAAATGACCCTTTTTATAAGGAATTTCTCAATAATTACGGCGACCTTGTTTATAGTAATTTTTATATAGATGATCCAGAGTATTTAAATAAGCGCGGTTTATACATCTATAATGTCGGCGGAAAAATACAATATATTGGAAGGTGCAGAGATTCTTTTAATAAAAGGATTAACCAAGGATATGGAAGGGTCGATCCAAAGAATTGTTATATTGATGGGCAATCGACAAATGTCCGTTTAAACGCTTTAATTACGAAAAATCGAGATCTTGTTGAGTTATATATTTGTATTCTCAATGATCCAATATTAATTAAAGACGCTGAGGTCGGGTTAAAGCTTGTTTTGGGACGACCTCCATGGAATATTCAATAAACATAATACTCTCAAAGGTAATTAAGCTTTGCTGCGTATCATTGTCTGCATCAAACAAGTGCCCGAGACCCAGGAGGTGCGTCTGGACCCGGTGACCCACACCCTGAAAAGGGAGGGGGTCAAGGCCATGATCAATCCCTTTGACCTCTATGCCCTGGAGGAGGGCTTAAGGGTAAAGGAGGCTCGGGGAGGCAAGGTTACGGTGCTGAGCATGGGGCCGCCCCAGGCGGAGGAGGCTTTGCGGGAGGCCCTGGGGTTTGGGGCGGACGCGGCGGTGCTCCTGTCGGACCGGGCCTTTGCCGGGGCCGATACCTGGGCCACCAGCCTGACCCTGGCCCGGGCCATTGAAAAATTAGGGGGCGCGGACCTGATTTTCTGCGGCAAGCAGGCCATTGATGGCGACACCGCCCAGGTGGGGCCGGAAATCGCCGAGCACCTGAACATCCCCTATGTGGCCTGGGCCCGCAAACTTACTTTCAACGCGGACGACCTACTTAAGGTGGAACGCCTCCTGGACCACGGCTACGACGCGGTGGAAGTTGAGCTTCCGGCCCTGATTACCGTGGTCAAGGAAATCAACGAACCCCGGCTGCCTTCCTTCAAGGCCAAACTGCGGGCCAAGAAAGAACCCATCCCGGTGTGGGGCCTGGGCGACCTGGGTTTGCCGCCCGAAGAGGTGGGCTTGGCCGGCTCTTTCACCCAGGTGGTGAAAGTCTTTCCCCCACCGGCCCGGGGCACCTCGGAAACCTGGACCGGCCCCCCGGCGGAACTGGCGGCCAGGTTGTGGCAACGTTTGCAAAGCCTGGGGCCTAGTGTGGTGTTCCGGAAATAATTATGATTATAAATGGGGGCGAAAATAGGGATTCTAGATTTTTAAGTCCCCCTTTGGTAAAGGGGGATTTAGGGGGATTTTCCAACGATTACCCCAAAATTCCCCCTGCCCCCCTTTAGAAAAGGGGGGTAATTCTTCTCTAAATTTAACGCCCTTGGCTAATTTTAAATGTCATCTTATTTAAGGAACGTCCCACTAGATAACCAGATAATTTCTGTCTCGGTCCCTGCCGCAGTAAAACCTTTTACTACTGATACATGAGCCCATGGCCCTAAAAGAGGAATTTAAGAAGAGCGGTGATTGGCTGTTCAAATGGAGGAGTTTTCTACCATTACCCCTGGTTGCGGTTTTGCTGGTGGCGTGTAGAAATATTAAATATCCCTATGATAGTTATGCCTTAGAAATATTATGGGAAATATTCTGTTTATTAATCTCCTTTTTGGGTTTGGGCATTCGGATTTTTACGATAGGTCATGTTCCCCTGGGGACCTCCGGCCGTAATACCAGAGGGCAAATTGCCAATGTTTTGAACACGACGGGGATATATTCTATTGTCAGACATCCTCTTTATTTAGGGAATTTACTTATTTGGCTGGGCATCTCCTTATTCCCAAGATTATGGTGGTTCAGTCTAATTATAATCCTCATATTTTGGATATATTATGAAAGGATAATGTTTGCCGAAGAAGAATTTCTTCAAGAACAATTTGGTGAATCTTTCTCAGTATGGGCTGATAAAACTCCAGCTTTTATCCCCAGATTTAGAAACTGGACCAAGCCGGATTTACCATTTTCTTTAAGAAATGCCATTAAGAGAGAATACACCGCCTTTTTTGCCATCATTGTAACATTTACGGTATTGGCATTAGTTGCTGAAACCTCTCTACACGGTAAGCTAGGTATCGATAGGTTCTGGATAATTATTTTCGGTATCGGTTTGGCAATCTATTTGACCATCAGGATATTGAATAAATATACAACATTGTTAAATGTTGAGGGCAGGTGATCCGGCAATCATAGGAGAATCTGGTTCCCAAGCCAGGCTTGGAAGCGAGTCGTTCATGAGCTTTTGGCGCACCCCAAAGCATGAAAATGTAGCGCCGCCGCCCTCGGCGGCACGGGAGTTGTAGACGCAGGCTTTAGCCTGCGCTGGCACAGACGAGACGCCTGTGCCACTAGAAGCATTTTATCTTTAATATATCTTGGCTCAAAAAACTCCCCCTCCCTTGAGGGGAGGGGGTTGGGGGGAGGGTGATAACGAGCAGGAATGACCTAAAAGAATATCACCCCCACCCTGACCCTCCCCCCTCAAGGGGGAGGGAAAAAGCCCCGTTATTGATCAAGATATTCCTGAAACACGATACTAGAAAGCCTCGTCCCCAAGCTTGGCTTGGGAACGCCTTTGCCGGCCAAGCTTAGCTTGGCATTCAGTTTCATTCCCAAGTACAACTTGGGAACGAGTAAAAAAAACGATTTTTTCTGTCATCCTGAACGAAATGAAGGATCTCTACTTATTGGAAATACGAGATTCTTCGCTACGCGCAGAATGACATTTCGCTGAGAATCTAAGTTTTGCAACAGCTTGTAATCACCATTAAAAGCTAAACATGAGCCTGATTTTTTATTCCGATAGGTGTACCGCCTGCGGCCAGTGCGTGGAGGTCTGTCCCTTCGGAGTATTGAGCCTGGAGGGGGAGACCCTGGTCATCGGCGAGGGCTGCAATCTTTGCGGGGCCTGTTTGGAGGTCTGTGAAGTGGAGGCCCTGGCGGTGCCCGAAGTGGCGGGGCCGGCCCCGCGGCCCGCGGTACCGCCGGATGGGGTGTGGGTCTTTGCGGAGCAACGCCACGGGGTCCTGGCCCCGGTGACCCTGCAACTGCTGGGGGAAGGGCGGCGTCTGGCGGAGGCTTTGCAAGTAAAAGTGGCGGCGGTGCTTCTGGGCGAGGGGGTGGCGCCCCTGGCCCCTACCCTGCTGACTGCCGGGGCAAACCAGGTCTATCTGCTGGAGCACCCCCTCCTGAAAAACTTTTTGGAAGAGCCTTATGCGTCCGCGCTTACCGAACTGGCCCAGAAATTCCGGCCCGAGATCATCCTGGCCGGGGCCACTTATCTGGGCCGGGCCTTCATCCCCCGGGTGGCCGCGGCCCTACAGACTGGCCTCACCGCGGATTGCACGGCGTTCCATATAGATCTGGAAAAGCGTTTGTTGCTCCAGACCCGCCCGGCCTTCGGCGGCAATATCATGGCCACCATCATCACGCCTCGCACCTTTCCCCAGATGGCCACCGCCCGCCCCGGGGTCTTCAAACCTCGCGCTCCCGAGCCGGCTCCGGACGGGGAAGTAATCCGGGTAGTGCTTTCGAGCCTTCAGGCTGCGGCCCGCAGTCGTTTTCTCAGCACGGTTTTGGAAATAAAAGAGCGAATTCCCCTGGCTGCCGCGGAGGTCATCGTGGCCGGGGGCCGGGGCCTGAAAGAGGCCAAAAATTTCCGCCTGCTGGAGGAACTGGCAGACCTGCTGGGAGGCGCCGTCGGGGCCACCCGGGCCGCGGTGGATGCCGGTTGGCTCCCTTACCCCCACCAGATCGGCCAGACCGGCAAGACCGTCTCCCCGAAACTGTATATCGCCTGCGGCATTTCCGGCGCGGCCCAACACCTGGTGGGGATGCAATCCTCGGATTTCATCGTGGCCATAAACAAAGACCCGGCGGCTCCCATCTTTAAGGTGGCCGATGTGGGCCTGGTGGGCGACGTGTTCGAGATTATCCCGGCCCTGATCCAGGAGATCAAAAAGGACCGGCGGTAAAAGGCGCGGTCAGCGGTCAGCTTTAAAGAAGAAGATATCGGGCTTTCTTTATCAAAGAATATATTAATAATTTCACAAAGTTAAAATTGGAACCCAGCATCTGTTCAAAGGACGCCTGATTTTTGGTTGCTGATAGCTGACGACTGACATCTGATAAAAAAGTGAAATAAACCTCTTTCATTTTTCGGAAAATCGTTTTATGTAAATTACCCAGCGAGTCCAAGAGGGGGTTGGCGGGCCTGCCGTTTTTCCCACCCTTAACTGCCTTAAATTTGGTAAACTAAAGGTTGCCTAACTCTAGTTAATGATATGATGGACGAGATGCGAGTGGCTTTAGTGACCGGCGCTGCCCGGGGCATTGGCCGGGCCATCGCCCTGGCCTTGGCCCAGCCCGGTATAATGATTTATATCAACGACGTAGCCAACTTAGACGAGGCGGCCCTGACGCAAAAGGGGGTGGAGGACAAGGGGGCTAAAGCCCGGGTGGTGACTTTCAATGTGGCCGACGCCGGCGCGGTGCAACAGGCCGTAGACGAAATCATCAAAGAAAGCGGGCGTCTGGATATCCTGGTCAACAACGCCGGCATCACCCGGGACAACCTGATCGTCCGCCTGAAAGAGGCGGAATGGGATCAGGTCCTGGATGTCAATCTCAAGGGTGCTTACCACTGCATCCGGGCCGTAAGCAAGCCCATGCTCAAACAGCGGTACGGACGCATCATCAACATTTCCTCGGTGGTGGGTCTGATGGGTAATCCCGGCCAGGCCAACTATGTGGCCTCCAAGGCCGGCCTGATTGGGTTGACCAAGGCGGTGGCCCGGGAGTTGGCCTCCCGCCACATCACGGTCAACGCGGTGGCCCCAGGGTTTATCCAGACGGAGATGACGGCGTCCTTGCCGGAAAAGACCAGGGCCGAGATGCTGGCCCAGATTCCCTTAAGCCGCTTTGGCACCCCAGAGGAAGTGGCTCAGGCGGTGGTTTTCCTGGCCAGCGACACCGCGGCCTACATCACCGGACAGGTTATTCATGTGAACGGCGGCATGCTGATGGTTTAAGTCAAAGAGGAGGTTTTTGCCCATGGGTGCAGTTGAAGACAAAGTGATCGATATAATCGTGGACAAACTGGGAGTGGAGCGCTCCGAAGTCACCCCGGAGGCGGTTTTTGTGGACGACCTGGGGGCCGACTCCCTGGACCTGGTGGAGTTGATCATGGCCATGGAAGAAGAATTCGGCTTTGAAATCGCCGATGATGAAGCCGAAAAGCTGAGGACCGTCCAGGATGTTACCAGTTTCGTCCAGGCCCGGCAGGCCCAATCCTGATCCGGAAATCATCGCCATCGCCTGCGATCACGCCGGTTATGGCCTGAAACAGGAAATACTCCAGCTGCTCAGCGAACTCAAAGCGCCGGTTACGGATCTCGGCTGCGACAGCTCCGAGGAATCGGTGCATTATCCCCTTTATGGCAAAAAGGTGATTGACACAATTAGAGCCCGCCCCAACGCCAGGGGGATCTTGATCTGCGGCACCGGCTTGGGGATGAGTATCCTGGCCAACCGCTTCCCCGGCATCCGGGCCGCTTTATGCCACGATCTTTTTTCTGCCATCATGAGCCGGCGCCACAACAATGCCAATGTCCTGGTCATGGGGGGGCGGATCATCGGACCGGATTTGGCCAAAGAAATTGTGCGCGTCTGGCTAAGCACCCCCTTTGACGGCGGCCGCCACCAGGAGCGTCTGGAACTTCTGGAGAAGTTGGCCCAAGAAGCACCCTCGCAAGCAGGAACCGCATAATGGACGACCTGGCCCGCACCGATCCCGAGATCTATGCGGTCATCGAACTTGAGCGCCGACGCCAACTGGACAAGTTGGGGATGATTGCCTCGGAAAATTTTATCAGCAACGCGGTGCTCCAGGCCCAGGGGTCCATCCTGACCCATAAATACGCCGAAGGCTACCCCGGCCGTCGCTATTACGGCGGCTGTGAATTTGTCGATACCGCCGAGAACCTGGCCTTGAGCCGGGTGAAGCAGCTGTTCGGGGCTAATTACGCCAATGTGCAGCCCCATTCCGGCACCCAGGCCAACATGGCGGTCTATTTCTCCTATCTTAAACCCGGCGATACCATCATGGGCCTGGACCTGGCCCATGGTGGGCACCTGAGCCACGGAGCCTCAGTCAGTTTCTCCGGCCGCTTATTCAAGGCGGTAACTTATGAAGTGGACCGGCAGACGGAAGAGATCGACTTTGCGGTGATAAGGGAACTGGCGCTTAGCCACCGTCCCAAGATGATCATCGCCGGGGCCAGCGCCTATCCTCGGGTGATGGATTTTGCCCCCTTCGCCGAAATCGCCCGGGAGGTGGAGGCCTACCTCCTGGTGGACATGGCCCATATCGCCGGCTTGATCGCCGCGGGCTTCCACCCCAATCCGGTGCCGGTGGCCGATTTTGTCACCTCCACTACCCATAAGACCTTAAGGGGCCCCCGGGGCGGCCTCATTTTGGCCAAGGAGCAATACGGCAAGGCCTTGGATAGTCAAATATTTCCGGGCATGCAAGGCGGTCCCTTGATGCACATCATCGCCGCCAAGGCGGTGGCCTTTAAGGAAGCCCTGGCTCCGAGCTTCAAGCGTTACCAGGAACAGATCATCGCCAACTCCCGCGCCCTGGCCCGGGAGTTCTTAAAAAAAGGCTACCGTCTGGTGGCCGGGGGTACCGACACCCACCTGGTCCTCATCGACCTGACCCTCACCGGGTTCACCGGTAAGGAGGCGGAAGATGCCCTGAATCAGGCCGGCATTGCCGTGAACAAGAACGCCATTCCCTTCGATCAGCGGCCTCCCACCATTACCAGCGGCATTCGGGTAGGTACTCCGGCGGTAACCACCCGGGGCATGAAGGAGCGAGAGATGGAAATCATTGCCGACCTCATGCATCAAGCCCTGACCGCCATTAAGGATGAGGCCCGCCTTAATAAACTGGAGGCCCAGGTTCAAGACCTTTGCCGCAACTTTCCCCTTTTTGCCGATGAATGGGCATGAGGCCCTTTCTTAATAATCATCTTTTTAAGGCAAACCGGATCCACCGTTCCCCTGCTGCCAAGGCGGATCCCAGCAGGCCCAGATATTTAAGATCTTCTGGGCCTTATTTTTTTTGCGGATAATCCTATGCGTTGCCCTTACTGCCACAACACCAACAACAAGGTGATCGACTCCCGCCCCAGCCGGGAAGCCAACGCCATCAGACGGCGGCGGGAATGCCTCAACTGCCAGCGGCGCTTCACCACCTACGAACAGGTGGAGGAGACCATGCCCCTGATCGTCAAAAAGGACGCCCGCCGGGAACCCTACCAGCGCCCCAAACTCTATGAGGGCATCAAAAAGGCCTGCGAAAAACGCCCGGTCTCCATCGACGCCATCGAAAACTTCCTGGACAACCTGGAACGGGAAATGCTGGAGTCCGGCCAGCGGGAAATCCCCTCCACCTGGCTCGGCGAAAGGGTTATGAGTAAACTGAGGGAGTGGGACGAAGTGGCCTTTGTGCGCTTCGCCTCGGTGTACCGCCACTTCACCGACGCCACCGACTTCATGGAAGAAATCCGCCACCTCCTGGCCAACCGGAAGGAGGGGGGAGAGAAAGAGTGATTTGAGGGGAGGGGGCAGGGGCCACCGGCCCCTGGCCTCCTCCCCCAAAGAACCTCACTATTATGGTGGCACAGGCATCTTGCCTGTGCTCCTTTGTCATTCTGAGCGCAGCGAAGAATCTAGTGGAGTGTTCCATGATTAGATGAACATTGATAAAAGCCATTTTTCCCCCCTCCCCTGGTGGGAGGGGGTTAGGGGGAGGGGGAATTGCAGCAGTTTCCCACCCCCACCCTAACCCTCCCCCCTCAAGGGGGAGGGAATTATAAGGCTACTTAATTATGATACAGACCGCTAGTTATGTCTGAACCTGAAGCTGCTTACATGAAACTGGCCCTTAAGCTGGCGGCTCGGGGTGCGGGCTGGGTGTCCCCCAACCCCATGGTGGGCGCGGTGGTGGTGCGGGAGGGCCAGCTGGTGGGCCGGGGGTATCACCGCCGGTTGGGGGAAGCCCATGCGGAAGTGGAGGCCTTACGCAAAGCCGGGGCCGAGGCCAGGGGGGCCGACCTGTATGTCACCTTGGAGCCCTGCAACCATCACGGCCGCACCCCGCCCTGCACCCAGGCAATTCTAAAGGCCGGGGTGCACCGGGTGATTATCGCCTCCCCGGACCCCAACCCCCAGGTCACCGGGGGCGGGGCCGCATATCTCGCCGCGCATGGGGTAGAGGTGGAGGTGGGACTGCTGGAGGCCCAGGCCCGGCGGCTCAACGAGGCCTGGTACAAGTGGACTACCACGGGCCTTCCTTTTGTCATCGCCAAGGCCGCCTGCTCGCTGGACGGGAAGATCGCCACGGCAGGAGGCGAAAGCCAGTGGCTCACCGGCGAGGCCGCCCGGGCTTTCGGCCACCGCCTGCGCCACCAGGTGGACGCCATTTTAGTGGGCGTGGGCACGGTCCTGGCCGACGACCCCCAACTCACGACGCGGCTGCCGGGACGGGCGAGGAAAGTGCTTGGGGGAGGGGGCCAGGGGCCGACGGCCCCTGCCCCCTCCCCCAAACCCCCTCCCCCAACCCCTTACAGGGGGTTAGGAGGGGAGTTTGAGGAGAAACTAGTGGC
>JAUXZG010000073.1 GCA_030694005.1 Desulfobaccales bacterium | reverse complement strand
CGAGGGTTTTTAGATAGGCGACGGCATGGGCGCTTTCCAGGGCCGGCAGGATGCCCTCGGTCTGGGACAGCAACTTGAAGCCTTCCAGAGCCTCCGTGTCGGTCACGGCCACATATTCGGCCCGGCCCTGATCCTTGAGATAGGCGTGCTCCGGCCCCACCCCGGGATAATCCAGCCCCGGGGCCAGGGAGTGGGCTTCTTTAATGTTGCCCCAGGCGTCCTGGAGCAGGTAGCTGAAGGCGCCGTGGAGCACCCCCACGGTGCCGGCCACCAGAGTGGCGGAATGATAATCGCTGTCCAAGCCGTGACCCGCGGCCTCCACCCCGACGAAGCGCACCGGGTCCTGATAAAAAGGATAAAACAGCCCCATGGCATTGCTGCCGCCGCCCACGCAGGCCACCAGACATTGGGGCAGGCGGCGGGTGGCGCGGCGCAACTGGGCCCTGGCCTCCCGGCCGATGACCGCCTGGAAATCCCGCACTATCATGGGATAGGGATGAGGACCCCCCACCGACCCCAGGACATAATGGGTATGGCGCACGTTGGTCACCCAATCCCGGATGGCCTCGTTCATGGCGTCTTTTAAGGTGCAGCTGCCGGACTCCACCGGAATCACCTTGGCCCCCAACAGACGCATGCGGATGACATTGAGGCGCTGGCGGCGGATGTCTTCGGTGCCCATGTAGATGTCGCACTCAAGGCCCAACAAGGCCGCCACCGTGGCGGTGGCCACCCCGTGCTGCCCCGCGCCGGTTTCGGCAATGAGGCGGCGCTTGCCCATGCGCCGGGCCAACAGCCCCTGACCCAGAGTATTGTTGATCTTGTGGGCCCCGGTGTGGGCCAAATCTTCCCGCTTTATATATATCTGGGGCCCACCCAAGGCTTCCGTCAGGTGTCGGGCAAAATAAAGAGGCGTGGGCCGGCCCACATAATCCTTTAAATACCAGGCCAACTCCCGCTTGAACTGAGCCTCCCGACTGATGCGGCGATACGCCGCCTCCAACTCCAACAGGGCGGGCATCAGGGTCTCCGGCACAAACCGACCCCCATACCGCCCGAACCTGCCATGCCGATCCGGTAACAAGATTGCCTCCTTGATGGTGTTTTGGGGGGAGGGCCAGGGGAAAAACAGCAGTCAGCTTTCAGCCGTCAGCTTTCAGCTTTTTGGCATGAGTGGAAAATCTGAGGATAAGCCAAAGCTGATTGCTGACCGCTGATCGCTGATAGCTACCTCCGACCCTTAGCCCCCTCTCCCAAATTTCTATGCCTCTCTCACCGCCGCAAAAAAGGCCCGCAGTTTCTCAGGGTCTTTTTTACCCGGGGTGGCTTCCACGCCGCTGGCCACGTCCACGGCCTGGGGTTGGGCGATTTTGATGGCCCGGGCCACATTTTCCGGGGTCAGGCCCCCGGCCAGGATAATGGGGCCGTATTTTTTGGCCTCCCGGGCCAGTTGCCAGTCGAAGCTCTCCCCGGTGCCGCCCACTTGGCCTGAGCGGTAAGTGTCCAACAGGAAGGCCTGGGCCGCGCCATTGTAAACCGCCAGGATAGCCAGGGAGGCCTCGTCCTTAATACGAAACGCTTTGATCACCTTGCGACCCAAGCTCCGGCAATACTCCGGCGACTCCTGGCCGTGCAACTGCAGCCAATCCAGTCCCACCCGGGCGGCGAGCTCCCGTACTACGGCAGCCTCTTCATCCACGAACACGCCAACGCTCAGTACCAATGGGGGCAACTGGGCAATAATGGCCCGGGCTGCTTCCGCGTCAACTTTCCGGGGGCTTTGGGGATAAAAAATAAACCCCAGGGCGTGGGCCCCCAGGCGGGTGGCCAGCAAGGCGTCCTCTAAATTCGTGATCCCGCAGATTTTAATCCGCACCATTTATAAGTCCATTTGGGGGGAGGGCCAGGAATGTAGAGTAGGCGCCCTCGCCTGCACAAAAACAGCCGGGGGCGGCTGTTCTACATCTCCCCTTCCCCAAGCAACTCCCTTAATTTCCTCCCCGGGTCCCCGGCGGTGACCAGGGTTTCACCGATGAGGAAGGCCTTGACACCGGCTGCCACCAGGCGCTCCAGGTCGGCCCTTGTGTTAAGCCCCGAGGCGGCCACCAGGGTCACTCCCACCGGGGCCAGGGGGGCCAGTTCCAGGGGCCGGTTCGGGTACATTTTGAAAGTGTGCAAGTCCCTTGAATTGATGCCGATGAGCCGTGAGCCGGCCGCCAGGGCCGTCTCCATCTCTTCTTTGGTATGCACTTCTACCAGGGCTTCCAGTCCCAGGGAACGCGTCAATAAAAGCAAGGCCTTGAGTTTGCCCAATTGCAACAGACTGACGATCAACAGCAGGGCGTCGGCCCCCAAGGCCGCGGTCTCGTAAACCTGGATGGGCTCCAGGATAAAATCCTTGCGCAAGATGGGCAGCCTGATCACCGGCCGCATCCGCCGGATAGAATCGGGGTCGCCCTTAAAAAAAACGGTCTCGGTCAACACCGAGATGGCCGCGGCGCCGTTTTCCTGATAAATCGTGGCCAACTCCACCGGGTCCCATTTGAGGCCGAACTCGCCCTTGGAAGGTGAGGCCCGCTTGACCTCGGCAATGATGGCTGGAAAAGGAGCATCATCCAGGGCCGCCTTCAAGCTCAAGGGCGCCGGCCTTTGGGCAATGGCCGCCTTAAACTCTTCCACCACCCCGGACTCAAATAACCGGAGCGACTCCTCCAACTTCCGGGCCACTATCTTCGCTAAAAAGTCCATATGGTTTGGATGGGCTTTGAGGGTAGGGTCGGGGGATCGAGATCCCCCGCCCTCCCCTCAAGCTCCCCTCCCTACCCCCTTTAAGGGGGGCTGGGAAGGCGGGGCCGTTGGCCCCGCCTTCCCAGCCCCAAAACTTATGGGATTGGGGGTGGGGGTTTGGGGGAGTTTTTTGTAAGGGTAAGGGCCTGCGGCCCTTAGCCCCCTCCCCCAAAACTCTTACTCTTCTCCACCAGCGCGGCCAGTTTGGCCTTGGCCCTGCCGGAGTGGATGGTATCTCGGGCCAGGGCGATGCCTTGCGGGAAGTCCGGCGCCAGGCCCGCGGCGATGAACGCGGCCGCGGCGTTTAAGGCCACCATATCTTCCCGGGGGCCCCCCTCCCCTTCCAGCACCCGGCGCACGATGCGGGCGTTGTCGAAGACATCCCCGCCTTTAATGTCGCTCAAGGTCCCCCTTTTCAGGCCGAAGTCCTCCGGGCTGATGGTATAAGTGCGCACCTGGCCGTCTTTGAGTTGGCTCACCCGGGTGGGGCCCACGATGCTGATTTCGTCATAAGAGCCTTCACCGTAAACCACAAAGGCGCTTTTGCCACCCAGGTTGCCCAGCACCTGGGCCAGGGGTTCGGTAAGGCTCGGGTCATAGACCCCCAGCACCTGGACATTGGCTCCCGCCGGGTTGGTGAGGGGCCCTAAGATGTTAAAAATGGTGCGGATGCCGATCTCGCGGCGGGGGCCGATGGCGTAGCGCATAGCCCCGTGAAGCTGGGGGGCGAAGAGAAAGCCGATACCCACCTCATTGACGCAGGCCGCCACCTGTTCCGGCGTCAGGGTCAGGTTGATGCCCAAGGCCTCAATGACATCGGCAGAGCCGCAGCGGGAGGAGACGGCGCGGTTGCCGTGTTTGGCCACTTTGAGGCCCGCGCCGGCCACCACAAACGCGGTGGTGGTGGAGACGTTGAAGGTGGAGGTGGCGTCGCCGCCGGTGCCGCAGGTGTCCACCACGGTCTCCCAGTCCACATTGATTTCGTCCGTATCCAGGTCCACCAGGTTGTTGCCGATGGGGATGCGGGTGGCCTTGGCCCGCATGACTTTGGCGGCCGCGGTGATCTCCGTCACCGTCTCCCCCTTCATGCGCAGCGCGGTGATAAAGGCCCCGATCTGGGCTTCGGTGGCCCGGCCGGTCATGATAATCTCCATGGCCTGGACCATCTCCTCTTCCGTCAAATCCTGCCGGGTGACCACCTTAAAGATGGCTTCTTTTAGCATAAGTTATTCCTTTTATTCTAAGATTATCCAATTTCTTCAAGTATTGAATCTATATGTTTATTTCTTCTTATTGTAGTTGATAAAATTTTTGCCTTAATTAAGTATATTTTAGCTTCATTTTTATTTCCAATTTCCCAATATACCAACCCCAACCCATAAACTGCATTAGAATTATCATGGTCGTTATCAAATAACTCTTTGAAATAAGCGAGTGATTCTTCACTGCAATCCCGAAAAAGTTTTTGGGAAGCCTGAAGGTGAGGAAAAGATAAAACAATTCGTAATGCTTGCTTAATTTCTTTTTTTGTGCGGTATTGTGAGATCGCAGCCTGTAATGGGGTATCAGGATGGAAATCTTGCTGATGATACCACTCCAGAAGTTCATCAGCCGATATTCCGGTCAAATCCTTTTTAAATAAAGTGCTGTAAGTGACCACATTGGGGAGGATGCCCTCGGTCTTCATCTCCTGCAGCACTTCCCGGCCCGAATTGAAGTCCTGGGCCAGGTTCATGAGGGTGTTGTAAGTGACCACATTGGGGAGGATGCCCTCGGTCTTCATCTCCTGCAGCACTTCCCGGCCCGAATTGAAGTCCTGGGCCAGGTTCATGAGGGTGCTGTAAGTGACCACATTGAGGAGGATGCCCTCGGTCTTCATCTCCTGCAGCACTTCCCGGCCCGAATTGAAGTCCTGGGCCAGGTTCATGAGGGTGCTGTAGGTGACCACGTCGGGCTGGATGCCCTCGGCCTTCAATTTATTAAGCCATGATTGGCCGACAGAAGGATTTGGGGCCTTTGATATAAGGGTATTGTAATTATAAATATTTGGTTTAATATTCGCATTCAGAATATCATTAAATACATCGAGTGCAGTATGATAACTAGCACTGCTTTTTATAAGGCAGTTCCAGCTTTGTAAAATAGCTTTCTTTTCTTCTATATCTGCTGATAAATAATCTTTATTGTATCTTTTCGATACGTTATGTGCAATAATATCAGAGTCTTGCTTATATCCAATTTTATCGAATGTATAAACAAAATATGCAGGAGTATCAGAATTGACAACAATTTCTCTATTTATATGACCCAAAACAAATAGGTCACGAGATTCCTCTTCTTTTCCCAGAGGAATATTTTCTTTGGTAGATGAAAAATTTCCAGAAAAGCTGAGCCTGACCATATGGTCTATTACCACACTATTCAGATATGTTTCTCGGTTACACGCCCTCACGGCGCGGCGGGCACTGTCGCCCACCCACTCCCTTCGGCCATCCGGCCAAGTTATTGGATGATCCGAGCCGCCGCAAATCGCCAATTTAAGGGGGGGAATAACATTTTTATCCATTTTTAGTCTTCGGCCAATTTCTTCTTGAAGCGTCTTGGCCAAAATTAGGGCCAAACAACATAAAGCATTCAATTTATCAGCCTTACAGAATGCCAACCACCCATCCCCAGTAAATTTAGTATCTTTTTCTAACTTAAGTTTTCTAATTTCAGTCAAAGGAACATCATATATAGCTTTATGAAAAATTATCCGCTTATATTGGGGCAAACTCATCCCAAACTCTACTGATTTTTTCAAATCAATACAGAGGCAAAAGACGGTGTCTATTGGGTCTGAATAGTTATCCCTTTCCATTTTTGAATACGTTTTTTCCTGGTTTAAGTTAAAAGATTTTGTTGGTGGCGCTCTTCTTCAAGTACTTCCTGGCTGCCGCGATCCCCGCGGCCAGGGCTTTTTTATTCAGTTCCGCGGTGCCTGGAGGAACCCGGGCCAGGACTGCGGTTCTAAGACTCTTGAGCGTGACCGCGCCGCTGAGGGTCGCCAGGGCCCCCAGGGCCACGATATTGGCGGCCATTTCTTTCCCCAATTCCCGGGCTATCCGGGTAAAAGGGATGGCCACCGCGCCGGTGGCGGGTATTTCTGTGACAAAGGTGGCGTCCACCAGAAGCAGGCCGTCCGGTTTCAGATCAGAAAGATAAGTGTCCAGGGATTTTTGATTCATGGCCAGCAGCACATCCGGCTGGATGGCCTTGGGATAGTCTATCTCCTCATCACTGATGACCACCTCGGCTTTGCTCGCCCCACCCCGGGCCGCGGGGCCGTAACTCTGTGTCTGACAGACAAACTTGCCGTCATAAAGGCCCGCGGCCTCAGCCAAAATAATCCCGGCCAATATCAACCCCTGACCGCCGGACCCGGCCAACCTGATTTCGTAGCGCTTTGCCATAAATGCTCCGAGGGATGGAAACCAGCTTATTAATGTCATTCTGAACGGAGCGTAGCGGAGTGAAGAATCTAGATTCTTCGCGGCGCTCAGAATGACAGAGGAGCACAGGCGAGACGCCTGTGCCACTAATCTATGTCTTTGGGGGAGGGGGCCAGGGGCTTTTTTGTAAGTGGCCCCTGCCCCCTTTCCCAGACCCTCTCCCCCAACCCTTAAGTTTTTTTGGTCGGGGAAGTCGGGGCCACAGGCCCCGCCTTCCCCGACCCCTTACAGGGAGCTGGGAGGGGGGTTGGGGGAGGGCGGGGGAACTGCGTTCCCCCGGCCCTCCCCCAAAATCTTAATTCTCCCCTCCCAAAGCCGCCTGGGCGGCTTCCCGGATTTTGCGGTATTCCTGGGTATAGATGGGCAGGTCCCTATCCACCAGGGTACCGATGGTGATTTTGTCTTTAAGTTCTTCCTCGGTCATGGTTTTGGCTTTTTCCACTTTGACGGCCAGGTCTTTCTGGCGTTGCATCATTTCCACCGGCCCGCCCAGTTTATTTTTCAGGCCATATTGGGTATGGCAGTGGCTGATGACTTCCACCACGGCAAAGCCGCGTTTTAAGATAGCCGCCTCCATCAACTGATCCAGGAGGGTGGCGTGGTAAACCGTGCCCCGGCCCACCCAGGCGGCTCCGGCGGTGACGGCCATCTCGGCGATGGAAAAGGCGTGTTCGATGTGGCCGTAGGGCGCGGTGGTGGCCCAAGCCCCGTAAGGGGTGGTGGGAGAGTACTGCCCGCCGGTCATGCCGTAGATATTGTTGTTGATGATGATGGCCGTGAGGTTGAGGTTGCGCCGGGCCGCATGGATAAAATGGTTGCCGCCGATGGCGGTGGCGTCGCCGTCGCCCATGACCACGATCACCTGGAGTTTGGGGTTGGCCAGCTTGACGCCGGTGGCGAAAGTCAGGGCCCGGCCGTGGGTGGTGTGCAGGGTGTTGAAGTCCGCGTACACGGACATGCGGCCCGCACAGCCGATGCCGGACACCAGGACAATCTCGTCCTTGGTAAACCCGGTGCGGTCGATGGCCCGGATGAGCGCGCCTAACACGATGCCGTTCCCGCACCCCGGACACCAGACATGGGGGAACTTTTTTTCGTGCCGCAGGTATTTGTGGATGAGTTTGGTGACTTCCGCGGTCATATTGTTAGCTCTCAGCTCTCAGCTTTCAGCTTTTCGTTTTTCGTTTTTAGTGCTTCGTTTTTGATTTTTGTTGTGGTGGGCCTCCGCGCCCGCCGGCAATTAAGCAAATT
Source organism: Desulfobaccales bacterium (assembly GCA_030694005.1). Classification (GTDB taxonomy): domain Bacteria; phylum Desulfobacterota; class Desulfobaccia; order Desulfobaccales; family 0-14-0-80-60-11; genus JAUXZG01. The sequence goes on along the minus strand of JAUXZG010000073.1, from coordinate 7,624 downwards.
TAAAAATGTAAGGTAGGCATTGCCCACCAGTTCCGTAGGGGCGCAACGCTACAAAAAAGCAACTCATTAAGAATTAAAGCCAAATAAATCTAAGGAAACGGCTAACCACTTTGGTATGTGATAAATGCCGCCCATCGGGCTACCATCACGATCATAGTCGGATTCGATATTGGCAAAATCGTAAACAATTCTAAACGCTTCTTCAGAAGTTGGAACTATGACCAATGTTTCATTAGGATCAAGTTGAATATAATCAGCTTTGATTCGCCACTCCCGCTCCCATGTGAAATCAATTTCATGTTCCGGGTCATAGGGAACAAAGCGATATTTCATATTTTCTGGAACTTCCTTTAAAGCATCTGGATGATCATATATTACTGGCCTTCCACCCTTTGAGAACAACCATTTTTTGCTGACTGCAACTCCATATGGCTCATACCTTGGTCTCTCCTCTTTTGAAGATGCAATTTCGATAAGAGCAAATATTGAGTTAATTTCCTGTATTGGTGCTTCTGTAAAACAAATACAGTTTTGTCCATAAGTCCATCTCGATGTACCAATTAGTTTTGCTTCAGATAATATTTTAGCTAATACAGTGGAAGCTGAAGCAGGTGTTTCCCAAATCCCTCCATCACTTTGAATAATCGAAACAAAATTATCAATGGGAGTTCTAGTAAAATGAAAAAGAAGGTTTCCTAAATCTCTTCGAACAAGTCTGATTCTTTCATATAAAACCTTTGATAGTTTGGGTGTCATATGTTCTATCATTTAGCATCTCCTACTCTATCAATAGAGCCATTTCCCTTCTCTTTTCATGGACAATTGTGGAGGGTGCGCTCCTTACAGAAATTTACCTCTGGCTCATTTATCTTTTCTTTTTTCGGCAAGAATCTTGCAGGGCATCGATTATAAGCGTGTACATTGGTTCATCCCATCTTTGAGGGTTATTTCTTAGGTATTGCTTAACGATTGCTTCAAATTGAAAACGTGTCCATTTGTCTGTACAAGTTGATAGTTCATCTAAATTTATTCCTTTTAATTTTGCATAAAGTACCCCAAGATTTGCCCCTTCCCAAAACCCAATAACATAGCCAAGTTGTATGTCTTCATTAACTCTCAGGAGTTCATTTCCACTAAGGGGAGCAGCATTAGCATTTCCTGCAATTAAGAGGGGAAACAAGGCCAAAAAGATTAATGATTTCATCCTAACCTCCGATTGGATTCCATGTTCTCCATAGATATTCTTTTCTTAAAAAACCTCATTTCACAATTTAACCAACTTCTCAAATATCTCCCCCGGCGTAATCAGATTTCCATCAATCCGGTTCAAGGTCTCCACCCGGGTCATCCCCTGGTTCACCCGTTTCACTTCCCTGGACATCTGGCCCATATTTAATTCCGGCACCAGCACGCCGCGCACCCGGGCCAGCAAGGGTTCCAGGATTTTGCGGGGAAAAGGCCACAAGGTGACGAGTTTTATAAGTCCTGCCTTTATCCCCCGCTGGCGGGCTTCGGTAACGGCCCGTTTGGCCGAGCGGGACACGGAGCCGTAAGCGATAACCAGCACCTCCGCATCTTCCGTCAGTTCTTCCTCCACCATCTGGATATCAGCGAAGTGCTGGGTGATCTTGCGGAACAGGCGGTTGAGAAAGGGCACAATCTCATCCGGGCGCTCCGTGGGAAAGCCGTGCACATCGTGGATGAGCCCGGTGACGTGGTAGCGGTAGCCGTCCCCAAAGATGCCCATCTCCGGCACGCCCCGGGCGTTGTCTTCGTAGGGCACATACCATTCCGGCGGCATGGACGGGCGGACGCGCTCCACCACTTCCAAGGCCCCCGGCGGGGGGAGCACAATCTTCTCCCGGGTGTGGGCCACCACTTCGTCCGACAGGAGGATGACCGGGGTGCGGTATTTCTCCGCCAGGTTGAAGGCCTTGACCGTGAGGATAAAACAGTCCCAGGTGGTGGCCGCGGCCAAAACGATGATGGGGTGGTCGCCGTGGGTGCCCCAGCGGGCCTGCATCACGTCCCCCTGGCTGACCTGAGTGGGCAGCCCGGTGCTGGGGCCGCCCCGCATGACGTTGACGATGACTAAAGGCACTTCCGCCACGCAGCCAAATCCCAGGTTTTCCTGCATCAGAGAAAAGCCGGGGCCGCTGGTGGCGGTCATGGCCTTGGCGCCGGCTAAAGAAGCGCCGATGACCGCGCCCATGGAGGCGATCTCATCCTCCATCTGGATGAAGGTGCCCCCCACCGCCGGTAGGCGGTAAGACATGACTTCGCTGATCTCCGTGGCCGGGGTGATGGGATAACCCGCGAAAAACCGGCAACCCGCGTACAAGGCGCCTTCTACCACGGCTTCATTGCCCTGCAGCAGCCGGGGTTTACCGTCCCCGTAGTCGGCCATTTATAATCTCCTGGTTTTCGGTCTTCTTAGCGTTTTTGCGTCTTGGCCTGAGATAGTCGACCTCACGCAAAGACGCCAAGGCGCAAAAAGGTCACTAAAAAATTTCAGTCTGCCTCTTCTGTCGCTTTTTTGGCCGGGCGCTCCCGGACACAGATGGCAAAATCCGGGCAATGCAGCTCGCACCAGCGGCAGCCGGTGCACTTTTGAGCTTGGTCCACCACCGGCACCCCGTTTTCATCCAGAGTGATGCATTTCTGGGGGCAAAACGCCGCGCAGATGCCGCATTCCTTGCACCAGTCTTTGAAGATATTGATGTCGTATTCCGGGTGGGGCTTGTCCGCGGGCTGGTCCGCGGGCGTGGTGGCAGGGTCCAGGCCGTCCCCCCGGTCCTTTTCTGGATTTGCCTCTTGATCCATTGATCCTCTTGCTGCGATTGAAGCCGCAGGCTACAAACCCTTCGGTTTTTCCAGGAGGGGGTTTGGGGGAACCTCACTTTTTTCAAAAAAGTGGGGTTTCCCCAAATTTTCCTCCCCTACCCTCTTCGTCCCTCCTTCACCCTCGCCGGCGCTTTAAAAAATTCTGCAACAGGTTAAGTCCCTCGGTGGTCAAAATGGACTCCGGGTGAAATTGCACCCCGTAAATGGCAAATTCCTTGTGACGCAATCCCATGATTTCCCCCACTGCGGTCTGGGCCGAGATTTCCAGGCAGTCCGGCAGGCTCTCCCGGTCCACGATGAGGGAATGATAGCGGGTGGCTTCAAAGGGGTTGGGGATCCCCTGGAAGATATCTTTGCCGTCGTGATAGATGAGAGAGGTTTTGCCGTGCATCAGACGGGGGGCCCTGACGATCCTGCCGCCAAAGGCCGCGCCGATGGCCTGGTGGCCCAGACAGACCCCCAGGATGGGGATACGGCCGGCAAAATGGCGGATGGCGGGCACAGAAATCCCCGCTTCGTTGGGAGAACAAGGGCCTGGAGAAATAACCAAGCGGGTCGGTTTAATAAGCTCCAGGTCCTTTAGGTCAATCTGATCGTTGCGATAAACCTGAACTTCCTCCCCCAACTGACCGAAATATTGGACCAGATTATAGGTGAAAGAATCGTAATTGTCTATCATTACTAACATATTTACCTCTTACCATAACCTCTTATATTTTGGCAGGAGAGGGTTTGGGGGAACCTCACTTTTTCTAAAAAAGTGGGGTTTCCCCAAAAACTTAGATTATTTTGAGGGGAGGGGGCAGGGGCCCACCGGCCCCTGACCCCCTCCCCCAAATCACACCTCACACCAGCCCCCCCTCCGCCACTTCCAGGGCCCGCATCAGGGCCATGGCCTTGCTGACGCATTCCTGATATTCCCTGGCTGGGTCGGAGTCGGCGACGATGCCGGCCCCAACTTGCAGGTAGACCTGGCCCTGGTGGATGCTAAAGCTGCGGATAGTGATGCAAAAGTCCAGGTTGCCGCTGAAGCCCAGATACCCCACGGCGCCGGCGTAAGGCCCCCGGCGGGTGGGCTCCAGTTCCTCGATGATCTCCATGGCCCGCACCTTGGGCGCTCCGGTGACGGTGCCCGCCGGGAACGTGGCCTTAAGCACGTCCAGGCCGTCAAAGCCCGGGGCCAGCTCCCCCTCCACCTGGGAGACGATGTGCATCACATGGGAATAACGTTCCACGCTAAAGAGTTCCGGCACCCTCACGCTGCCTATTTTAGCCACCCGGCCCACGTCGTTGCGGCCCAGGTCCACCAGCATGATGTGCTCCGCCCGCTCCTTGGGGTCGGCCAAAAGCTCGGCCTCCAGCTCCCGGTCCTCCTCCGGGGTGCCCCCCCGGGGGCGGGTGCCGGCGATGGGCCGATAAGTGATCTGCCCTTCCTCCAGGCGCACGAGGATCTCCGGAGAAGCACCCACTAACTTCACATCCCCCTGGTCCAGATAAAACATGTAGGGGGAAGGATTGATAGAGCGCAAGGCCCGGTAAAGGTCGAAAGGATCATGCCTTAAGGGGGTGTGAAAACATTGGGACAGCACCGTCTGGATGACATCCCCGGCGGCGATGTATTCCTTGGCCTGAAGCACCATGTCCTCGAAGCGCTCCCGCGTAAGGTTGGCGGCCAGGGGGGGCGGGGCCCCGGGGGGGAGCGCCTCCGGCAGCGGCACCGGCTGCCGAAGACGGCCGATGAGGACATTAATCGCCGCCGCGGCCCGATCGTATTGGGCTTTTAAGGAGACCTCCCGGTCCAGGTGCACCAAGGCCACCACCTTGATGGTCTGGCGCAGGTTATCAAAGATCAGTAAGTGGTCGGCCAGCAGAAAACGGGCCTCAGGGATGGCGATGGCCGGAGTGTGCTCCGGCAACCGCTCAATGTAGCGCACCATGTCATAGCCCAGGTAGCCCACCAGGCCGCCCCAAAAGCGGGGGAGCCCCGGCGTAGGCACGGCCTTATAAGTAGCCAGGAGCCGGCGCAGATGTTCAAAGGGGTCGGCTCCCGCGGCCACCGTCTCTTGTTGGCCCTGCCGCTGGATAGTGATTTGCCCCCCCTGCACCTGGAACATCAGCGACGGATTGAGGCCCAGGAAGGAGAAGCGGCCCCACTTCTCGCCGCCCTCCACACTTTCCAACAGATAGGAACAACCTTCCCCGCGCAACTTTTTGTAGGCCGCCACCGGGGTCTCTAAGTCGCCCAAGATCTCTCGATAGACCGGAATCAAATTGCCCTGGCGGGCCATCTCGCTGAATGTGGCAAAATTAGGAACTACCATGCACCGCTCCGTTAGTAAGTTTGTGGGGGTTGTTTGGGGGAGGGGGCTAAGGGCCGGTGGGCCCTTACCCTTACAAAAAACTCCCCCAAACCCCCACCCCCAATCCCTTAAGTGTTTGTTATGCTGGTGGACCCGGGGCCCCTGGCCCCGCTTCCTCCAACATTAATTCATCGTCTTCTCGTAGGGACGCACCTATGTGTGCGCCCTTTTAGTGGCACAGGCGTCCCGCCTGTGCTCATACCAAGTCGCAACCAAAGGGCAACAATTGTAGGGGCGTGATTTATCACGCCCGCCTTGAGGGCGCAATAAATTGCGCCCCTACGAAAATACCTTATTGATTGCACTTTGGTATCAATTGTCATTCTGAGCGAAGCGAAGAATCTCCAGAGAAACCCTAACAGGAAATTCCCCTGGCACTCAATAAAAAAAGCCGTGCCCCCTTTGAGCCACGGCTTTCATTGATGACAAAAAAACCGGGGCCCCTCCCGTGAGGGGCCCCGCCATATCTAAACCATACCGGTGGGCAGACCTCACGGTCCCGCGAGCACGCGCCACCAGCACCAGTTATCTTTTGCACTAAGAATTTTCTTCATTTTTTCACCTTTATAAGATGTATAATAGGATTCATAAATGGTGTCAATGATTTTATTGAAAAATGGCTTATCTTCTTACTGCCGTAAGTTTTTAGCCTACTTTAGTGAGGTGGCCCATGATTTTCCATGTGACCCTGGAGCAGGCCGAAGATGGCTGGATTGTGGCGGAATGTCCTGCCCTTCCCGGTTGTGTTTCCCAGGGCAAAGACGAAAAAGAAGCTCTGGATAACATCAAAGAAGCAATTATTGCCTGGCTCTGGGCTGAAGATCAGAAAGCCCTCGCCGCCACCCCCCTCAAACCGGGGCAACAGCCCATTACAATTACGGTATAGTCCTTTTTGTTATTCAGGAGGGAAACGCAGTGAAGTTACTTATCACCATATTCCAGGATGAAGATGGTATGTACATCGCCGAATGCCCCGCTATCCCCGGTTGTATCAGCCAGGGGCACACGGAAGCAGAGGCGGAGCAGAACATTCACCAGGCCATCAGAGAGTGTTTGGCGGTTCGCGCGGAGAAAGGAATGCCATTGACGGTCCCTACCCGCCAAATTGAGGTGGAAGTGGAATGGGGTCCGTCCCCTTACTGAGACCGCGGGAAGTAATCAAAGCCTTCGAAAGGCTCGGCTGGGAAGTGGCTCGACAGCGCGGCAGCCACATCATTATGACAAAAACAGGCCATATCGCTACCCTCTCTATCCCCGACCATCCCTATGTGGCCCGAGGCACCTTGCGCGGCCTCATTGCCCGGGCTGGTATACCCTTAGAAGATTTTCTTTCAGAACTTGAAGCTTGATTCCTGTATCCTTTATGAAATCTATTGATGAAATAAAACGGAAAATCAACATAGATTTCAATGAAATGTTATCTTCTTCAAATACACTTTTGGAGATGGCAGATGGAATTATGAGAGAAATGAACGAGGATAGTTTATTACAGACAACAAGCCCATCTTTTAAAAAATGTGCAGCAATATTATTTGGCGAAGCATACGGTAGGTTCTTATCAATTAGAATGCTATGCGAAAATGGTATGAGCAGATGCGCCTTAGTGATATTAAGGAGTCTGATGAACTTATTTTTTATTTTTCACTGGATATGCGATGACCCTGTGAAAAGAAATGAAAGAAGTGAGCGATACTTAGGATGGTCTTGGAAATTATGGCAAGATTTAATCAATGAAGCACCTGATAATTATGATACGGAATTTATAGCAGAGGTCAAAAATAATTTAAGTAAAGTTGAGGAGTTATATAAATTTAAGAGGAAGAATAAACTTGTGAAGGCAAAGCATTGGCATGAACCCATAACAATCTATCAGATGGCGCGCGATGCAGGATTATCAGAACATTACGAGCAAGGTTATAAAGCCTTAAGTTGGATTGACCATCTTGATCCCATCGCTACTTTGCCCCGAGCAAAAACAGGAATCCTGAAATTTGATCCCGACTATGATCCTGATAGCGATAAGAAATATTTTTTCCAAGGTCTATTATTAAATCTCTCCTATTTCCGAAATATCTGTCAATCTATGACAGAAATTTTTAATCTTAGTACGCAAGATGACTTTGATAAATTTTCCGAGGTTATTAAAAATTTTGAGAGGCACCCTTAGACCTTTAGCGATTTTAACATTTGGGCATGCACATGCCCATTACTCGCCACAATATTGGCCGCATAAATATCATAATCCCCACCGCTAAAGGTGGTAATCCGCCCGCCGGCTTCGGTGACGATTAACGTGCCCGCGGCGGTGTCCCAGGGCTTCAGGTGTTCTTCCCAGAAGCCGTCCAGGCGGCCTGAGGCCACGTAGCACAGGTCCAGGGCGGCGGAGCCGCCCCGGCGCACCCCCTGGGCTTGCCCCATGA
>JAUXZG010000069.1 GCA_030694005.1 Desulfobaccales bacterium | reverse complement strand
ATCCGGCGGGTTAAGAATATGACGGAGGCCGGCGTTATCCGCCGCATTGGGGCCAACTTTACTTCCCGCAAGTTGGGCTACACCAGCACCCTGTGCGCCGCCCAGGTGCCGACGGAGTTGCTTACGCGCTTCGCCCAGGTGGTCAACCGCTACCCGGAGGTGACCCACAACTACCTCAGGCGCCACCGCTACAACGTCTGGTTTACTTTGATTGCAGAATCGACGGAAAGGCTGGATAAGATCCTGGCAGAAATTTCTAAGGCCTCTGGAGTGAGGGAAATCCTAAGCCTGCCGGCCCGGGAAGTCTTCAAAATCAAGGTTGACTTCCCGCTGTAGGTTGTTGGGGGAGGGGGCTAAGGGCCGGGGGCCCTTACCCTTACAAAAAACTCCCCCAAACCCCCACCCCCAATCCCTTAAGTAAATTAGGCCGGAGAAGTCGGGGCCAACAACCCCGACTTCTCCGGCCCACTTAAAGGGGGTTGGGAGGGGAGTTTGAGGGGAGGCTGGGGGACCTGCGGTCCCCCAGCCCTTCCCTCAACTAACCCTTACTTCTCCGCCTCCGGCAGGGGGACGCACAGCACCGGGCAGGGCAGCAGGCGCACCACTTTCTCTGCGGTGGAGCCGAAAAAGACCTCTTCGATGCGGCCCCGGCCACCCCGGCCATAGCCTCCCAGAACCACCAGGTCCACCGCCAGGTCCCGGGCGATGACGGCGATCTCCTGGAAGGGGATGCCCACAGCCACCATGCTCTCCACTTCCAGGCCGCCCGGGTTGCAGTGTGCCAAAAAGGCGCTCAACTGCTGCTGGGCCCGCTCCTTAAGCTCCGGAATGAGGCTGTCCTCCGGCACCTTCAGGTATTCGGCCAACCGCTCTATGGTCCGCCGCTGAATCACATGCAAAAGGATAAGTTTCGCCCCGAGGCGTTGCCCCAGGTTCTTGGCCGCTTGGAAGGCCGCGCAGGCACAGTCAGAGAAATCCGTGGCCACCAGAATCGCGTTTAAATCCATATCTTGACGCCTTTCCCCATACGGGTCCTCCCTTTTAAGGCCCACCGGGGGAACCAGAAAAGAAATTGCCTCCGGCGGGAGTCCCCACCGGAGGCCTTTTTTTAAGAAGGTCCGTTTATTTTACGGTTTTCTTAAGCTCCTTCAAAACTTCATCAGCGCTTTCAAAGGCCCCGATATGCACTATGACAATCTTACCAGAGGCCTTATCCAGGACTACGGTAACCGGATAAGGGGAGAAATTTAGGGCCTTACCGAAGGCGCTGTCCACATCGGGAATCAGGGGGAAGGGAACCTTGTGGAACGCCTTCCACATCATCAACTTCTCCGGACCATCCCCCTGGCCCACCGCCAGGAACTTCACCTTTTCCTTAAGTTTGGGGTCCTGCTGCACCAGGGCGTATAGGTTATTGAGGATGGGAGCCTGATGCATACAGTGTGGACAGGTGGTGCTGAACTGCTCCACCAGCACATAGGGTGCCTTGATATCTTTTAAGGTGAATTCCCCCGCCTTTTCCAGACCCAGATATTTGGCGTCCTCGTCCGACATGGGCTTGGCAAATTTTGCATTGCCCACTTGTTGACCAACCTTAGGTTCCGCCTCCGCTGCCAATGATATGGCGCACAGGAAAAACAATAGCGCCAGACAACCTCCCAGGGCCAATACCTTACTTCTCCGAGTCATTGCCGCCCCCTTTCGCGGAATTATTTGCCGCATAATAAATCAACGCCAGCCAAAGGGCAAAGGAAATTTGCGGGGTAGGGAAGACGGATGTTTTTGGGGGAGGGCAGGGAGTTCAACTCCCTGGCCCTCCCCCCACAATACCCTTACTCCCGAACGGGGAAAAACTTCTCTTCCCGCCAGTCCACCGGCATCCGCACCAGCGCGCCCTGGCGGTGATGGTAGAGCAGGTAACCGTGGTGGGCCCCAAACTCAAAGAGGCGGTGGGTTAGAGCCACGTCCTGGCGGCAGTATGACTCCAGTTCCTCCCATTTGCCGGCGGCATACAGTTCCAGGGCCAAAAGGCCGTCGCCGGTTTTTTTGTCACCCAGGGTCTTTTCCGCCAGATGGCTCAAAGAGAGACGGTGTCCCAAAATGGCGTGCACCTCTTCCAGGATGTCTAGAGTGGGCAGTGCTGCCAGCCTTATCTGGGTATAAGGCTGCAGTACCTGGTAATCAAAGCGCTTCAGGTTAAAGCCGACTATCAGGTCCAGCTCCTCAAGGCGCCGGCACAGGCGCTCCAGATCGGCTTCCCGGTAAACCGTGACCCGCTGAGGGTTGGTTTCTTGAAGCACCGCCAGGGACACCCCCATGCGATGGCATTGGTCCCAGCCGCCCACATCCGCGGCGGAACAGCAGGTTTCCAGGTCCAGAAACCCCAACCTTCGGGCCTGAAGCCAGGGGAGCGGGGTGGCGCTGGGCTCAGGAAAGGGTAGGGGAGGAGGCTCCGGCTCCGCCACAGTAAAAAACTCGGCGCTACTGTCCTCTATTCCTAAAAGCAGTTCCGCAATCTTCAAAGCGGCTTCTTTGTCCAGGGGCTTGTTGCCGGAGCCGCATTTGGGCGAATGGATGCAGGACGGACAGCCGTCCTCACAGGGGCAGGCGGCGATGAGTTCCTGGGTGCGCTTAAGCAGGTCTTCCAGGATCTCGTAAGCCCTGGCCGCCAGGCCCACCCCGCCGGGATAACCGTCATAGATGAACAACGCCGCCCGGCCCACCTGGGGGTGGGTGGGGTGGGCAATGCCCCCGATGTCGTAGCGGTCCGCCAGGGCAAACAGGGGGAACATGCTGATCAGGGTATGCTCCAGGGCGTGGATGCCCCCCATAAAATGGCCCCCGTTCTGGTAGACCGCGGCCTTCACCGCATCGGGGATTTCCAGCCACATACCTACGGTCTCGAAGACCTGAGGGGGCAGGTCCAGGGACACCATTCCCAGCAGTTCCTGGCCGGGGAGGCGCCGTTTTTCGTAAGCCAGGATGTGCTCGGTGACCTTGATCCGGCCGGTGTAGGCCTTGAATTGCGCCACCCGGCGGCTGTCCAGCACCTCCAGGATTTCCGTTTCCTTGTCCGTCTGGATGCGCGTGAAATAATTGGGCTCAATGGGCTGCACCCAGACATTGCGCCGCAACAAATCCAGGCGTTCCACCCCCCAGGTCTGGGCCTTGTGGAGATAAACCGCCCCGGGGTGGCATTCCCTTAAGGCTCGATGGCCGTCAATGGAACCCAGGGGGCGCTTCTTGCCCTCCTGGAAGATGGCGAAGCTCTCCCCAAGCCCCCGGATATTCACCTCTTTTTGGGGATACCGGGACCGGGCGAACCAGGTATCCCCGGCCGCGCTCATGAGCAGGTGCCGGCCTTGAGCCAGCTCTTCCAGTTCCGGCGCATGGGCCTTGAGATCGAAGAACTCCTCGTTATCGGCCTTGAGAGGTAATTCCTGGGCCGCGCACGGCAGGTGGGCCTTGACCACAAAGGGGTTGTCCGGGTCCACCACCGCGGTCTCCATGGGGCGCCCGAAAAACTGCTCCGGATACTTGATAAAGTATTGATCCAAGGCGTCAGGCTGGGCCACCAGGACGATGAGAGAGTCCCGGCCCTGGCGCCCCACCCGGCCGGCCCGCTGCCAGGTAGTTACCATGGTGCCGGGATAGCCCACCAGGATGCAGACATCCAGGCCGCCGATGTCGATGCCCATCTCCAGGGCGCTGGTGGAAATCACCCCCCGCATCTGGCCGCCGGCCAGGCGCTGTTCGATCTCCCGGCGCTCTTCCGGCAAAAATCCGGCTCTATAAGAGCTGATGTAACGGCGCAAGCTAGGCACCAGGCGTTGGGCCCACAGGTGAATCAGCTCGGTGAGCTTGCGGGCCTGGGTGAAGCAAATGGTGGCCAGCCCCTTACTGATGGCCTGGGCAAAGATCTGGGCGGCCACCGTGGCCGCGCCCCCCGGGGGATTCAAAAACAGAAAATGCCTCCCGGACTGGGGAGCGCCGCTCTCGGTGATGATCTCCACCTCAAGGCCGGTCAATTTTTGGATAAAGTCCTCCGCCTTGGCAATGGTGGCGGAAGACAACAAGAACTGGGGCCGGGAACCGTAATACGCGCAGATTCGCCGCAGGCGCCGGAGTACCTGGGCCATGTGACTTCCGAAAATACCCCGGTAAGTGTGCACCTCATCAACCACCACAAACTTGAGCCGGGCAAAAAAAGAGGCCCAGGAGGCATGATACGGCAGCAGCCCCAGGTGCAGCATGTCCGGGTTGCTGATGAGCACCTGCGGGGGCTTGGCCCGCAAGGCCTGGCGCTGGGCCGGCGGCGTGTCGCCGTCATAAATAGCGGCGTTAAGAAAAGGGGAGGGGAGGGCCCCGTCCAATTCCTTGAGAGCTTTTAGCTGGTCCTGCTCCAGGGCCTTTAAGGGAAAAAGATAAAGCGCGTGAGCCTGCGGGTCCTTTAGCAACGCCTCCATCACCGGCAGATTGTAAATCAAGGTCTTGCCGCTGGCCGTGGGCGTGGCCACCAACAAGTGCTTACCTGCCCTGATGGCCTTGAGCGCCTCTCCCTGATGCCGGTAAAGCCGGGAAATGCCCAGACACTTGAGGGCCGCAGCCAGCGGTGGCACCAATCCCGGGTCCTCGGCATAATACTCCACCGGCTTTTCAGGCAGGTAGTGGTAATGGCTGAGAATGTCGCGGTAGTCCGCAGACTCTTTCAGGGAATGGATAAAATCCTGGAGCATGGTTTTAGTAGTCAGTAGTCAGTTTTCTCGTTCCCAAGTTGTACTTGGGAACGACCCTGTAGCCCAAGTTTGACTTGGGCACATCATAAGCGTTCCCAAGCCAAGCTTGGGAACGAGGGAAACCAAAAGGACTCTAATTCTTCGGTATTTCTTTTTCATCTTCTATCATTCTCGGTTCTGCCCACTTAAGTTCACCTCCGAGAATTGATTTATCAATTAGGATAAAATTATCGAAAGCATATCTTAAATAATCTGATAATCCATGTGAGAAAAAACCTCCTATGACAATTGGCCCATATCGTTTTATCTCATTAACTATATCAACATAGTCACCATCCCCCGAAATTAATAATGCTATATCATAGTTTTGATTAAAAGCATTTATTAACATTTCTTTAGTAAGTGCAATGTCGACTCCTTTTTCTTTGTCATTTATTTTTTCAAATAAAACAGGTTCAAACCCAGCTTGACGGAGAGTATTTCGTAATGCTATTTTGTCTTGTTCATTACCTTTCTTATATGAACTAAACCAATATCGGCGAATTATAGTAAGGAAATGGCTATTAGGTATTTTTTGATGTAGTAAACAATTAATCATAACACTTGCAACTTTTATTCCAGTTAAAGTTAGTTTGTCTGCTCTATCAGTACGAAAATTTCTAAGGCCCATCTCTTTAAAAAGTTCAATAAGAAAATTGGTCCCATCTACAAATATCATTAACTTTTGATAACTAGGCATTACATGCCCTCCTAATCTCCGTCTAATATTCAGTTTTCTCGTTCCCAAGTTTTATTTGGGAACGACCCTGTAGCCCAAGTTTAACTTGGGCTCATCATAAAAATGAATCAATAGTGGCATGGGCTTCCAGCCTGTGGCCACGCAGGCTTTTTGCCAGTTTATCCGGCTACTAAACTGACAACTGGCTACTGACTACTGGCAACTCTCACTTCGTCCCCACGTCCACGTGGGCCCAGTCGGTGTTATAGCCGTAGTAAATCCAGGATTGAGGAATCCGGCAGCCCATCCAGCTGGCGGCCCGGTAGACCCAGGCGGGCAGTTGTCGGGCGTCGAGTTTGTGCATGGCCTCCCGGTTGTACTGGCGGGAGGCCCGGCTGATGGGGTTGGGAGGGCCGTCCGTCACCCCTTCGTAGTTAAAGTCGTTTATGTCCAGGGCCAGTCCCAGGCGGTGGTTGGAGGCCGGGGCGTGTCGGCCGTGGTAGATGGCGGCCAGGTCAGGGTAAACGCACTTGGCCACCGTGGCCGTCAGCGAATCGCCGTCGTCGTCCGGGAAGCTCAGGCACTCCGCCACCACCGGGCCGGATTTATCCGCCGCGGCATAGGTGTCCTCCCCGGCCCTTACCACTAACAGGGGCACCCGTTTTTCCGGCTCATACCAGCCTTCCCGGAAGATGTATTCCAGGAGCAGGGCGGCCAGAGGGGCGAACTTGCTGTTGACCTCAAACTGGATGCGTTCCGGGCGATAATTTTTCTTGTCATTGATCTCGGCCAGGGTGGGCACGAACCATACATAGCCCGAGGGCCGGGGTTGTTGCTGGGCCACGGTCTGCCATTTCTTTTCAAAGCCGCAGTAGGTGGGCACCTTCTTGGCCCGGGCCGGCACCCACACCGGCACGCTTAAAGTGACCCCCACCCGGTCCCCCTTAGGCCAGCGCCGGGAGCGCAAATCCTCCCAAGAGACTTCTCGTCCGGGCGGCACCAGGTCCAGGGCTTGTCGGCGCAGTTCTTTAAGCTGCCACACGCCTAAAAGGTGCTTGGCCTGGGAGATTTTTTGGAGCAGGTCCCGCTCCCGGTCCGCAGGCGACATCTGGGGAGCATAAGACAGGGCCACCTGGCTAATTATCTTGGCCGCAGCCGGGGCTTTGGAGGTCTCCAGAAGCTGAACCTGAGGAGGATTTTGGTCTAAGCGACCCCG
>JAUXZG010000066.1 GCA_030694005.1 Desulfobaccales bacterium | reverse complement strand
CGTTCTTCGTCGTCCACCAATAAGATCCTGGGCTGGTCACTCATTCTTGCCGCCGGCCTCCGGTTGCCGAGGGAGTTTGATGGTGAAAGTCGTGCCTTGGCCCACGGCGCTGTCCACCGAGATCCGGCCCCCCAGCCTCTGGATGATGCCCAGACAGATGGACAGGCCCAAACCGGTGCCTTTCCCCTCCGGCTTGGTGGTAAAAAACGGGTCAAAGATCTTGTCCAGATGCTCCTTAGGGATGCCACAGCCGGTATCGCTTACTATCAGGTCGATGGTATTGTCTTCGGACAGGCAGGTGGTTATGGTAACGTCGCCGTCTTTTTGGATGGCGTGGACGGCGTTGTTAAGCAGATTTAAGACTACCTGCCGCAAAAGAGGTCCATCACTGTAGATGAGGGGCAAATTGGCATCATACTGCCTGATGATTTTTATATTGTTATGCTTGGCTTCTCTTTCCACCAAGAGGGCCATGTCCTCAATGATCTTATTTAATTCCACCGCCTGAATGACCGGTTTCCGCTTGCGGGCGAAGTCCAGCAAACGATGGGTGATGTCCTTGCAGCGGTCCACCTCTTGGATAATCTGGTGCAAGCCGCTCTTAAGCTCTTCGACGCCTCTGGCATCGAGGACTTCTTTGTTTTTCAAGATATGCTGCAGCCATTCGGCTTCTTGACGGATGATGGCCAGGGGATTGTTGATCTCGTGGGCAATGCCCGCGGACAGCTCCCCGATGGAGGCCAACTTTTGCGACTGGAGAATGCGTTCGTCAAGATACCATTTGTACTTTTCGCCCATTTAGGGGTTCCTGGGAAAAGTTGTGTGGCTCGGCTCAAGATCCTGGGGAAACCCTAAAAGAATTCTCCCCTCCGGCCAAGGCCGGGTGTTAGCAGGCTGGCGTCGGGGTCTTAAGGGGTAGGCGAAGGGTACCCAGAGGGAAAAAGGACCGGAGCCTTAAATAAGGCCCCCCCAGGGAGCAGGAGGATGCCGCGGCGCCTGGCGGCTCAAGCCTTGCCTTCGGAGATCAACTTTCTCTCATAAGCCTGGCGCATCTTCTCCAGCAACTCATCCAAGGCCACGGGTTTCATGACATAGTCAAAGGCTCCCAACTGCATGCCCTGAATCCCTGACTCCACCGAGGCATGGCCTGTGAGCATGATTACTTCCAGGAGAGGCTTTTTTTTCTTAATTTCCCGCAAAGTTTCGATCCCGTCCAGCCCCGGCATCTTGACATCTAAGATGACCACATCAAAGTCCCGGTCGTCAATTATAGATAGCGCCTTGATGCCGCTGTCGACGCCGGTGACATCAATCTTGCGGGTTTGCAAACGTTTGACAATGGTTTCCAGGAAATCTTCTTCATCATCAACCACCAGCACTTTGAATTTATCCATCAGGCCACCCCTTCGAAACTTTATTATCTTATCGGTAAATAGATGGTGAACGTAGTCCCCTGGCCTTCCTCGCTGGCCACCATGATTCTGCCGCCCAATTTTTCAATAATGCCATAAGAGATGGACAGGCCCAGGCCAGTGCCCTTCCCCACTTCCTTGGTGGTGAAAAAGGGATCAAAGATTTTGTTCAGCATATCTTTGGGGATCCCCGGGCCATTATCGGTGATGGCAATGGCTATTTCATTATTTTTAGCTATGTGCTTGGTTTTAATCAAGATTTCGCCGTCTTTGCCGATGGCGTCGATGGCATTATTTAAGATGTTCAAAAAGACCTGCTGGAGCTGGCCAGAGTCGCTGAGGGTCAGAGGGAGGTTCGGGTAGTAATCGGTCTGGATATCAATGCTGCGGTAACGGGATTCATTCTCCAGAAAGTCGATGGCCTCGTCCATGACCGAGTTGATATTTACTTTCTCAGCAACCGGCTCCATGCGCCGGGCAAAGCCCAGGAGGCGGTGGGTAACGGTTTTGGCCCGGACCACGTATTGTTCGATCTTGGCCACCGTGTCGGAGAACTCCTGCAAATGCTGGCTGTGGGAGATGTCCTCCATGTTCAGCAAGTCCTTGAGCCACCCGGCTTTTTCGCCGATGACGGCCAAAGGATTGTTAATCTCGTGGGCGATGCCCGCGGCCATTTTCCCCAGCGCCGCCAGCTTGCTGGACTGGATGGAGATTTCGTCACTCAATGCCTTTTTGCGTTCCATCGCCATGAGCTCCTTCATCATGGACTTGGTGGTGAAGACTGCGCCGATGGTAATCAACAAAACGCCGCCCAGGCCGATCAGGGCCGCGAGAAATCTCGCTCTGAGCAGCGGGGTCAATTGTTCCTTGGGGTCTTCCCGGATGACCATGACCCACTTCTTATTTTTGATGACGCTGGTGGCAAAGAGATTATCTTGACCCTGCACGGGCAACTCCTCCGCCTGGGTGCCGCTGGCCGCGGCGAAATCCGGGGTGATGGGGTGCTCTAAGAGTTTGCCGCTGAAGCGGGGGGCGGTCTGCAAGATATTTTCCCGGTTGATGATAAAAGCGTCCCCTTTTTTGCCCAGCTGGGCGGCCCGCACGATGTTTTCCAGGATGTCCGAGTCAATGGTGGCACGCAAAATCCAAATCCGGTTCTTCTCCCGCACCATCACGGCAATGATAAAATGGGGAATTTTCCGGAACCCCATAAACACGTCGCTTATGTAAGTGCCGGTGGTCATCACCGCCGCGAACCAATCTTCGTTTTTGTAATTGACCCCTTTCAAAATATTATAGTAAGGCCCCACATAAGCCAGATGGTTTCCCTCATGGTCGATGACCCCCAGGTCCAAAAATGACTTGGAGCGGGTCTGAATAATGTTAAATACCTTATTTAAATAGTCCTCATCCTTCAGTTTCTCCACGGAATGCGTGTTAGCCAGGCTGATAAGCTGGGAAAGCCGTTCCTCAAAAAAAAGATCCACCGAACTACACCGGTTTTCCGCCAGGGTTTTTAAGCTATCCATTATCTTAGCAGTGTAAGAGACGCTGAACTGCTGATAAATGACAATTCCCAGCACAAAAAGGGGAATTACGGAAAAACTGAGGGTGGCTAAGATAATTTCCCACCATAATTTCTTGTAATACTTTTCTTCCATCTGAGCACCTGGCGGTGGATTCTCTCTAATTAGCCTGAATCAGACTTTCGATTTAAGTGAAAACCGCTAGTTAAGCTTCTTATAAATGCATCCTAAGGGGGCGGCGGGCAGATGTCAAGGTTGAGCTCGGCCAAAGGCGGCGCTGGGCGGCAATAGGCCGAACTCCCCAAAAATTTTCATAGGTTTCCCTCGATCTTTAAGTGCCTTATAAAAAATTAGCAATGGTCATGCCAGGCGGTGAGCCAGGGTCGCGCCCTAATTCTTAAGCCTGCCTAATCAATGAACCTGGTCGCTCTTGGGAGATAAAACCCCCCTCAGTCCCCCTTTTTAATGAGGGGAATAAATGGGACTTTCCATATTTACAGGATATTTAGGAAAATTCGCCAAGACTGACTTTAAGAGATAACCAGGTGGGAATTAGGTTAACAGAGGGGGATTTCTATCTCGTCCAGAGGTTGGTCCTGTCAAGATTTTTTACAGATTATAAAGTTCCCAGGTGGAAATGGGCCGTCGCGGCTGGGGACCATTAAAGGCACTGGGGCTTCTCCAGTCAATGACATCCTCCAGTGGGTGAAGGAACCTCGGCCCCCGGGACATTGCTGACGGCATTTCTCCTTGAATCTCCCTTTAGTCTGGGCTACATTTTCCAAGAAGAAGCCGCGCCCTTAGGCCATGCCCTCGGGTAGTGCCGGCTGCTAATCAGAGGGGAGAGATTCATGAAGCGTTACGGGGACCCCAAGTGGGTTGCCAGTCAGGCCATCAGCCTTGATTATAATTATGCCATGAGTGACTTTGTGGGGGAGCATGGCCTTAAGGAAGCGGAGCTGGAGGCCCTGGCCCCCCGCCTGGCCGCGATAGACCAGGATTTGGCGGCTGGGCGCCAGAGCGGCCGTCTGGGTTTTTTGGACCTGCCTTACCAGTTTGAGGTCCTCAAGGAAATCCGTCATGTAGCCAAGCCCATCCTGGAGTGGTGCTGGAGCTTTGTGGTGTTGGGCATCGGGGGGTCGGCCCTGGGGGCCCGGGCCCTGCACCAGGCCCTGAGTCACCCCCAGCACAACCTTTTCCCCCTGGCCCGGCGCCAGCATCGCCCCAGCCTCTGGGTGGCGGACAACATCGATGCGGATTTCTTCTACGGCCTGCTGGACGGCCTGGAGTTGCGGCGCACCGGCTTTAATGTTATAAGCAAATCAGGTAGTACCGCGGAGACCCTGGCCCAGTTTCTGTTTATTTACCGCCTGCTAAAGGGAAGGGTGGGCGCGGACAAGGCCCGGGAGCGCCTCATTGTCACCACCGATCCTGAGAAGGGCCCCTTAAGGCGCTTGGTGGCAAGGGAAGGCTTCTCCTCCTTAAGCATTCCCCCCAATGTGGGGGGCCGCTTCTCGGTGCTGACCTCGGTGGGGCTGTTTCCGGCCGCCCTGGTGGGCATCGATCTGGAGGAACTCCTGGCCGGGGCCCGCTTCATGGATCAACGCCTTAAGAACGCCCCGCCGCGGCAGCATCTGGCCCAGCGCCTGGCGTCTCTTTATTATCTCTTTGCCGCTCTTAAGCAGCGGAGCATCCTGGTGATCATGCCCTATGCCACCGCCCTTACCGGCCTGGCGGATTGGTTCTGCCAGCTCTGGGCCGAAAGCCTGGGAAAGAAATTTGCCCTGGATGGCACGGTGACCAACGCCGGCACCACCCCGGTGCGGGCCCTGGGGGTCACCGACCAGCATTCTCAATTACAACTTTACAGCGAAGGCCCCCAAGACAAATTGATCACCTTCCTGGAAGTGGAAAAATTTCAACACGAACTTAAGCTTGAGGACCTGTTTGCCGATCCTGACTTAAGTTATTTGGGAGGCCGCTCCTTAAATGAGCTCTTCCAGGCGGAAAAGCGCGCCACCGCCTTTAATCTCATGAAGGAGGCCAGGCCCAGCCTCACCTTGCGCCTGCCGGAGATCAACGCCTTTACCATCGGCCAATTGATTTACCTTTTAGAAGTGGTGACGGTGACCACCGCCGGCCTCTTTAAAGTGAACCCCCTGGACCAACCGGGCGTCGAAGGCGGCAAAAAGACCACCTACGGCCTCATGGGCCGACCGGGGTTTGAGACTTTCCGTCAGGAGTTCGAGAACGCCCCGGCCCCCTTGGAGAAATATCTTATTGCCTGACGACCTATGAAGAGCCTTAACCTCACACCCTCCTGGTGGCCTTTGGGGAAAGACCCCCAGACCTTTCGGCTGGTAAAATTTTTCTCCATCCCAGGGTTTGTGGTCATCCTCATCTTCACCGTCATCCTCACCTTGCTCCTGACCTTAAGGGCGCAACAGATGGCCCTGAAAAAGAACGAAGACTACATCCTGCTCCTGGCCTCTAACCTTAATCATCAGGTATTTCAACAATTTGTACTGCCTACGGCCTACGAAAAGGGGGGCCGCATCACCATCTCCGACCCGGAGCAGTCCAAGCGCCTGGATGTAGTGGTGCGCAACACCATCCACGGCTTTCATGTGGAGCAACTCAACCAGTATGACCAGGAAGGGGTTTTTTCTTATAGTACTGATAACCTGCCCCTGGGGAGGAAATGCGCCGATAATTTAGGAGTGCAAAAGGCCTTGGCCGGAGAACACCATTTTGAGCTGCCCGGCTATAACCCCTTCTGGAGTGTCCTGTGGCCTCGCGCCGCTAAGGCCCAACTCCTCAAAGCCTATATCCCCTTTCGCCTGGAGGAAAAACTGGGTCCCCAATTGGGCCCGGTGGTGGGGGTTTTTGAGATCACCCAAAACATCTCCCCGGACCTGGCGGAAATTGCCAAGTTCCGGCTCATCATCCTGCTCACCCTATTGGTGATCATGGGGCTTTTGTTTATGGTCCTGCGACAGATCGTCAAGCAGGCGGAGGTCATCTTAGAGCGGCGGCAAGAGGAACAAAGGCAACTGGAGGCCCAACTGCATCAGTCAGAAAGGCTCGCGGCCTTGGGCGAGATGACCGCGGGCGTAGCTCATGAAATCCGCAACCCCCTGGGGATCATCAGTTCCACCGCCGAGCTCCTTAAGGAACGCCTGGCTCACTATGAACCCCAAAACCGGCTGGCCGGCATCATCGTGGAAGAAGTTAACCGGCTCAATGAAAAGGTCACGGAATTTTTGGACTTTTCCCGGCCACGCGTTCCCAATCTGCGTCCCTGCGACCTGGAAGGCGTCATTAACCGCAGCCTGGAATTCCTGCAGCCGGAGATCGAGCGCCGGGGCATTACCGTAACCCGGCAGTATCAGTTAAATGGCCGGGCCCTGTCTGTAGATCCGGATCTCTTGCACCAGGCCTTTTTAAATATTCTCCTAAATGCCATCCAGGCCATGCCCCACGGCGGTCAACTTATCGTCTCCACCAGGGTCGCCCGCAATGGCCAGGGGGGCGAGATTCGCTTTGAGGACCACGGCGAAGGCATAGATCACGAGACCCTGAAGAAAATCTTCAATCCCTTCTTCACCACCAAGGAGAAAGGCAGCGGCCTGGGCCTGCCCATAGTGAAAAGCATCATCGAAAGCCACCAGGGGACCATCAAGATCGACAGCACCTTGGGACAGGGCACCACGGTGACCATCAGCCTGCCGGAGCTGTCGGTGAAGTAGAGGTTAATGGGGGGAGAGCCAGGGAACTGAGTTCCCTGCCCTCCCCCAATAACCCATTTGGCAAGTCGCCCCTAGAAGCAGGCGGGTTAAAAACCTATGGATACCATTTTAGTTGTAGATGATGAGAATAATTACCTGACGGTCATGGAGGCCTTGTTGGGGGAGGCGGGCTATGAAGTGCTCACCGCCCAGAGCGGCCCCGAGGCCCTGAAGATTGTCGGCAGAACCGATCTGGACCTGGTCCTCACGGATATGAAGATGCCCAAGATGAGCGGCATCGAGCTGTTGGCGGAATTACACCGCCTTTATCCGGAGCTGCCGGTGGTCATCATGACGGCTTACGGCACGGTGGAAAAAGCCGTGCAGGCCATGAAAAAGGGAGCCTTTGATTATCTTTTAAAACCCTTTAAGAATGAAGAAATCCTGGTAACCATCGCCAAGGCCTTGGACCACCGCCACCTGATCCTCAAGAACCGCCTGCTCACCGAGGAACTGGCCAAGAGATACGGCTTCCCCAATATTGTGGCCAAAAGCCAGGCCATGCAGGAGATCCTGGCCCTGGTCAAAAGGGTGGCCCAATCCAAGGCCACGGTCCTGGTCACCGGGGAGAGCGGCACCGGCAAGGAACTCGTCGCCCGGGCCATCCACCAATCCAGCGGCCGGGCGTCAAAATCTTTTGTCACCGTAAATTGCGCCGCTTTGACCGAAACCCTGCTGGAATCCGAGCTCTTCGGCCATGAGCGAGGCGCCTTTACCCATGCGGTGGCCTTGCGCAAAGGCAGGTTCGAACTGGCCGACGGCGGCACCCTGTTCATGGACGAAGTGGCGGAAATGTCCCCGGCCCTTCAAGTCAAACTCCTTAGGGTCCTGCAAGAGATGGAGTTCGAACGGGTGGGGGGCACCCGCACCATCAAGGTGGACGTGCGGATGGTGGCGGCCTCCAACCGGGAGCTGAAGGAAGAGGTGGAAGCCGGCAGGTTCCGGGAAGACCTGTTCTATCGTCTCAACGTGGTCCATTTGCACATTCCGCCGCTTCGCCGGCGTCATGAAGACATCCCCTTGCTCACCGCGCATTTCATCAACAAGTATGTCCAGGAAAACTTGCGGGACAAGATCCACATCACTCCGGAGGCCGAAAAGCTGCTGATCCAGTACCCCTGGCCGGGTAATGTGCGGGAACTGGAAAATGTCATGGAACGCGCCGTTATCCTGTGCTCCGACAATATCATCACCCCCCGGGACCTGCCCGGGGAACTGGCCCCAGTTGCGGTGGAGGCCAAACTGGATATTAACCGCTTTATCCCCCTGCACACCCCCTTGACCGAGGCCCTGGAGGCCATCGAGGAGCAGATGATCCGCCGGGCCCTGGAATTGAGCGGCCAGGTGCAGGTCAGGGCCGCGGAAATGCTGGGCATCACCAAAAGCCTGCTCCAATATAAACTGAAAAAATACCACCTGACGGTTTGAGGTTAGAAGGATGTTGACTTGAGTGATTTGAGGGGAGGATTGTAAGGGGGCCACCAGCCCTTAGCCCCACAATCAACCTAATTATTCTGGTGGCACCGGCGTCTCGCCGGTGCAATCTCTGGCGGGGAAAAGGTAAATGGACCACTGGAAAAATCAGCTCTACTTCGGCGATAACCTGGAGGTGTTGCGAAAGTATATTCCGGTTGCCAGCGTGGACTTGATTTATCTGGACCCCCCCTTCAACTCCAACGCCACCTACAATGTCCTGTTCGCCGAACAAAATGGGTCGAAATCCGGTGCGCAGATCACCGCCTTCGAGGATACCTGGCACTGGGGGAAGGAGGCGGAAGAGGCCTTTGATGATGCGATTAAATTCGGTCCCAAGAAGCTGGCTGACCTCCTCCTGGCCCTTCGTTCTTTCTTGGGCAGCAACGACATGATGGCCTACCTCACCATGATGGCCGTGCGCCTGGTGGAACTCCACCGGGTGCTGAAACCCAGCGGGAGTCTTTATCTGCATTGTGATCCAACTGCCAGTCATTTTATCAAAATGATTTTGGATGCGGTTTTTGGACCAATGAACTTTAGAAATGAAGTTGTTTGGAAACGCTTCCATTTTCATGCAGATGCGAAACGTTTTGGTAGAGTTACCGATAGAATTTTTTTCTATACGAAAAGTTCTTCGTTTACCTTCAATTACTTTAGAGTCCCATTTTCAGAACAATATATTTCCAGTAAATTTACACATGTTGATGAAAATGGTAGAAGATTTCGTCTTGATAATTTGAATCCTCCTGCCGGACGGGGACCTACATACGAATTTCATGGAATTATTAGGGCATGGAGATTCACCCAGGAGAAAATGCTTCAGCTTGAAAAAGAAGGGAGAATATATTCTGGTAGTAGAATTCCTCAACTGAAACGTTATTTAGACGAGCTTCCCGGTCAAGCTGTTCATGATCTATGGGCTGATATACCGCCCATTAATCCTCAAGCCAAAGAACGTCTTGGCTACCCCACCCAGAAGCCCGAAGCTTTGTTGGAGCGGATTATCCAGGCCAGCAGCAATGAAGGCGATATCGTCCTGGACCCCTTCTGTGGCTGCGGCACCGCGATGGCGGTGGCCGAGAGGCTCAAACGCCGCTGGATCGGCATCGACATCACCCACCTGGCTATCAAATTGATCAAGAGGCGCCTGAGCGACACCTTTCCCACCGACCCCCCGGTTTATGAAGTCGTTGGCGAACCGCTGGACTTAAAGAGCGCCGAGGCCCTGGCCCTGGAAGACCGCTATAAATTCGAATGGTGGGCCTTGGATATGGTGGACGCCCGCCCGGCCCAGGACAAAAAGAAGGGCGCGGACCGCAGCATTGACGGGGTCATCTATTTTCAGGAAAAGTCCGGCGGCAAGTACCATAAAATAATTGTCCAGGTAAAAAGCGGTCAGGTGGGCGTCAGCCAGATCATGGAATTAAAGGGTGCCCTGGAACGAGAACAGGCTGCCATCGGCGGGTTCATTACTCTGAGAGCGCCTACCCGGAGAATGCGGGAAGAGGCGGCGGCTGCAGGTTTCTATGAATCCGAGGATCCCCCTGGCCGCCGCTTCCCCCGTGTACAGATTCTGACCATTGCCGACCTTTTTGCCGGGAAAAAGTTGCAGTATCCGGAGTGGAGCATCCAGGCCACTTTCAAGAAAGCTGCCCCCAAGCGTAAAGGAGCTTCCCCGGAGGAAAATCAGGGTAATCTGTTGTAAGTTAATGCGTGGTTGCACCGCCATTAATAGTTATTGGCGCCTGGAGGCTTCTTGAAGATCGCAGAATTCCCAGAAGACCTCAGACCCCATCTCATCCCCGCCCCCACCGGGGACATGGTGTACCGTTGTCTGGAGTGCGGCGCCGAGTTTGACATCACCGAACTCTTATACACCTGCCCCCAGTGCCGCGGCCTCTTTCTCCTGGAGGACCGGGCCGCAGCCCGGCTGGCCGAGCGCCCCGGGGCGTTCTGGCGGCGGCTGTTTGACTACCGCCGCATGCTCAACCTGCCGGCCCTCAAGGGCATTTTCCTTTATTACGAACTCATTGCCCCGGTTATCCCTTTGGACGACATTATCTATCTGGGGGAGGGCCACACCCCTCAGGTAGCCGCCAACGAACAGCTTGCGGCCGAGGTGGGGGCGCCCTTTTATTTCAAAAACGACGGTCAGAACCCCAGCGCTTCTTTCAAGGACCGGGGCATGGCCGCGGCCTTGAGTTACCTGAACTTTCTGGTACGCCAGCCCGGCGCCGGCCGTATCTTGGCCATCTGCGCCTCCACCGGGGACACCTCCGCGTCCGCGGCCCTGTACGCCGCCTACCTGGGTGAGAAGGTGGCGTCCGCGGTGCTCCTGCCCCACGGCAAGGTCACCCCCCAACAACTGGCCCAGCCCCTGGGCAGCGGCGCTAAGGTGCTGGAAATCCCCGGCGTCTTCGACGACTGCATGAAGGTGGTGGAGGCCCTGGCGGACAACTACCAGGTGGCCCTGCTCAATTCCAAAAACCCCTGGCGCATCCGGGGCCAAGAGTCCTATGCTTACGAAATCGCCCAATGGTTTGATTATGACCTTACCAAAAAAGCGGTGGTGGTACCCATCGGCAATGCCGGCAACATCACCGCCATCATGCAGGGGTTCTTGCGGCTGCACGATCTGAACATCATTGAGCAACTGCCCCGCATCCTCGGGGTGCAGTCCCGCCACGCCGACCCGGTGTTCCGCTACTACGCTGAAGCCGACAAAAGCAAGAGGATTTTCCGCCCGGTGGCGGTGCAGCCCAGCGTGGCCCAGGCGGCCATGATCGGCAACCCGGTGTCCATGCCCCGGGTCATCCGCCTGGCCGAGGAATACACCCGCCGGGCCGGGGAGCAAAGCGTGGCCGTGGTCCAGGTGACGGAGCAGGAGATCATGGACTCCATGCTCCTGGCCAACCGCCACGGCCACATCGCCTGCACCCAGGGGGGAGAATCCCTGGCGGGCCTGCGCGCCGCCTTGCAACTAAAATTATTGAGCCGCAACGAAGTGCCGGTGCTGGACGCCACCGCCCATCACCTGAAATTCATCGGCTTTCAGCAGATGTACTTCGAAAACTCCTTTCCTCCGGAATTCGAGGTGACCCCTAAGGCCGAATACCAGAACCGGCCGCAACTGCTGACGCCTAAAACCGAGGCGCCTGAAGCCAAGACCGCCGACCTGGCGGCCCAAATCGCCGCCCTGTTGGGCCTGACGCCGAAAACGAGATTTAAGAGGTAAGTTGAGGGGAGGGCTGGGGGAACGCGGTTCCCCCACCCTCCCCTCAAACTCCCCTCCCAACCCCCTTTAAGGGGCTGGGTAAGGCGGGGCCTTCGGCCCCGCCTT
>JAUXZG010000061.1 GCA_030694005.1 Desulfobaccales bacterium | reverse complement strand
GGATGGTCCGGGGAGGCCTCCAGGGCCCACTCCATAAAATTTACCAAGGCCTGGTCGTCGGCCACGATTTGCATGGCCCGCCCCCCCAACACATAAGAGGGCCGCACCAACACCGGGTAAGTGATTGCCTGGGCGATTTTGAGAGCCTCGGGCACGCTGGTGGCCGTGTCGTTGGGGGGCTGCCTTAAGTTCAGTTTAGCCAGGAGCTGCTTGAACAGCCTCCGATCCTCGGCCCGGTCGATGGCCTCCGGCGAGGTTCCCAAGATGCGCACTCCGGCCCGGCCCAGGGGCACCGCCAGGTTCAAGGGAGTCTGGCCCCCGAACTGCAGGATGAGCCCCAGGGGCTTTTCACATGCCACGATGTTGAGCACATCCTCCCGGGTCAGGGGTTCGAAAAAGAGCTTGTCCGAGGTGTCGTAGTCGGTGGACACCGTCTCGGGATTGGAATTCACCATGATGGATTCGATGCCCAATTCCTTGAGGGCGAACGAAGCCTGACAGCAGCAATAGTCGAACTCGATCCCCTGGCCGATGCGGTTGGGGCCGCCGCCTAAGATCATTACCTTGTCCCGGTCGGTTTTTCGGGACTCATCCTCCCATTCATAGGTGGAATAATAATAGGGAGTATAGGCCTCAAATTCCGCGGCGCAGGTATCCACCAGTTTATAGACCGGCAAAATATTGTGGTCCTGACGTAAGGTAGCCGCGTGCTCCTCGGTGCCGCCCCAGAGATGGGCCAATTGCCTATCGGAAAAGCCGTATTCCTTGGCTTTTTTAAGAACCTCCGGCAATTGGTCCTGGCCCCGCCCCTGACCGAGCAGCACCCCAAAAGTGGCCAATTCCTCGGAAAATTCCACCAGGTCACGAATCTGGTGCAGGAACCAGGGGTCGATGTTGGTCAGTGCATAAACTTCGTCCACTGACATGCCGGTTTGGAAGGCCTGGCGCAGGTAAAAGAGACGCTGGGAATTGGGCTGGCGCAGCTTGCAGGCCAACTGCTCCGGCGCCAGGTCCGGCAGGTCTTTGCCGTCGGCCCCCAGGCCGAAGCGGGAGATCTCCAGGGAGCGTAGGCCCTTTTGCAGGGCCTCCTTGAAGGTGCGGCCGATGGCCATCACTTCTCCCACCGATTTCATGGAGATGGTAAGGGAATCCTCCGCCCCCGGGAATTTCTCGAAGGCCCAGCGGGGGATCTTGACCACGACGTAATCAATGGTGGGTTCAAAGGAAGCGTAAGTCTCCCGGGTGATGTCGTTTCTGATTTCGTCCAGGGTGAAGCCCACGGCCAGCTTGGCGGCAATCTTGGCGATGGGGAAACCGGTGGCCTTGGAGGCCAAAGCCGAGGAACGGGACACCCGGGGGTTCATCTCGATGACCACCATCTCCCCGGTCTTAGGGTGGACGGCAAACTGGATGTTGGACCCTCCGGTCTCCACGCCGATCTCCCGCATGATGGCGAGCGACGCGTCACGCATGGCCTGATATTCCCGATCGCTAAGGGTCTGGGCCGGGGCCACGGTGATGGAGTCGCCGGTGTGCACCCCCATGGGGTCCAGGTTTTCGATGGAGCAGATAATCACCACATTGTCTTTAAAATCCCGCATCACCTCCAGTTCGAATTCCTTCCAGCCCACCACGGACTCTTCCAGCATCACTTCGCGAATCATGCTGGCTTCCAGCCCCTGTGCGGCAATTTCCTTCAGGTCCTCCAGGTTGTAAACGATGCCGCCGCCGGTGCCTCCCAGGGTGAAGCTGGGCCGCACGATGATGGGATAGCCGATGGTGGGGGCGGCCTCTAAAGCCTGCTCCAAGGTGCGCACAATGGCGCTATTGGGCACCCTGAGGTTGATGTTGGCCATGGCGTCCTTAAAAAGCTCCCGGTCCTCGGCCTTCTTGATCACTTCCGGCCGGGCGCCGATCATCTCCACCCCGTATTTTTCCAGGATCCCGGTCTCCGCCACCGCCACCGCACAGTTGAGCCCGGTTTGCCCCCCCAGGGTGGGCAGCAGGGCGTCGGGACGCTCCCGCTCAATTACCTGGACCACCATCTCCGGAGTGATGGGCTCAATATAGGTGCGGTCGGCGATCTCCGGGTCGGTCATGATGGTGGCCGGGTTGGAGTTGATCAACACCACCTCGTAGCCCTCTTCCTTCAGGGCCTTGCAGGCCTGGGTGCCGGAATAATCGAACTCACAGGCCTGAGAGATGATGATGGGGCCGGAGCCGATGATCAGGATTTTTTTGATGTCCGTGCGCTTGGGCATGGTGTGGTTGGTTTTTTGTCGTGGTGTGGGTGTTCAGTTTTTTGTTTTTCGTTCTCAGGTTTTCAGTTTTATGGACCTTCGGCCCATAAAACTGAAAGAAACAACCCTGCGGGTTGTTGGAGGAGGGGGCTAAGGGCCGACGGCCCTTACCCTTACAAAAAACTCCCCCAAACCCCCACCCCCAATCCCTTATACGGGTAGCACAGGCATCTTGCCTGTGCTGGGGAACGGACTGGAAGCCCGTTCCACCGGCTGTGAGACTGCTTCCCTCTGTCATTCTGAGCGCAGCGAAGAATCTCGTCCTTGCGCCCGGCAACGGAGATTCTTCACTCCGCGGCGCTCCGTTCAGAATGACATTGTGTAGGGTGGGCATGGCCCACCATCAATTCATCATCATGCCAAGGCAACCAATCAATTTGGTGGGCAGTGCCCACCCTACATGGCTATACATTACTATCTTAAAGGATTTGTAAACTTTGGTCTCTCTGTCCACTTCAACATTTCTTGGCCATGTTCGTCTTCATGAATATAAAGATTATTTACTATACGAGCCTCGAGATAAGGATTATGGCCACAAACTATCCTTCCTTCCCAAGGTATTTCATCTATATCATCGAATTCTGCCGGATAAGGATTATTTCTCTTGTTTTTGGCATATGCCAACCGTTCACTCAGACTGAACTTACTATTGACATAAAGCAACTCAACAATCTCACGTACTTTTTTGGAGGTATTCTATAATTCAATATAGCAGCTATATTATTTCTAACTTGTTTATTATTGCCAACCTATTCCCATGTAACTAACCATGCAACCATATTATTTTTTCCTTCAATATTAATTTTCTATTAAGAGATTAATGAACTCATCAAACAAATAATCCGCATCATGCGGCCCGGGGGAGGCCTCCGGGTGGTATTGCACCGAGAAGGCTTTAAGTCTGGAGTGGCGCAGGCCCTCTAAAGTGCCGTCGTTTAAATTGATGTGGGTGAGTTCCACCGCCGGGTCCGGGATAGACTCCAGGTCCACGGCAAAGCCGTGATTTTGAGAGGTAATTTCCACCCGGCCGCTGATAAGATTTTTCACCGGCTGGTTGGCCCCCCGGTGGCCGAACTTGAGCTTGAAGGTGCGGCCCCCCAGGGCCAGCCCCATGAGCTGATGCCCCAGGCAGATACCGAACATGGGCCGGGCCCCCAGGCACTGGCGCACATTGTCAATGGCATAGGTGACCGCCGCCGGGTCGCCGGGGCCGTTGCTTAAAACTATGCCCGCCGGGTTGAGGCGCAACACTTCCCCCGCCGGGGTGGTGGCCGGCACCACCAAAACCTCCAGGCCCCTTTTTTTCAAGTTCCTGATAATATTAAACTTTACGCCATAATCGTAGAGCACCACCTTTTTGCCCTGGCGCTGGGCCCACAAGGTTTCCAAGTCGGTGGTGTTGGTGTTGAGGGGAGGGCCGGGGGAGCACAGGCGAGACGCCTGTGCCACTGATTTAACAGCCGAGGGCGGCTGTTCTACATTTTCCCCCCCTCCCAACCCCCTATAAGGGGTTGGGGGAGGGGGTTTGGGGGAGGGGGCAGGGGCCAGTGGCCCAGGCGTCCCCGCCTGTGGAAGCCCCTGGCCCCCTCTCCCAATGCTCTCATCCCACCAATAAGGCTCCCTGCAGGTGACCAGGGGCACCAGGTCCTGGCCCTCCATGCTGGGAAGTTCCCGAGCCCGGCGCACCAGAGAGGCGGGGTCCAAATCCAGGGTAGAGATAATACCCCGCATGGCCCCCACCTGACGCAGTCGCTTGGTGATAGCCCGGGTGTCCAGGCCCTCCACTCCCAATTTGCCGTGAGCCTTCAGGTACGCGGCCAAGTCCCCTTGGGCCCGCCAGTTGGAAGGGTAGGGGTGGTACTCCTTGACTATGAAGCCCTCCACCTGGATCAACCGTGACTCGATGTCTTCGGAGTTAACCCCGTAATTGCCCATGAGGGGGTAGGTCATGGTGACGATCTGGCCTTTGTATGATGGGTCGGTGAGGATTTCCTGATAGCCGGTCATGGAGGTGTTAAACACCACCTCACCTTGAGCCTCTCCGGGGCCGGTAAAGGAACGCCCCCGCAAGACCAAACCGTCTTCCAGCGCCAACAATGCCTTCAAGTCGCCCCCCTTTGCTTACCGATAAAATATACCACAAGATCCCCTAACCCCGGCCAAATTTTTGGGTTGCGGGCGTGCTGAGAGATTGTGGGGGGATGGCCAGGGACTTGAAGTCCCCTTACAATCTCCCCCCACACCCCCCACCCAACCCGCTTAAGTTAGCCAGGTAGTCGGGAGCTTTGGCCCCGACTACCTGGCTAAAAAAACTTAAGGGTTTGGGGGAGGGGGTAAGGGGCACTTACAAAAAAGCCCCTTAGCCCCCTCCCCCAACCACCAACTCCGCAATCAGCCGCGCCTGGCGGCGGGCCGCGCCCTGGTGTTGGGTCAGGGCGGATTGGGCCTTAAAGCCCAGGGTTTGCCGTAATTCAGAATGGTCTAGGAGGTTTTGGGCCGCGGCGGCCAGGGAGGGGGCGTCGTGCACCAGGAGGCCGGTTCCGGCTTCTTCCAGAATGGCCTGGGCCCAGCGGAAATTATGGAGATGAGGGCCATAGAGGGGCACCCGGCCCCAGGCGGCGGGTTCCAGGATATTTTGACCGCCGTGGGGGATGAGGCTGCCGCCCACAAAGGTGATGTCGGCCAGGCCATATAGGAGGAAGAGGTCGCCGATGGTATCAATTATTACCACCGGCTGGCGCCGGGTCTGCTGGCCGGATTTAAGCCGGCTCCATAGCTGCCAGGGCAGACCGTGGCGCTCCAGGAGCCGGCCCAACTCTGCAGACCGCTCCGGGTGGCGGGGGGCCAAAAGCAGCAATAGGGCAGGGTAGGGCGCCAGCAAGGATTGGTAAGCCTGAAGGACCACCTCCTCTTCCCCCGGATGGGTGGAAGCAGCCAGAAAGACCGGGTGGTTCTGCTTGCCGAGTTGAGCTGCCCATGAGGGTTCCGCCCCGGACATTCCCCCTTCTTCCAAATCTTGAGCCCGGGGCAGCCGGTCACATTTCAGGTTGCCGGCGAAGTGCAGTTTGTGGGGGGAGATGCCCAGTTCTCGAAAACGTTGATAGTCCTCTCTTGAGCCGGTGATAATAATATCAATTAGATTAATTATATCAATAATGTATCGGTTATATTTAAGATACCTTCTGAAGGTTTTATCTGAGAGGCGGGCGTTCACCAGGGCCAGAGGTACGCCACGGCCATGAGCCTGACTAAGAAAGTTGGGCCAGATTTCCGATTCTAGATCAATGAAAAGCTGGGGCTGAAGATAATTGAGGTAGCGGCGCACCGCCCAGGGAAGGTCCAGAGGGAAGTAACAGACCAGGGCGCCCATGGGGCCAAAGTGTTTTCTGGCAACCGCCTGTCCGGTTTCGGTGCCGGTGGTGATGATAAAGGCAGCCTGCGGCAGACAAATCTTAAGTTCCTGCACCAGCGGCACGGCGGCCAGGATTTCCCCTACGGAGACGCCGTGGATCCAGATGCGAGGCGCTCCGGCAAGAGGTGGGGCGTCAGGAAGTTTAAAACCCAGCCGGGGGAGGAAGCTTTCCCCCCGTCCCCGAGACCTCAGGTGCCAGTAGAAAAAAGGCCACGCCAATAGGCCAGCTAATATTGAGCAAATCAGATATATCTTAAATATCATAAAGTTAGGTATATTAATTAAGAGCCTTTATTAAGATTATATCGCCTAGCAATCCTGGCTCTCCCTGGGATAATCAGGCAGAATTTCCACATGAGCCAAGGTTATGGGGAAAGGCCGGTCTTCCGAAGAGAAAGTTGGTAAAAGCGTCACATCTTCCCCCGCCCGTACCGAACCGTTTCCCCTGGCCACGCAAATGGTGCTGATAACCTGGAGCCGCCAGCCCATGGGGTTAAGGGTAGGTATGGACGTGCCCCAAAGATCAGGTACGGGCCGCTTTCCCCGGGACTGGCAACAGGCCGCAGGCTCAAAAATTTTACCTAATCCACCGGTCCCCAGAGAGAAGCCTGATATAGCGGGGTTTGGCGAACTCAATCAATACCAGACCTTAATTCTAGTATTCAATGATAATATCCACATAGGGAAACGAAAGATGGTGAGGTCGGGTTAGGGGGCGCACCGGGAGTAAATTTTTGCCAGGCACATATATTAGTTTACATAATATATATTATCAGACATTATATTTACGAGCCCTGGAACTCCTTTTTAATGATCTTTTTGAGATCCTGGTAGTTTACCGAAAAAATGCGCCAAACCAGATCCTCCGTTTGGCGGCGCATTTTAAATCGCAAAGTGTCCCCGGTTTTTGGATCTTTTATGGTTACCTGAGCCTCGTCCCCCTGAACCTCAATCTTCGCCAGGGTCACCGCGGTGGCCAGCGCCAGGAGTTGAGAATTATCCAAATCTAGCAAATAGGCCTCAATTCCCCCCCTGATCTGCTTTTCAAAACCATCGAATAGCTTGGGCAATAACTGGCGGGCAAATTTACGCCCCAACTGGCGGCCTAATCTGGTCCAGTCATCCGCCCCCTCCTCCTTTTTCTCCTGAGAACGCAGGTCCTGGTCTAAGCCCTCCAGAGAATTAACGAAAATCTCCTTAAGATCCAAATAGTTAAAGAACTCGTCCATATCCTTGGTCTTAATGGTCAGGACCATCTGCTGTAGAGCATAGCGGGGGGAATCATACCAGCGCCAATACAGGCCGCCGGCCACCGCGGTGGCCAGAATCAGCGTGGCCAGGATGACAAAGATGAGCCGGCGTGGCATAGGCTCTCCTTTTGGTTGGCTTTACAATGGATTATAATAATATAGTATAATACATTTTGCCTGCCAAGGGCAGGGGTCATTGATTTCGGACCGGCTGGCGGGCCGGCCCCATTATCCCTTTAAGTTCTATGAATTCCGAGAAATTACTATCCCGACACCCCCTGAATAATGGTCTAGATCTCGAATTCTGGGACCTGTCCCGGCCGGTGGCCGGGGATCGCTGGCAGGTCGTCATGGAGGCCCGGGTTTTAGTACCCATCAACGAGGCCACCCTGCCAGCGGAACTGCGGCCCAGGATAGACGTGGTTACTAAAGCCCTGGGCCGGGAGATGGTCTTTTCCCGGCAAGAGGTGCGCAATTTCATCGCCGCCGATGAGGTGGCCGGCCTCCTTAAAGAAATGACCGCCCGCTTCCTATCTACCGTTGCCACCTATCTGGACCGTC
Source organism: Desulfobaccales bacterium (assembly GCA_030694005.1). Classification (GTDB taxonomy): domain Bacteria; phylum Desulfobacterota; class Desulfobaccia; order Desulfobaccales; family 0-14-0-80-60-11; genus JAUXZG01. Next base: position 2,180 of record JAUXZG010000061.1, on the reverse strand, counting down.
CCGGTTTCGCCCCGGGATTTATCCGGAAAACCTTTGCCGCGCACCAGGAAAAACCGCGCTGGTATAAGAGTTGAGAGCCTGAGGGAGATTGTGCGGGGAGGGCCAGGGAGGTAACCTCCCTGCCCTCCCCCCACACCCCCCACCCAACCCGTGTAAGGGGGCTGGGCAGGCGGGGCCAAAGGCCCCGCCTGCCCAGCCCAAATTTAAACTTAAGGGCTTGGGGGAGGATTGTAAGTGGGCCCACCGGCCCTTAGCCCCCTCCCCCGCCCTCCCCTGCCAATTTAACAAATGCCCTTGGGGGGAGCAATGGAAAACTATCAGGCCGGAGGGCGGCGGTTGCCGGTGGTGCGGCTGACCCCCAAGGGGGTCAGGTGGCAGCGCACCGGGCATCCCTGGACCTACCGGAATGACCTGGCCGAAATTCCCTCCCTGCCCTCCGGGGAACTGGCGGCGGTGCTAGGCCCGCAGGAGAAATTCCTGGGGCAGGCCTTTTACAGCACCACCTCCCGCATCGCTCTGCGGTTCGTCACCTATAGAGATGAGACGGTGGACGCTCTCTTTTGGGAGGAGCGCCTTAAGCGCGCCGTGGCCTATCGCCGCCGGGTGGTCCAGGACACGGACGCCTATCGCCTGATCTACGGCGAGGCCGACGGCTTTGCCGGCCTGGTGGTGGACCATTACGCCGGTCACCTGGCCGTGCAAGCGCTCCATCCGGCCTTGGAACGCCGCCTGCCGGAAATTATTGAGCTGTTGGTCCGTTATATCACCCCGATATCCATAACCCTGCGTAACGACAGCGAAATGCGGCGGCTAGAAGGCCTGCCCCTGGAGATCAAGACGGTCTTAGGAGACCTGCCTGACTTGGTGCAGGTGCGAGAAGGCCCGGTGCGCCTGTGGGTGGATATTCGGGCGGGCCAGAAAACCGGCCTCTTTCTCGACCAGCGAGAGAACCGTTTGGCCGCCGAAGCTTACGGACGGGGAGAAGTGCTGGACGTCTTTGCTTACCAGGGGGGCTTTGCCCTGCACCTGGCCCCCAAGGCAGAACGGGTTACCCTGGTGGAAAGCTCCGAGGCGGCCCTGAGGCTGGCCCAGGAAAATGCCGGACTCAATGGCTTTCACAACCTGGAATTCGTAAAGGCGAAGGCGTTCTCGTTCTTGAAAAAGGCCGTAGCTGAAGGGCGGCGCTTTGAGGTCATCGTCCTGGACCCGCCCGCCTTTGCCAAGAGCCGGGCCGAGCGCGCCGGCGCCATCAAAGGCTATCAGGAGATCAACCGCCGGGCTTTCCAACTCCTTAACCCCGGGGGAACCCTGATTACTTGCTCCTGCTCTTACAACCTGAGCGAGCCGGAATTTCTGGACCTAGTCCGCACCGCGGCCGCGAGCGCCGGGCGCCAGGCCCGCCTCATCGAACGCCGGGGCGCCGCCCGGGACCACCCGGCCCTGCTGTCCCTGCCGGAAAGCCTCTATCTGAAGTGCTTGATCTTGGAGGTGGAGTAGTGGGGGAGAGGGCCAGGGGCCGCAGGCCCCTGCCCTTACAAAAAACTCCCCCACACCCCCTCTCCCAACCCCTTATGGGGGGAAAAAATTTAAGGCGGGACCTTTGGTCCCGCCTTAAATTTAATAACGCGCTAGTGTCGTGTTTCAGGAATACCTTGATCAATAACGGGGCTTTTGCCCTCCCCCTTGAGGGGGGAGGGTCAGGGTGGGGGTGATATTTTTCTAGGTTATTCCTGGTCGTTATCACCCTCCCCCCGACCCCCTCCCCTCAAGGGAGGGGGAGATTTGAGGTCAGGATTTAGTAAAGGTTCTTACGAGACACAACACTAGCTGCCAAGAGAGCCGTTATGTAGGGGCGACCCGGGCGGGTCGCCCCCCACAAGTTCCTCCCTCTTCCCACTCTCCCATTGACTCACTCGCGGCGGTCAAATAGAATTAGCCCTATGGGATTAAGGTGGGAGTGGGCCGCAGTTGGGGGGCTGGCGCTGGCAGGATGGCTTTATGCCGTGGCGCCGGTTGGGGCGGGGGGGGCGGAGGTCGCTCGGGGTCGCTTAGACCAAAATCCTCCTCAGGTTCAGCTTCTGGAGACCTCCAAAGCCCCGGCTGCGGCCAAGATAATTAGCCAGGTGGCCCTGTCTTATGCTCCCCAGATGTCGCCTGCGGACCGGGAGCGGGACCTGCTC
>JAUXZG010000057.1 GCA_030694005.1 Desulfobaccales bacterium | reverse complement strand
CTAACCGGCGTGGGCGGCCAGGGGACGCTGCTGGCCAGCCGCCTCCTGGGCGAGGCGGCCCTGGCCGCGGGCTTCAATCCCCTGGTGAGCGAAACCCACGGCATGGCCCAGCGGGGCGGCATTGTGGTGTCCACCGTGGTTCTGGGAAACCTTCAAAGCTCCCTCATCTCCCCGGGGGAAGCCGACATCCTGCTGGGATTTGAGGCCCTGGAGACCTTTCGGGCCCTGGACCGCTGTCACCGCAGGAGCCTGGTGATCGCCAATACCGCCACCATCATTCCTTATCCGGTGGCCACCGGGCAGGCGCAGTATCCCCCGGTGGAGCGTCTGGTTAAACTCCTGGCGGCGCAGGTGGGGACACTGCTGGCCTTTGACGCCGGCGCCCTGGCCCGCCGGGCCGGCAGCCCTCTGGCAGTGAACATGGTCATCCTGGGCGCCCTGGCGGCCACCGATTACCTCCCCTTCCCGGCGGCGGCGGTTTTGGAGGCCATCCGCACCCGCACCAACCCGAAATTTTTAGATTCAAACCTGAATGCCTTTCAGTTGGGGGTGGAGGCGGCCCAGGAGCCCCGCCACTGGCAGCGGTGCCCCGGCGACTGATGGGGAAATCTTTGTAGGGGGAGGGCCAGGGACTTTTTTGTAATCGGTCCCGGCCCTCGCCCTACACCCCCTGCCAACCCCAAGAAAAGGGGCCTTGGAGGTCTCGGGCTCCTGACCCTGCCTTCCAAGGCCAAGACCGAATTTCCGGCCACAAGCAACATAATTAATTGCAAGGCCTGGCAAAAACTGTAAATTTAATACGTTGGGAGGTAGTGTGCCGGAAAAGGAGGATTCTTGGACCCGCCGTAAGTCCAAGTATTGGCAATTGCCCCACACCGCCGACCTGGTTTGGCGCATCCGAGGTGACAGTCTGAAGGAGCTTTTTGAAAACGCGGCCGCGGCTCTGGTGAGCACCCTAACCGACCGGCGCACCCTCAGGCTGAGGGAAACCCGGGAGATAACCTTGGAAGCCCCAGACCGGGAAGCCCTTCTGGTTGACTGGCTCAATCACCTGCTTTATCTTTTTGATATAGATGGGTTTTTAGGCCGACAGTTTCGGGTCCTGTCTTTAACCCCGGAGCGCCTGAAGGCCCAGGCCCGGGGCGAAATCTTCGATCCAACCCGACACCCGGAAAAAACCGGAGTAAAGGCCGCCACCTACCACCACCTGGAAATCAAACCCCAAGACCACGAATGGCAAGCCACGGTGGTTTTGGATTTGTGATAGTGACCTTGGGGGAGGGGGCC
>JAUXZG010000051.1 GCA_030694005.1 Desulfobaccales bacterium | reverse complement strand
GCTTCGGTGACCCGGGTTTGGCGAATGGCATCCAGAAGGGAGGTCTTACCGTGGTCCACATGGCCCATGATGGTAACCACCGGCGCCCTGGGTTTGGCTTCCCCTTCTTTCCTGGGGGCCAGGGCCAGCAGGTCTTCCTCTTGCATGGTGGCATGCTCCACCTCAAAGCCAAACTCCCCGGCTACAATAATGGCGGACTCGAAATCGATGGGATAGTTAATGGTGGCCATTACCCCCATCTGCAGCAGTTGTTTGATGATTTCTCCGGATTTAATGCCCATCCGTTTGGCCAGTTCCCCCACGGTGATGGACTCGCCCACCTTGATCCGCCGTTTAATGGCCTTGGGTACCGTGAGTTCAGCCTTGGAGATCTTCTTAATGGCCTTTTTCAAGCCTTTTCTGCGGCCCGGCCCCCGGGTCTCACCCTCGGCATAGAGGTCGGCCCGTTCCCGCACTTCCCGTTTTTTCACCGGCTTGGCCCGTTCCACCACTTCGGGCCGTTTGGTCTTCTTTTTGCCTTTGATTTCCTTTTTTTCTTCGGCGGGCTGGAGCTTGACGATCCCGGCCAGAGGCTTGGCAGCTTCTGGCCGGAATCCCGTCGCCATCTGGGCCTCCGGAGGGGGCGCGGCAGCAGCAACCCTAGGGGGCGCCGGTTCCGGGGGCAGACTGATGATCCGGGCCGGAATCTCTTTCTTCCTGGCTTTGCCCCGCTGCCGCTTTAAGGCGGCGCCCGAGTCTGCCGGGGGAGCCGCCTTGGCTGGGGCCTCCGGGGCCACCTTTCCCTTGGCCTTCACCTTGGCAGCCGGCTCCGGAGCCACCCCTGAGGGAGGCGCGGCTGCCGCCGGAACAGCTCCCTCTTTGGGAGGCAACGATACCACCCGGGCTACAGATTCCTTGGGTTTCCTAGGCTTGGGGGTCTCCTTGGGCGGAGGCGGAGGCGGCGCCACTTCCAGCTCCGGCGCGGCCACCGGCAGCGATACTGCCGCCGGCGCCACCCGGCGGCGCCGCTTGATATTGTCCCCTACCCGCAGTTCCTCTACCTGAGGCGCTGACTGGCTAAGAGCCTGGCGCACCCGCTCCGTCGTGGCCTCATCCAGAGAACTGAGGTAGTTATCCACCTGTATCCCCAACTCCTCTTTGAGGCGCTGCATGAACACCTTAACATCTATTTTAAGTTCCCTGGCCAAATTCAAGATTCTGGTCTTCGCCATATAACTAACCTTACCCCCGCAACTGATTTCGCCCTTTTTGGGTCAATTCAACCTTCCCGGCCTTCTTGGACCGCTGGTGTCGATGCCGTTTGCCCCGGAGCGCTTTCGGCCACGCCCTCCCGGGCCATTTCCTGAGCCGCGGCAATGAGGCTGCCGGCTTTCTTCTCGGTCAGCCCGGTTGCCTGAACCAGGTCTTCCACGCTGCTTTCCGCCAATTCCCGGGCCGAAGTATAGCCGCCCTCATTTAAGAGGTTGGCGGTAATTTCCCCCACTCCGGGAATCCGTAAAAGTGAGAGAAAGCCTTCCTTCAAAGATTTTGAGTACCTGGATTCGCTCTTGACATCGATTTTCCAACCCACCAGCCGGGAGGCCAGGCGCACATTCTGCCCCCTTTTGCCGATGGCCAGGGACAGCTGGTCATCGGCCACGATGACCTCCATGCTTTGCGAGTCTTTATTCATGATGATGCGGCTCACCTGGGCCGGCTGCAGGGCATTGGTGGCGAACTTGGCCGAGTCCGGATGCCAGGGGATGATGTCGATCTTTTCCCCCCGCAGTTCCTGGACGATGTTCTGCACCCGGGCGCCCTTCATGCCCACGCAGGCCCCCACCGGGTCCACATCCGTAGCCCGGGAGGCCACCGCAAACTTGGAACGACTCCCCGGCTCCCGGGCACAGCCCAACACCTGGACAATGCCTTCGGCGATCTCCGGCACCTCGTTGTGAAACAGGGCCACCAGAAATTGGGGGTGGGTGCGGGACAGGATGATCTGGGGACCCCGGGTCTGGCGTTTCACTTCCAGGACAAAGGCCCGGATGCGCTCCCCTTTGTGGTAAATCTCCCGGGGGACCTGCTCTGACGGCGGCAGCAAGGCTTCGGTGCGCCCCAGATTGACAATGATCCCTTCCGGGTCCAAACGTTGCACGATGCCGTTGATGATCTCCCCCTTGCGGTCTTTGAAATCTTCGAAGACCAGGTCCCGCTCCGCATCTTTCATGCGCTGCATGATTACCTGTTTGGCGGATTGCGCGGCAATGCGGCCAAAAGCCCCGGCGTCCATCTTGATGCCCAAGCTGTCCCCCAACTCACATTCCGGGTCCAGAACCTTGGCCTCGGAGTAAATGATCTCCCGGTGGGGCTCGGTCACCTCGGTAACCACATCTTTAAATTGAAAGACCTCGATCTCCCCGGTGTCGTCCCGATAACTCACCTCGATCTCCAGCCGGGGTCCATACTTCTTTTTGGCCGCGGAGCGGATGGCGTCTTTGATGGCGCCGATGAGCAGCTCCTTATCAATGCCCTTGTCCCGGCTGACCTGGTCGATGATCCTTCTTAACTCTATGTTCATGAGAGGTACTAGCCCTCCTTGTGAGAATTTTTCAGATCAAAATCCAACCGCGCCCGGGCGATCTCCCCAAAGGGGATGTGGTACTGCGCCCCTTCCACTTTTAGAGTAATCCGGTCGTCCTCCACCCCTTGCAAAAAACCCCGGTGAACCTGGCGTCCTTCCCAGAGAGTGCGGGTGGTGACGCGCACCAGCCGGCCCACACAGCGCCGATAATCCGCCGGTTTCTTCAAGGGCCTGGTCAACCCCGGAGAAGACACCTCCAGATTGTACGACTCCGGGATCAGGTCGTGGACCTCCAGGAGTTCCCCGGCCACCCGGTTGATGCGGGTAATTTCCTCCAGGGTGATACCCCCGGGGCGATCCAAAAAGAGGCGCAAAGTGGCCCGGCCACGCCGAGGGCGCAGCAGTTGGGTCTCCACCAGCTCCAACCCCTGGGCCTCCAGAAGCGGTAGAATCAACTCATTTACCCGAGAAACGATTTCTGCAGTGCTTGACATATGGAAAAAACCAAATTAGCGCCGGCGTTTTGGTGGCGTTAACCCATTATTATCTCCGGCCCCCATAATTGCTCATTTGGCAAAGATCATCTTAAGCGAGATCAGGAGCATGGCCACCCCAAACACCCTTTCCAGAGCCAGGTTGCTCAGGTGGTTCGCAAATTTGGCCCCCAGCAGCCCGCCCGCCAAGAACCCGATACATATCAAGGCGGCGATGTGAATATCCACATAGCCTTCCTGATAATAAGTCCAGGCGGCCAGCAGGCCGATGGGCGGCACCAACAGAGCCGGGGTGGTGCCCTGGGCTGCATGCTGCGACAGTCCGAACAGAAACACCAGCGCCGGCACAATGATTACTCCGCCGCCGACGCCGATGAGCCCGCTAAACGCTCCGGCTACCAGACCCAGCAATACAAATAGTAAAATGTGCGTGATGCTCATCTTGACACCATGGCAATCAGTAATAATTTCCGGTTATGGCTCAATATGCCTAGCCTTTCCCGCTCCCTGGATAAGGGAACTTATCTTTTGATATTTCCGACAGCCTATACCAAAGGCAATAAATCCCGAGGGGATAAAGGCCCAGCCCACCAGTTGCATGAAAATATTATCAAAGAACTCGATGCAAAAGACGCCGGCGATAACCAGTCCCAAAGCTTTGCGGACATAAGACAGGAAAATCAGCTCATTGGCCATCATGGGGCGCTCAATGGCCATGAAGTCACTAATTATCGGTTCTTCGAGCTTAAGGTCTTCCGTATCACTTTTATCCGCCCGGCTCATCTTTAAGTGACCATAATCATTATAATAAAAAAAGTGGGCTATAGCCCACTTCCGGGAAAATCCAAGACTTTTTTTAAATCTCGGGGCGCCCCAGAGTAACTTACTTATCTCCGCCCGTCAAAGTAAACCGGCCTTTTGCCCCCTTGAAATAAAGCCCGGCCACCTCGATGGGGGAAGCGGGTTGTCCGGCGGACCCAAAAAAGTCCACCGCACTGGAGCGGGCAACGGGATTCGAACCCGCGACACCAAGCTTGGGAAGCTTGTACTCTACCAACTGAGCTATGCCCGCT
>JAUXZG010000045.1 GCA_030694005.1 Desulfobaccales bacterium | reverse complement strand
GCCATATGCCTAGTCACGCCGATCTAGCCGCCTGCCCTTTAGTAAAGGTGCTGGGTGTAGCTCTCTTTCAGGTTCACTCCCCGATGTCAATTAGTGACGCCGCGCCCGGGTCGCCCCTAGGCCGTCACCAGCTAGTTCATGAGTTTCCCAGGCGGGTGTAAAAGTTGCGCCACCTCGGTAAAATCCCGGACCCACTTAACCTCTGGGGCAGCTTTAAGCAACGGTGCGGCGGCATCGGGCAAAATCCCCAGAAAAGGCACGCCGCAGGCCTGGGCGGCCCGATAGTCGCTTTCGGCATCTCCAAAGAATAAGCACCGCGCGGGCGTCAAAGCATGTTTGGTCAAGAGCGACTTGAGGTTTTCCCCCTTACTTTTGGGCGCGCCGCACACCTCCTGAAAATAGGCGGACCAGCTCCGGCGCTGGACAATCAGGCGGATCTCCTCCTCGGGCGTGGCTGAGACCACAAAACAGGGCAGCTTGCCGGCCCAGTCCCGCAAGAAATCCCCGGCCCCGGAAATTTCCGGGGCGGCCACCACTTCATCCACCACCAGGCAGGCGAACCGCTGACAGAGCTCGGCCAAGCCCGCGTCGCTTAACGGCTGCTTTAAGAATTCTTGATAGTAGTGGCGAAACTTGTCCACCCGAGTGACGCCGCTGTGCCGGCGGTGGTGGTCCACCACTTTGGCCATGATCTCGGGTCCGTGAGCCTCAAAGAGCCGGGCAAAGGCCCGGGTCTTGACCTCCACCGAGTCAGCCAGGACCCCGTCAAAATCGAAAAAAAACGCCTGCCAATCTTGCAAGTAATTTTTCCCCAAACCTGTTATACAAAGTTGCCATCAACCAGGTAATTTTAATGTAGGGGCGTGATTTATCACGCCCTTCTGGGCGCAATGAATTGCGCCCCTACGCCTATATTGTCGAAACTTACCTCTATGAGCGCACCTTGGTATGAAAGGGAATTTTGGGGGAGGGCAGGGGCCTCAGGCCCCTGGCCCTCCCCCACATTCACTTTTTAGCCGGCTTCTTCCCCATTAATCGTCTGGTAGGTCTCTTCCACCAGGTCCAGGATGCCCTGGCCGATGTCCACGAACACATTGGGCATCATCTTGGCCGCAGGTTTGGGGGTAAACCGGTAAGGGGTGATTTCATAGTGGTGGGGGTCCCGGGCTTCCGGCCGGAACTCCACTTTCACCTTGCCCCCCAGGATCTCCTGGATCATGCGCAGCAGTTCCCCGGAATTGAGGACCTGGGTGCCGGTCAGGATCAGGCACTGGTTGGCGTACTCCGGCGCCAGGGCCAGGATGCTCAGCTTGGCGGCGTCCTTGACGTGGATATATTCCCGGCGTTCTTCGCCGGTGCCCCGATAAACGATGCGACCTTCTTTGAGGGCCTGGGTGACGTACCGCTTCAGGCCGTTCCACTCCTGGGCCCGGGGGCCGTATAAAGAGCCGTAGCGCAGGATGGTATACTCTAAGCCGAACCTTTCTTGGTAAGCCTCGATAAGTAATTCCTCGGCCTGCTTGGTCACCCGGTAAAAGGAGCCCTGCTGGCTGTAAACATAAATCGTGGAGGCCGCCAACAACCTTTCCACCTGAGCCTTTAGGCAGGCGTCCAGCACGATGGCGCTACCGATAATGTTGTGTTCGATGGTGCTGCGGGGGTTGATGGCGGCTTGTTCGATGTCGGCAATGCCCGCCAGATGATACACATAACGGGCGCCGGCGAGGCATTGGTCAACCGCAGCCTCATCCCGGATGTCGCCCACGATCATCTCTTGTTCCGGTCGCAGCCAGGGAGAAGGCTTGAGGTCAAAGATGGTTACCGCGTAGCCGGCTTCCGTCAGGGCATCCGCCAGATGGCTGCCTAAGAAACCGGAGCCGCCCAAGACCACTGCTTTGGTTTTCATAAAGCCCCCACTTCCCGCAGGCCGGCCAACAGGTTAGCCACCGCCTCTTCCTCCATCTGCTGGCGGGCCTCCCTGGCGTAAGAACCTACGTGGGAAGTTAAGATCACATTCTCCAGGGCGGCCAAAGGCCCCCGATAAGGCTCCTGGACAAAGACATCCAGGCAAGCAAACCCCGGCCGGCCCTCGGCCAGCCCGGCCGCCAGGGCTTCTTCATCCACCAGTTCCCCCCGGGCGGTGTTAATGAGAATCACCCCGGGTTTGCCCAGGGACTTAAGCTCGGCCCCTCCTAAGATCTTTTCCTTGCCGCTGGCATGCAGGCTGATGATATCCGCTTGGGCCAACAAAGTGGGCAAAGTTACTGCCTGGGCGTTCGGGTCCTTTAGGGGTTGCGAATCATAGTAAATCACCCTGGCCCCAAAAGCCCGCACCAGTTCGGCCACCCTCTGGCCGATGGCGCCGTAGCCGATGAGCCCCACCACCTTTCCCTGGAGCAGGCTGCCCATGCCTTTTTGCCAGGTACCCTGGCGGATCTGGCGGTCGTGCTGAGGAATGAGACGCAGCGCCGCCAGGATCAATCCCAGGGTCAACTCCGCCACCGCCTCGGTCAATACTCCAGGCGTCCGATAAACCCGCATACCCAACTCGGCTGCGGCCTGATGGTCCACATTGTCCCAACCCGCCCCCACCCGGGAAATCACCCGCAGGTAATCTTTCGCCGCCTGCAAGACCTGCCGAGTAAGGGCTTCGGTGCCCGCCAGCAGCCCCAGGGGTTGATATTTACCCAGCAGGTCCAGCAACTCATCCGCCGCCAACTTGCGTCCATAAGGGTTAGGCACTACCTCCAACCCCGCGTGTTTCAGAGGGTCCAGACGCGCTGGCGCTCCTTTGGCAAAGGACGAGGTGGTTGTCAGGATGGTCTTCATATTGGCAATTTTCCTCAAACGTTAAAATGTCCCGGAAGTCTCCTGATCAGGGGGATTTGCTAGCCCACACCCAGCAGTGGGAACTCAGCTGATGCTCATTTAAGAATTGCTGAAAGGCCTCCAGGGTTTCCTCCCCCCGGCGTAACAGCATCTGGACGAACCCTTGCCCGGCCAGGGCCTCAGCCCGAGCCGCCGCGGCATTCCGGACAATATCCACATCCAATTTGCCGGGGGTGAAGATGCGGATGTTGTTAAACCCGGCACGGCAAAGCAAGCTCTCGAACCCCTTAATCGACATAAAATTGATATGGTGAGGCGGGGAGATGCTATTGGACTTCTCCCACAAGACCTGGAGGTCAAACCCATCCACCGTCAGGCCGGTGAGTAAGACTCGCCCGCCCGGTTTTAACAATTTCCCTAAAGAGGCGCAGAACGTCAAGGGGTCGTGCACGTGCTCGATGACCTCGAACGCGGTAACCAGGTCGGCCTGGCCCTTGAGGGACTCAGCCTCCTCGAGAAAGCATTCCATAACCGTCAGGCCCTTGCTACGGCATTGGTCTGCCAAGTCCGGGTTGGGTTCCAAGGCAATTGTTTGGGTTTCGGGAAAATTCCGGCGCCATTCCTCTAAGAAAAATCCTGCGCCCGCGCCGATGTCGGCAAACACCCGGGGGGAGAACTGGTCCTGCTGGCAGAGCTGGGCCAACTCCTGGACCTTGGGCCGGATGAGATGCACCTGCCTGGCCTCCGCCACCGCCGGGAAGAAGGTGCAGGCCCAGTAACGGGCCGAGGGACTCTCCTGGTAAAAACGCGCAAAATCCGCCGGCGAAGGGCGAGGGGACTGATACAGGGTATAGCAGCTCCCACAGAGAACATAACCGAAGCCATGTTTGACAAAAGCGGGCCGGATATCACGGCTAGCGCAGGCCGGGCACGGCAGAGGCTCCCTTTTGGCCGAGCTGAAATAGGTGAGAGCGTCAGCCGCGCTCAATTCCAGATACTTCTCAAATAGCTCCGCCGGCCGAATATCGGCTTCTTTCATTATGGGCTACTCTTCCTTCCAAGTGGCAATCAAAAGAATAATTATCTGTCGGTGGGGCGGGCCTCCGTGCCCGCCAAACCTTCTTGACTTTGGGCAGGCACAGAGGCCTGCCCCACCAATGTTTTTGATGGCAACTCGTTATCAGGCCCTTTGGTATTGTTTCATCAGCAAATCATCTTTCATTAAAGCTTTTACCCGCTCCAGGTCCGCCGGGGTACTTCACTCGAGAGAGCGCCGCGTGGTCTTGATAAAAAGTGGGAAACCAGTCTCAGTTATCTTTGTAACACTCCGCCCAGGTCCGGTCTCTCTTAAGAATCACCCCGTAAAATCCTTCGAAATCAAATTTTTTCCAGATCGGCTTCATTATCATCCAAAAGGACCATCGGGGATATTGACGATAAATCATCTCTTCCACCACCCTCCAGCCAGAATGTTGGAAGATCAACTTCCAATCGGTGGGAGAGAGCTCAAATATATGGGTATTTTCAGGACATACCTCAAGACGTTGCTGACGTCTAATATGATGTAGTCCAACCCTACTTTGTGATAAGTAGGGAACAGTCAACACGAAAAATTCACCTACAGATTTTGCTGAAATAGTATCGAGAAAAGTAACAGGGTCATATAAATGTTCTAACATTTCGAAAGAGAGAAGTAGATCAGCTTTAATTTTATATTTATCATAAATGTCTTCTGCTCTGCATAATAAAGCATCCATACCCTTAGAAGTAATCTTTTCTGTAGCTATTGGGTCTAAATTTACACTAAGATATCTGATGTCGCATGAATTATAAAAGTTGTCATCATTAAGAATAGTATTTAGATATCTCAGGTGAGTTCCTGACGAGTCGCCGATATCTACCACAAAAATAGATTCTTTGTTAGCAACATACTTGATGGCTCTTAGTGCCAGGTTAATTTGAAATGCATGGAGTGTTCTAGTCGTGATTCGTAGCACCTCAGTATCAATCTTGAATGTTGTATATTGGTCCTCTAAATTGGGGACGATCTGGCTTAATCGTTCTGAAAGTTGCTCAAGTCCTTGCTGCCGTGCTGCACATCTGACTGAAACAATCTTCATCCATTCAAAAAATGGTTTCAGCCACCATTTATTTGCTTGCAACATCCGGTTGATCATTATTACTTTCCACAGTATGCCTGCATCAATGGATCATCCTTCATCAAGGCTGTCACCCGCTTTAAATCCGTCGGGGTATCCACGCTCAGGGTCTGGGTCTCGGTGAGCACCATGTGCACCTGCTCCCCGTGTTCAATGATCCTGAGCATATCCACGGACTCCATCTGCTCTAGGGGCGTGGGCGGCAAGGCATTGAAGCGGAGCAGATAATCGCGGCGGAAGGGGATGATGCACACCTGTTTGAGCATGGGCACCTGGGCCGCGCCTTTCTTGCGGGAGGGAATGGGCTCCCGGGAGAAGTAGAGGGCCTTGCCATCGAGGGCCACCACCACCTTGACTTCGTTGGGGTCTTCAAATTCCGCCACCGTGTTCATGCGGGCCATGAGGTTGACTACCTGGATCTCGGGGTCCTTAAGCATGGGGGCCACGGCCGCCTCGATCATCTCGGGGGTGACCATGGGCTCGTCCCCTTGCACCATGACCACCATATCCACCCGGCGCCCCATTTCCGCCTCAATCTTGAGCATGGCCTCCGCGGTGCGGTCGGAACAGCGCTCGTGGGTGTCCGCGGTCATTACCGCTTTGCCCCCGATGCTGGCCATGTAGTCGTAAATCTCCCTATCGCAGGTGGCCACATAGGTGTCGGCCAGCAGCGGACACATCCTGGTCCGAAAATACACATGTCCCACCATGGGGATGCCATGGATGGGAGCCAGGGGCTTACCCGGAAAGCGGCTGGAGCCCATCCGCGCCGGGATGATGCCGATAATATTGTCCACCTCAGTTTACCTCCCGCCCCCAGCCAATCCATCTTGGGACAGACCAGGAAGAGTGCTATCCGTAAGGTAGCGTCCTGGATTTTCCCGCTTTCTCTTTATGAATCTAACTCCTGCAAACCCGCGCGGCAGCACCAGTCCAGCATGCGGATATCTAGGCTGTAAGCCACGAAGCGATAGCCCTCGGCTATCCTTTGTTTAAGCTGCTCCCTATCCGGTTCGATGATATGGATCCCCGGAGCTTTACCGGATTGACCTCCCACTAAACGGATCCGCTCCATGGCTTCAATCATGCGCGGATGCTCAAACTGTCCAGGCACCCCCAGGGAACCGGACAGATCATAAGGACCCACGATAAACCCATCTACGCCTGCCATCGCCAGGATGGCCGCTAAATTTTCCACGGCCTGGATATGTTCTATTTGGACAATGACTATGGTCTCGTGATTTTGCCAATCCCGGTAACGTTCAAAGGCGCTGCCGTACCCCTGAGCCCGGGCCAGGCCAACACCGCGGCGCCCCTGAGGAGGATAGCGCACCGCCGCCACCGCCTGTTCGGCCTCTGGCGCCGAGTTGACCATGGGAACAATGATCCCGTGGGCGCCCGCATCCATGACCCGCTTGATCTGCACCGGATCATTGCTGGACAGGCGCGCCAAAGGCACCACCCCGCAAAGCTCAATCACCCGGATCAGTTCTTCTGCCTCGCCAATGGTGATGACGCTGTGCTCCAGGTCTACCGCCAGCCAGGCAAACCCGGCCCTGGCCATGATTTCCGCGATGGCTGGATGGGCCAGGGTAATCCAGGAACCGACGATTAATTCCCTTTGAGCCAACCTGGTTTTGAGGCTATCTTTAGAGACTTGGCTGGTCATGTAAAATTTTCTCCATGAGAGACAACGCTACCTGGTGGCCGTTACCGTCATGAGTTCCATACTGCTTTAAGAACTCGTCGTTAGTCACCTCGCCCGGGTAGGTCCCTTTTTCGATAAATTGCTTTAGACCCTTCATCAAATCTTCCGCCCTTTCGGCGCAATATGCCCTCTTTTCTAAGAGAGTAATGGCCTCCTGCGGCCACCGGATGACCGACATCAGCGCAAAAACCGGCAGTTTGGTGGCCACCGCTTGCAGCAAAGTAGTAGTGGGAGAGTCTATAATCACCAGATCGTGCTGGGGGAGCAGCTCGGTAAAATTAGGTCTGTTCAAAATAATCCTGACCATTTCGTGGTTGGTTAATTCTTCAACCCATGGAGGGTTATAGGCAGAAGAATTGTAAAGTTTAACCGTGACCGAAATTTTTTTATTCTTACTTATTAGTTCCATAATATTCTGCAAAATTATCATCTGTTCTTGATAATAAACTCTATCGCTTTGTGGGGGCGAAAATCCACAGTACCACGAGTTTTTGTAGTAACCGCCATAGGGCCAGAGAATTCTTATTTTTCCCTCAGGGTTAACCGGCGAAATATCCCTAAGAGGCTTTAGAGAAGGCATGCCCACGGATACTAGTTGACATTTTTCTGCTTCAGGTAAGGGTGAAGATTTATAACCATTTTTTACCGCATCCCCATAGACCAACATCAAATCACATCCCACCAGGTGAGTCAGATCGTTCCGTTGACTCATTCTCTTATCATACCACTCAGCCCCATGTTGCCAGGAAAGTACCCGGACATTTTTTTTCCGACAATATTGTTTCATCACATAGGATGAAAAATCCGGCACTGCAGAAATTAACAGCGCCTTAATCTTTTTCCCGGAATAAAAACCCTCCAGGTTCCGCACCAGTCCCTGGGCCAGCACCGGAACTTTTTCCACTATGAACTCAAACCGGTCCTTAATAATGGAGGTAAAGTCAATGGGGAGGTGAGGCAAAGCCTGCCTGAACTTATCCCATAAAGAGTTCAGGGTCTCTGGTCTAGATTTCCCCAAAACCTCAGAACCACAAGTCCCTTTTTTTAGGTCTACCGTATATAGAAAGTAGACCGGATGTCCCCGGGCCATAAGCTCAGGCAAAATGCCGGCCCATTCATAAAGGCCATTACCCACGATCACCCCACATCTTTTCCCAAATTTCCCCGGTTTTAAAATATTCCAGATATTGCGCCACCATCCCTTATGAATTGATTGTCCCAGGCTGAGGCCCCATGGGGTAGCTCTGAGTAAAGAAGATAAAAAGGGTTTTAATCTAATTGGCAGAAAGCCGTTCTTGGTTGGCTTCAGCTCTTCTTGCGGTTTTTTCTTGTTCCGCCTTTCGGGACGGGTCAGTACCGTTACTTCCCAACCAGGCAAGTTCAGTAGTCGACCCCATAAATTTTCTTCGAAGGAAAAACCCAGGCCAAAAAGGCTCCAATTCTGAGGGTCGCCTTGGTGCGTGTGCACCGTGGCCCCAGGATAATGTTCGCAAATTTTCTTTAAGATCAACGTCCTGCTTAGCAAAAGGTCCAGCAATTGCCCCAGTTGCCAGAGATGGGAAAAAAAAGGTTTAATTCCCCATGCCTTAAGAAACGGGTCGTCCTTAAGCAGGATGTTATCCAATTCTCGACAAATCCTGGTCAAGACCTCAAACTGGGCGACACAAGCCTCTTCAATTTCCTCCCGGCTGATAAAATCCTCCGGAATGCGGTAAGATATGCCCCTTCTGGAGAGATAGTGCATGGCAGACGGCCCCAGGGCCACCCATTGGCCTTTGTTTACCTCGCCCGGTGCGGTAAAATCTGCTACCTGATAATCGTATTCGGCCAGATATAGGTCCATAATCTAATTTTACTGTTATTAATATGACAATTAGGGGAAATTCCCTGATCTCTCTCCCTAAAGAGTTAGGTAATTGGGGGATTTTTACCCACCCCTTTAATTCGTGATCATTCTACCAACGATGTAACTTATTCAATTTTACCAAGAACTAAAAATGAAAAGTAGAAAAACATTATAGGAATATAATAAGGAGTATGATGTTGGTAGATAGAATTAACCCCAACTCCAACCAATATAGCAAATACAGAGGCGGATAGTATCATTGAATTAGAATATTTATATTTAGCCTTTTTAGCTAATCGCTTGAGAGAAAGAAAATTAGAAAAACAAAAATAAATGAATAATAATTCAATTATACCGCCCATCAGTCCATATTCGCCGATGAATTGTATATAAAAAGTATGGGCCCCAGTGGTATGTCTACCGGAGGCAATTTTATAAAATAAAGTAGATGCTCGATGCCAATCATGACTTACTGGGAAGTAGATGGGCAAGGCGGGAGAAGCCATAAATTCATTCACGAAAGAACCGGGGCCCACCCCTAGTGGGAAGAAATGATAAATGACGTCCAACCCTCTAAAGTAAGCGCCAACGCGACTTGCCCAACTATCCAGGTAACTAAGGAAATAATCTGGTCGGGTTTCCCCCTGTAAAGCCGAAACAATATCTTCTAAAAATATGCCGCCAACCAGGACAAGAATAGAAGCAAGGATGCCAACAACAATAGTAACAACGTAGGCGGATTTTTGTTTGACAAAATAAGTACTTAGTAATAAGAAAAGGGTAACTATGCAAACGGCACTAAACATATTGGACCTTTGATAAGTAGCAATAATAGGCAAAAAAAGCAAGGGCACGGTACCTAAAAATATATATTTTCCCCGACTATAAATAAAATATAAAGTACAGCCAATGGCTGCAAAAGCAATCATTCCAACCATCCATTGCTCATTATAAAGAAAACCTTGAAAACGGCCGGACTCGTGAACTGCTCGGTAACCATAAGGCAGAGGTATTCTTAAGTAAAAATTTAGAATTAAATCGATTAACAGCGTAAACCCGGCAGCCATAATGAAAGTAAATATTGTCTCAATTTGTTCTATTTTAGAAATAAAATATATGCATCCAAGTAAGAGTATATAACTAAACAAGAGGGGTGCACTTAAGGCGAGGTGTTCCGGAGCAATGGTCACACCTAAATAGTTACCTCTTATTTGGTAATAGAGCGTAGATAACAGGGTAATAATATAGGTAGTGAAAAATAAATTACAAAATACATTTAATTTTGTGGGAATTTTTCTCTTGGCTATATTTCCCATAGTAAGTCTCGTGCAAATCGTAAAAGCCGCAATGGATAGTATTGCCAGATGTAATGTGATAGCTACAACTTCTTTGGTGGTGAAAAAGAAATAGTTTAACCCATGATGCGGGAAGAAAAGAAATATTAATAAAAAACAGTAAATTGATACTTCAGGCTTTTTAATAACAACACCAATGATGACAAAATATACCAAAGCGAAAGTAATTAAAATCAAAGCACTACTCAAATCTGGCATCAAGAGCCATATCAAATAGACAAAATAAAAAAGTGTTAAAGTCATGCTTAATATTATAAGCATATTATTTGATCCGCCAAAATATCGGTAATCCCGTTATGACTCGCCCCAGTAATTGTACCAGTTCTAGGTTAGACAGAGAGTTAAGGTTTTGGCCTGGAGACCATGGCGAAGCGTAGCGTAGCCAGGATCTCCAGGATAGATTTCTAGTGCCTCGGGCGCCGGCGGTCGGTAGCCTAGGGAGCTTTGTGGCCTGACTTGATTATAAGGCCGACGCCAACGCTCGATGAGAATCTGAGCCTCCTTCAGGGTATAAAAGATCTCTTCGTTGAGCAACTAATCCCCCATCTTGCCGTTGACGGTTTCATTATAACCTTTTTCCCAGGAAATGACCGGTTCGATATAGATCGTCTTTACGCCTGGCTGAGGTAAACAATCCCGGACAGCCGGGGCAGTGAACTCCGACCCATTGTCCGAGCGCCGAAAATCGGGCTGACCCTGATTAGCAAACAATTCCGTCAGGCAATACAGCCCCTCGTCTGCCCCCAAACACCGGGGCACCTCAATGGCCAGGGTTCTCTGGTGTACTCGCCGATGATGGTCAGCATGTAAAAAGCCTTGCCGTTATGCGGCCGCGCCACCAAAAATCAGATGGCCAGACATGGTTCGGCCAACTTGGCCGGAGCCGGACACCAGCTCCGTCGTTTAACCACAATCTGCCCCGCTTGGCCCTGGACTCTAACCTAAAACCTGGACCAGTTTTGTGACGCAGGTCAGTTACAACGCATTTTTACCATTAGACCCGCAAGACTTCGGCACTGTGGTCATCCTGCCTCCCAACGGCGTTGACGGTAAATTCTGGCGTACCTTTCCAGGATTTCTTCACCCTCGGGCTCAAAACGCTCGGCTTTGGCAATTTCCGGCCAGGCAGACTCGTCGAATTCGACATACAGGGGGAAGGTCCGCATCAGGCCATCTATCTGGTTGGCCGTGAAGTGGGGCATTTTCAGCATGGAACTGGCGGTGGTGTGTATGGTCAGGGCTTCAGGGTCAAGCCATCCGGCTTCGATGGCCTTTTGGCGCAATACTGTCCCCCGATATGGGGTATAGATGCTCACGGTGACGGCGTCATAACCCTTGATCTGCTTAACCAGGCGGATGGTATCGAAAACCATTTCCCGAGTTTCGAAGGGAAAGCCAATTATGCAATTAATGCTGTACTGAATCCCACTTTCATAAATAATGTTAAAATAGTGCAGCAGCCTTTCATTAGAGATGTTCCTGCCGAGACGTTTGATCCGGAATTCTTCATTGCCCGATTCTATCCCGAACGAGGCCCTAAAGAGGCCCACCTCTGTTAATTTTTGTAAAAGATCCGCAGTGCAGCGTTCCGGCCGGGTGTTGAACCAAAAAGGGACGCGAAACTCCCGATACATGCTGATAAACGCCTCAATTTGCTGTCGGGGACGGGCCAGAAAATCATCATCAATGATGTAGAGCAGGTTGGCCTGATAATTGTCGATGAGATTGGCAAGCTCTCTCCTGACGCTCTGAAGTGACCGGCGACGCAGATAAACCCGGTTATGCTGTCTGGCCATCCGGTTATGCATAGGCGAGTTGCAAAAGGTGCAACGGTTCGGACAGCCGCGGAACGTCTCGATGGGCAAGGCCCGGTGAATTTTCCCGCCCATGGGCCGCACAAACCGGCTTTCATCGAAAACTGAGAAGTCAGTTGAATAATTATCCAGGTTCACCAAAGGTCTAATGGGGTTCCGGATGATGGAGCCATCTGCCTTTTTAATCCAGAGGTTAGGAAGGTCGGCATAATCCTGGCCCTGAGAAAGCCTAAGGGCCAGGTCTCGTACCACCTCTTCGCCCTCTCCTACCCCCAACATATTGATCTCTGGAAAGGAGATTAACCACTCAGGCGCGGCGGTGGCCAGCACCCCCCCAACCACCGTCGGGATCTTGAAGGCATTGGAGATCCTGAGCAACTGCAGGGCCCGGCTTAAGGCGTCTTCATTAAACGAATACAAAAGCAAATCCGGCCGAAAGCTTTCCAGTTTCGTTAGGAAATCCGAGGTCATTTCGGTTTTCTGTAAAAGTTTTAGGTTTTCCTCCGAAAATATTTCACGGGCTTGCAGGTATTTGACCCTTTTTTGGGGGCTGCTCAGGTCTCCGTCCCCATACTGGGTGGTATCGAAGAGGTGAACTTCGAAACCCTCCTTTTTGAGAATCCAGGTGAAGAGGGCGATGGACAACGGGGTCACCAGCATCATGGGGATATTCGGGTAGACCAGCAAAATACGGAAATTTTTTGTCATCCGCCCACCTCGGCACCCTTGGATATTTTGCCGTTGTCCTCCATGAAAAAGACCGAAAGATAATCCTGGTTCTTGGATTTAACCAATAGGTTCTTTGCTCGGGAGTTCTTAAGCTTTTTCTCTAGAGACCGAGCCAAGCCAAGAGAGTGCCAATTAACATCAATTTCTACCGTCTACTAAAATACCGGTTATTCTTTCCAGAGCCTGGGCGTCCCTAAAAGGGTCTAGTCGGTCCAAACTGCTTGAAATAATAGCATTGTAAGTATTGTAGTCATGTAAGGCCTTTTCAAATAACGCCGTGAGTTCGCGGGGATTTCGGGCAATTAGGTCTGGGATCTGCTTAAAGGCCTGACCCCCATAATTTAATTCATTATAATAAATAGTCCTTTTGCCTAAAAGCAATCCCTCAGTCCCGGGAGTGGTGAAGCCCATCGCAATAATTATATCAGAAGACAATAAAAGATCGAAATATTCATGCCGCGCTCTGTCCAAAAACTTGAAGTTATTTTTGGTCTTAAGGTATAGATCTGCGAATTCCTTATTTGACATTATAATTTGGGTATATATCGGCTCTTTGTTTTTAATCACGAAGTTGATATCTTGATGGGAGATTGCCAATCCGGCACAAATCTTCATAAATGTTAGAGCATAGTTCAGGGTGTAATGATGTTTTCCGGATAGATTTATGTCAGAAGGGAAGATGCACACCTGCAACTTTTTAGTCTGGTCGGTGGGACGATATCCCGACTGGGGGTAATCCAGGTAGGGGCAACCGACGAAAGCCACCTTATCAATAAACTGCATCCCTTCTCCCTGCATCTCATACCAGGCTGGGCCCCAGGCCAGATATAAATCAAAGCAATCAAAACAGTATTCGTAATTCCGGGAATGTATTGCCCGGGTCTGGTAGCCGACACTTCTTATGCCGAAATTTCTACAGAGCCCGGTCACAATGCCGCTGTTATAACGTAACCCTGTCTGTCCGTTCGGGAAGGTGAGATAGATAAAATTGTCAGATTGGGTATGAGCAAATAAAGGGTAGAAATTTAGAAATTCCGACCAAGCTTTCAAAAAAGTTTTGGCCAGAAACAGGTTCTCCACCTTGGCAATATTTTTTAGAAGCCCCAGGGCCGCTACCCAAGCTTTTTTAAGGATTTCCAAGGGATAAGCAAAATCATCTAGCCGCCTGATTTCGTAACCTTTGCCTTTTACGCTTGCAAAAACCTTCTTTAAATCATAACCTCCACGATTGATTATCCTTTCCTGTTCTCTGGTTAGAAAAAAGAAAATATCTTTGGCCTGAAAATTCTGGCCATCCACCCAGAAGTCCACATCATATGGGGTTTTATTGAGCCTCAAGGGGTCCACAAATTCAGTAATAATTTTATAATGCGGCTTTTTTACTTTCTTGATAACAACTCCTCTTCGCAGCAGGTAACATAAAGTGATTGCCATGAATCTCGGCAACGAAGCGATGACCCAAAAGAAATTGGCGACGGCCAAATAAGGGGTCGGCCAGACAAAAAATTCGAAACTGAGGTCGGGCAGATTATTTTTAATGACCCCTCCCCATTCTTTAGGCCAATGATGGTCCCAAGCCACCAGATAAGCTGGCTTTTCTTCCAGGCTCCAATAGCAACTGACCAGCGGGACCAATTGCCTAAATATTTGCTCCTCACCGGTCTGCTTAGCGGCATAGGCCAGGGCAGGGTTCATCCCCAGTAATTTTTCCATCTCCTGAACCCATTTACTTTTTTTCAGGGATGGGATTAGCTGTTCTATAATGGTGGCTGTTACCTCTTGAGATTTTAAATGCAAATCTCGATAAGATGGGACTTCGTTCCCATGCTTTATTTTATGGATGGCTAGGCCCAAACAAGATGATAGGAAGCCGGCAAGCTTTTCTTGAGAAATCCTTAGAATGCGAGCTACTCCCCGCAAATATCTGGGAAGAGTGTCATAATGCACCACATACCGGTCTCTCTTTAAAGAAAGAGAAACCAGCAACAGCAGCATGACAGACAGCACTGGATTGCACAGGTGTCTGACATTGTGATACTCAGGTTTTCTTTTAGCCATTTTACCGGTTACAAGTAGAACATTTATTTTTAAACTTGGATAAAGAAGCTACTAGAGAATATTGATATAAAGTGAAATATATTTTCGCCCCTAGGCGTCGCATTTATTTCCTCTAAAAACGATGAGCAACATTACTAACTCTGAAAGCAGCGGCACGCAGATATGCTCCGGCAACTTTAAGTCAGCTCTAGTTTTTCCATGATGCGGACAAAGATCAAGGTCAGGTTCTCAATCTGGTTAATAATTGTGACCTTTTCAGCCCATAGGCCGGAACTAACAGAATGGCGGCCAAGGTCCAGCCACCCATGAAAAGGGTATATTTTAAATTGGTAAGCCAGCCCGCCGGGGGGGATACGGAAGCATAGCCGGTTTGCAGAACCAACAGAGTCCAGCCTGCCGCGCAGGTTACGGCTAGAATAATTTCTAGGCATTCGGATAACCGCCAGAGATCCTTGCCCACGGCTATGACCATATAAATGAAGTATAAGGAGTTCCCGATGAGGGTGGCATAAGCCAGGTCGGTTATAGTCCTGCGGCCCAGGAGAAACCAGAAGACAGCCAGGGATGAACCCATCATCAACAGGCCCGCTAGGTTGGCAATCCCTCGGGCTATCAATCTTTTTTCCAAAACCCAGGGATTAGTCAGCCCGCTGTTTAAAACATAGAAATAGTTGCACATTAATAAAACTATAATTGAAGGAATGGCCGCGGTATATTTGGGGAGGAAAGTTCTCACAACAAAGGGCAACCAGACCCCGGCGGCCCAGGACAACAGGGGCACGGCCACCAATAATTGCATAAACAGATATTGTTTCAACTGTAAGGCCATCGCCTGCCGGGGGGTGTCACTGCCCCCTTGTTCCAGGAAACGCATACTGTAAACCACCCCAACCCGTGTGGTTAAATCGGTAACTTGGAGGAAAAAGGCGGCTGCCATGGAGAAGAGCGCCAAATCTTGCTTGGTCATGAATTTCGTGACCCAGAGGATGCTGGCCAGGGAAAAGAGGGCATTGGGATAATCTACCAACCTGAGAAAAAATCCGAAGGACAGCAAGCGCCGCAAGACATCCTTAAATACCTTGAAGTGGATAGATATCTGAAGCGCCTGGCTGGAGAAGAAAAACAGCCAGGCTCTAATAACAGTGCTGACGATGGACATGGCCATGAGGCCGCCCAAGCCCCATATATAAGCCCCCAGGGGGAAAAGAAGCCCTTCCAGAAGCGAACCTATTAGGATCACTTTGCTCAAAGGCACAAAGGCCTGAGCGCCGGAAAAGAAGGTACTGTACACCGATTGAAAGGTAGCGATTATAAAAGTTATGATGGCTACGGTGGCGGCAATTATTTCCCAGGTGACATAATTGGCCCGGTGCCACCAGATATACAAAGAGGCAAAGAGGCTGACGGCGATATTTTGCAATAAAGTGAACCACAGGGTGGTGGAGCGAATCCGGGCCTCCTCCTGTCGGTCCTGCTTACCCCGCATGATAGGCAGTTCCCGGTTGGCTCCGGCTATGCATCCGAGATCGAAAGTGGCAATAAATCGCTGCACCACGGTCATAAAGTTCCAAAACCCCATTATCTCAGGTGGGAGAATCCGCCAAACGATAATGCCCCGCAGGAAGGTGACAGGCTGAATTAAAAGATTAATGCCGCTATAAGCAATGGCATTTTTGATGAAACTGCTTTTCAACAATAAGGCTATACTGGGCAAATTATATTCTATCCTTTAACTATGGCCGCTTTGGCAGTCGAAACACTCAGGCCGGGAAGCAAGGCAAATCACCACACCGAGCGACCCCCGTCGATAATCACGTTGGCGCCGGTAATATAGGAGGAAGCGTCGGAGACCAGGAAAAGCACGGCTGCCCGGTACTCATCCACCGCGGCCATGCGGCCCAGGGGGATGAGGCGGCTCAACTTTTGCACAAAGGCTTCAGGCTGATCGGTGTAAACGCCTCCCGGGGAGAGGGCGTTTACCCGCACCTGTTTATCGGCCCAATAAGTGGCCAGGTATTTCGTCAGGCCGATGAGGCCATGCTTGACCACCGAGTAGGTCACCGGCTTTACCGGCTGCTGATCCTCAGCCAGGCCCTCCTGGCGGTAGAGCCTTTGATCCGGGGCGATCACCCCCAAATCCGAGGCAATGTTCAAGATGACCCCGCCCCCCTGGGCGGCCAGGTAAGAGCCCACTTCCTGGCTGCAAAGAAAGGCGCCGGTCAAGCCCACGGCCAGGTCTTGAAGCCAGACCTGGAGAGGAAAATGCTCCAGCCGGCTCCAGGCAGGATTGCCTCCGGGGGCCACTTTGGGGTCATTGGCGGCGTTATTAATAAGGATGTTTACTTTGCCGAAACTCGCCACCACTTTAGCCAGGGCTCCCTTCACCGCCTCCGGGGAGGTGATGTCGACTTCCAGGCCCTGGCAATCCAC
>JAUXZG010000042.1 GCA_030694005.1 Desulfobaccales bacterium | reverse complement strand
GCGGATGGCGTTCATCTGGGACAGGACGATCTGCCCCCGGGTGCGACGCGCCGGATCGCGCCGGGACTGATTATCGGCGCTTCGACTCATTCTCTGGAGGAAGCGCTGGCCGCCCAAGAGGCGGGAGCGAGCTACCTCAACATTGGCCCCATCTTTGCCACCCAGACCAAGGCAGGGGCGACGCCCCTGGGGGTCGAGGCTATTGACCGCATCGCCCCTCGCCTCAGGATACCATGGACCACCATGGGCGGCATCAAGAGTTCCAACATCGGCCAGGTGGTTTCCCGGGGTGCCAGGCACCCCGCGGTCATGACCGCGGTTACCGCCGCCCAGGACCCCTTTGCCGCCGCTCTGCAGTTACGAAAGATCATCAAGGCTAGGGGCTGAAAATTGCGAACCCCTAACTTGGCGGGCAACCCCGGTAACCGCCGGTAAATCAAAGGGGTGCCGATAATTGAGAGTGAACCTGCCCGGCCAATCGATTAAGGTTGACATCTCTTATGGGTCCTTGTAATATTTGTCTATCCGGGTACCCCTAAGGGGTATAAAAGGGAAGACGGAAGAACCGTCGCGGTCCCGCCGCTGTGACCGGGGACGAACCCTGCACGAGGCCACTGTTCCACTTGAGTGGGATGGGAAGGCGCAGGTAGTAGGTTGATCCGGAAGCCAGAAGACCTGCCCGGTGGTGGTCTGCAGCCGTGGCGCGAGACAACGGCCCAGGCACCAGGAGTCGCCCTGGACAAGCGGCTCTTCTCTTAAGGATAAAGAAGCTGGGTGCATCCTTAAGTCCGATTGGACTTAAGGATTTTTTTTTGCAAGGAGGGGGCTCATGACGAAGATCCGGTCCAGAGCATGGTTCCTGGTCCTGGGGATTTTGATGGCTTCGGCCCTGGCCCCCTGGGTGGCCGCGGCCGCCGACCAACCGGCCATCGTGCTCACCGCCTTCGGCACCAGCACCGCGGCCCAAGACACCTACCGACACCTGGACGCCCTGGCTAAGAAGCGTTTCGACGGCTATGAAATCCGGTGGGCCTTTACTTCCCATAAGGTCCGGAAGAAGGTGTGGGAGGAACGCGGCCAGGAGCTTAAAGATTTGCCCCAGACCCTGAGGGAGCTGAAAGCCGCCGGATTTACCAGGGTGGCCGTCCAATCTCTCCATGTGGTGCCGGGGGAGGAATGGGACAAAAAAATCGTGGAAGAAAGCGGGAAAATCCCCGGCCTGAAAGTCGCCTTGGGTAAGCCCCTGTTGAGCAGCGCCGCGGACCAGGCTCGGGTTCTTGATTCTCTTAGCAAGACCTTCCCCCAGGACCTGAAAGAAACGGCGGTGGTGCTGGTGGGGCACGGCAGCCCTCACCCTCAAGGCGAGGCGGCCTATCTGGCCTTCGAAAGACGGTTGCGCTCCCGTTATCCCGGCCAAAATGTCTTTTTGGGGGTGGTGGAAGGGAAACCCTCAAGGGAAGCGGCCCTGGAGGCGGTGGCAAGGTCCGGGGCTTCCTCCGTGGTCTTCATCCCGTTTTTGGTGGTGGCCGGGGAGCATGTTAACAAAGATATCCTGGGGGACGACCCGGCAAGTTGGAAATCCCGATTGCTGGCGCAGCGGGCCTACCGCATTGAGGCAACCACCAGAGGGCTGGGTTTCCAAAAAGACATTGTCGAGATTTACCTGGACCATCTGGCTGAGGCCTTAAAAAGTCTGGGAAAATGAAAATTTCCGCCATCCCTGCCGGTGAACTGGACCGGACTAAAGAGCTTGAAGAAGCCCGAAGCCGGCGTCAGGCCGGGACGCGGCGTTTTGCCGCGGCTCTGGTGGCCTTGAGCCTGGGGTTGGTTTTGTCGGTGGCCCTGGCCACCGGCATCGGCCGCATGGAGGTGGGCTGGGAAACCATAGGCGCGGTGATCCTGAGCAAATTAGGGCTTTATGCCCCGGCCCTCGACCGCACCACGGAAGTGGTCATTTGGGGTATCCGCCTGTCCCGGGTGGTTCTGTCCGGGTTGGTGGGGGCCTGTCTGGCGGTTGCCGGGGTGGTGTTTCAGGGGCTTCTGCTCAACCCCCTGGCTGACCCTTTCACCATCGGGGTGTCCACCGGCGCGGCCTTTGGGGTGGCGCTGCTGGTAATGCTGGGGGTGGGTGGGGTTTTTTGGGGCTTAAGCCCCCTGCCGCTGGGAGCTTTGGCCGGGGCCCTAACGGCCATGGTGGCGGTGATGATCCTTTCCCGGGAGGCCGGCCGCATCCGCAAGGAATCGTTGATCCTGGCGGGGATTGTGGTCAGCACCTTTCTGTCGGCCCTCATCAGCCTGATAAAAAGTCTGGACGAGGAGTCCCTGTCCGCCATTGTCTTCTGGATCATGGGGAGTTTCTCCGGGCGGGGCTGGATACATGTGGGGTTTCTTTTGCCCTACGGAGCGGCGGGGTTTTTGCTGACGGCCTGCCACAGTCGGGAGCTGGACATCCTGGCCCTGGGCGAGGAGCAGTCCCATCATTTGGGGGTGGCCGTCTCCCGGGTACGCCTCAAACTCCTGTTGGGGGCCTCGCTGCTTACTGCCGGGGCGGTGTCCGTCTCCGGGGTCATCGGCTTTGTGGGCCTGGTGGTGCCCCACCTGATGCGGATGTTGGCCGGCCCGGCCCATGGCCGGCTTCTGACCCTGTCGGCCTTCGCCGGGGCCTTGACCCTGATTTGGGCTGATGTGCTGTCTCGCATCCTTCTGGCCAGCGGTCAGGAACTACCGGTGGGGGTAGTCACCGCCCTCTTGGGGGGGCCGTTTTTCTTTTATCTGCTTAAATCCCGGCGTTCCCGGGGGATGTGGTGATCAGGGTAGAGTCTCTGGACCTGGGCTATGGGGACCGTCTGGTGCTCACGGGTCTTGATTTCCTGGTGAACACCGGGGAATTTGTGGGAATTCTGGGCCCCAACGGCAGCGGCAAATCCACCCTGTTGCACGCCCTCTCCGGCCTGCTGCCTCCCAAGGGGGGGCGCATTACCGTGAAGGGGGAGGGCCTAGGGTCCCTGGCCAGCCGCCTGCGGGCCCAGATCCTGGCGGTGGTGCCCCAATCCGCCGAGGTGCGCTTTCCCTTTAGCTGTTTGGAGATAGTCCTCATGGGGCGCTATCCCCGCCGGCGCCGCCTGGGAACCCTGACGGACGAGGACTTGCTTATGGCCCTGCGGGCCATGCGCCAGACCACCACGGCGCACCTGAAGGAACGGCCCATTACCGAGGTTTCCGGAGGGGAAGGCCAGAGGGTGGTGATTGCCCGGGCCCTGGCTCAAGCCCCTGAGGTCTTGTTGCTGGATGAAGCCACTTCCTCTTTAGATGTGCGCAAAAAGTTGGAAATCTTCGAAATCCTGAAAATTTTGAATAAAGCCCGGAGTCTCACGGTGCTGTGCGCCATGCACGACCTGAACCTGGCGGCCCTCTACTGCCGACGCCTGATGTTCCTCAAGGACGGCCGGATCATTAAGGATGGTCCCACGGACGAGGTTTTCACTCCCGACCTCCTCCAGGAGGTGTACGAAACCCCCATGGAAGTGAGATGGCATCCGGTATATCACCGGCCTTACGCGGTGATGCTGCCCCTGACCCTTAGCCCTACGGCCGCGGCGGCAGACCTGGAGGTGGCCCGCCCATGAAGGCGCGTCACCTCATTTCCTTCCTGGTGGTGTTTTTAGTCTGGGGGGGCCAGGCCTTGGGTGGCTCCCAGGTCCTGGATGACCGGGGCCAGACCGTCGCCCTGGCCTCGCCCCCCCAGCGGATTATCTCTCTGTATGGGGGCCTCACCGAGGTCCTGGCGGCCTTGGGGCTGGCCCCCCGGGTGGTGGCCCGCACCCAGGGGGACGACTGTCTTAAGGGTATTCCCACCGTGGGCACCCATCTCCAGCCCAATGTGGAGATGATCCTGGCCTTGAGGCCTGACCTGGTGGTGCAGGGCGGGGTGCCCAAGGGGCTGCCGGCGCTTAAAAGGCTGGAGGCGGAGGGCATTCCGGTGGCCATGTTCGCGCCCCGGGATTTCCCCGGCCTTTTTGTCGTCATCCAGCGGTTGGGGGTCCTCACCGGGCAGTCCCAGGCCGCCACCACCCTGGTTCGCGCCATGCAGGAGAAACTTGAGGAGGTGGCCCGGCGGGTGGCCGGACAAAAACCCCCCCGAGTCTTCTATGAGGTGCGCTACCACAACCTCCTGGCGGCCGGGCAGGGTTCTTTGGTTAACGACATCATCACCCGGGCCGGGGGCCAAAATATCCTGAAGAGCCCGCAAAAATTGACCGCCTTTAGCCTGGAAGCCCTGATCCAGGCGGACCCGGAGGTCTATATCATCCAGCAGGGGCCCATGAACCGCAGCCCGGAAGATATTTATGCCCGCCCTCACTTTCAGGAACTGCGGGCGGTTAAGCAGGGCAGGGTCCTGGTGGTGGAGGAAAGCCTTTTTTCCCGGCCCGGCCCCCGGTCGGCGGAGGCCGTGGAACAACTGGCCCGCTTCCTCCACCCCCAGGCGTGGGGTTTGGAGGGGGGCTGTGGGATTAAGGGGGGAGGGCCAGGGACCTGAGGTCCCTGCCCTCCCCCCTTACCCCCCTCCCAACCCGCGGATGGGGGCGGGGAAGTCCGGGGCCGCAGGCCCCGACTTCCCCAGCCCCAAATAACCCCATAAGGGATTGGGGGTGGGGGATTGGGGGAGGGGGTAAGGGCCTGCGGCCCTTAGCCCCCTCCCCCAACAATACTAAAGTTCATTAAGGAGCATCACTCTGGCCAAGACCCCCAACGCCTCTTTAGTCCGCGGGCTGGTCATTGCCGGCACCCAGAGCGGGGTGGGCAAAACCACCGTTACTTTAGGGCTGCTGGCCGCCCTGCGCCGGCGGGGCCTGACCGTGCAGCCCTTTAAGGTAGGCCCGGACTTCATCGACCCCGGCCACCACACCCAGGTAGCCGGGCGGGTCTGCCGGAACCTGGACGGCTGGATGCTGCCTCGAGAGGCAAATCTGGCCATTTTTCGCCGTCACGCCTCCCAGGCTGAGGTAGCCGTGGTGGAAGGAGTGATGGGGCTGTTTGACGGGTATGACGGCTTAAGCGAAACGGGGTCCACGGCCCAGATGGCCAAGTGGCTGGGCTTGCCGGTCCTGTTGGTGGTGGACGCCCGGGCCATGGCCCGCAGCGCCGCGGCCCTGGTCCAGGGATTTTACGACTTTGACCCCAACCTTACCCTGGCGGGGGTGGTCTTTAACCGCATCGGGGGGGCGACCCACCTGGAGTATCTTCAGCAGGCCCTGGCACAGTTAGAAAAAGTGAGATGCTTCGGGGGCCTGCCCCGGGATGGGGAACTGGCCATCCCGGAAAGGCACCTGGGGCTCACCACCGCTGAGGACCATACCTTGGGACCAGAGTATCTGGAACATTTAGCCAACCTCATGGAGGCCCACCTGGACCTGGAGGCCCTGTTGGCGGCGCTGCCCCCCTTGACGGTCTCAGAGGAAACGCCTCAAGGAGCCGGCTCCCCCACCGTGCGCCTGGGGGTGGCCCGGGATCAGGCCTTTTGCTTTTATTACCCGGACAATTTGGAATTGCTGAGCCACTATGGGGCGGAACTGGTCCCCTTCTCCCCCCTTCAAGACCGACACTTGCCCGAAAATCTTCAGGGAATTTATCTGGGTGGGGGTTATCCGGAGCTCTTCGCCCGGCAGTTGATGGAAAATCAAACCCTTAAAGCCGCGATCAAGGAACAGGCCGAGGCCGGGATGCCCATTTACGCCGAATGCGGGGGCCTGATGTATCTTTCCCGGGAGATTGAGGATTTACAAGGGACCCCCCATCCCATGGTGGGTTTGCTGCCGTTTACGGTGCGGATGCTGCCAAGATTAAGGAGCCTGGGATATCGGGAGATCACCCTGGCGGCGGACGGCCTTTTAGGGCCTGCCGGGAGTAGGGCCCGGGGACATGAATTCCACTACTCGGAGATTGTCAACGAAGCCGGGGCCATACAAAAACTCTACCGGGTCACCCCCAGGCAAGGGGGAGAGCCCACCGTCGAGGGCTATTGCTATAAGAATATCCTGGCCAGCTATGTTCATCTGCATTTTGGGAGCAATCCGGAAGTGGCCCGGCATTTGGTGGCCTGCTGCCATCGCTATAAGGAGGAAGGATGACCTGGCAACCCCGTCTACCGCAGGATATTGAGGCAGAGAGCTTCCGTCGCATCGAGGCCCAGGTAAGCCCTCATAAATTTCCTCCCGAGGTCTGGTTCGTAGTCCGGCGTATGATCCACACCACCGCGGACCTGGATTATCTGGACACGGTGAGATTTCATCCCCAGGCCGTGGCCGCCGGGGTAGAGGCCCTTAGCGTCGGGCGTCCCGTGGTCACCGACACCCGCATGTTGTTGGCGGGCATCTCCACCGGCCGTTTGGGCCGCCTGGGAGTTTGGGCCTCCTGTCTCATGGATGAGCCGGCGGTGGCGGAGGAGGCCGGCCGCCAGGGAACCACCCGGGCTGCGGTAGCTATGGAGCGGTCCCTGCCTTTTCTGGGGGGCGGAATTGTGGCCATCGGCAATGCTCCCACCGCCCTTTTGCGTCTGATCGAGCTGATAAAGCAGGGGGCGCCGCCCCCGGCCCTGGTGGTGGGCCTGCCGGTGGGCTTTGTCAACGCCGCGGAGGCCAAAGAAGCGCTGACGCGCCAGGCCTGCCCCTATATAACCGCCCTGGGGCCCAAAGGCGGCTCCGCAGTGGCGGCCGCGGTAGTGAATGCCCTGGCCATCATGGCCTTAGAGGAGACGGAGTCATGACCCCGAAAGCCGGGACCCTTTACGGGATTGGCGTGGGACCGGGAGATCCGGACTTGATCACCCTGAAAGCCTTGCGGGTGCTGGAGAGGGTGCCCCACATCTTTGCCTCCTGTTCCACCAAAAATAATTACAGCCTGGCCCTGAACATCGTGCGCTCCCACCTCAACGGCGCCGGCCTCGAGCACTTGCCTTTTCCCATGACCCGGGACGCCCAGGTGCTGGAGGAGGCCTGGGACAGGAATGCCAGGCGGGTTTTAGAAGTGCTGGCCACAGGCTCAGACGCGGCCTTTGTCACCCTGGGGGACCCCCTGACTTATTCCACCTACGGTTATTTGCTAAAAACCTTAAAGCGCTTGCAGCCGGAGGTGCGCGTCATCACTATTCCCGGGATCACCTCCTACAACGCCGCCGCGGCTTTGACCCATATTCCTTTGACCGAAGGCGAGGAATCCTTCTATCTGGTGTCCGGGGCCATGGGGGCGGCCCGACTGCGGGAAGTCATTGATACTGCTGATAATATCGTGATGCTGAAAACTTATCGTCACTTTGACGACATCTACCAGGCCCTGGAGGAACTGAACCTCCTGGATCGGGCTACCTGCATCAGCCTTTGCGGCCTTAAAGGGGAGACCGTGGTGGAAGACCTGCGCCATCTCAAAGGCAAGCGCCTGCCCTATCTTTCCATGATCATCATCAAGAAAAAGGGCCGGGGTTATTGAATGGCGCGCGCCAAGAACTTAGGAAGCCTGGGAGGGTGGCTGCTTTTAGTGGGCTTAAGTCTGACCCTGATCGCGGTCTGGGTGGGATTCCGGGGCGGCGCCCCCCACCTGATGCTCAGGAAGCTCTACGACCATCTGGCCTCGCCTCTGCTGCGGCTGTTGCTCTACATGGGGGTGGGACTGTTAGTGGGGCAGGCCATAGAATCGCTGGGCTGGGCCACCAAGCTGGGGGGCTGGGTCCGGCCGCTGCTGCGCTGGGGCCACTTAAAAGAAGAAAGCGGCGCCGGCTTCACCGCGGCGTTTTTCTCCAGCATCCTGGCCAATACCATGCTCCTGACCTTCTACCAGGAAGGCAAGATCAGCCGCAAAGAAATGACCTTGACCTATCTGGTCAACTCTGGACTGCCGGTTTATCTGCTGCACCTGCCCACCACTTTCTTTATTATTCTGCCCCTGACCCGGCAAGCCGGGCTCATTTATCTGGGGCTGACCCTGGCTGCTGCGGTGCTACGCAGCGGGGCTTTTCTGGCATATTCTCGCTGGCGCCTGCCGGTGATTTCCGGCACCGGCGCCCCTCTCACCGTAGTCCCCCCGGCCGCAACAGAAAGCCTGGCCAGGGAAATCTGGCAAAAGTTTAACCGGCGGTTTTCCCGGGTGATCCTCTATACCCTGCCGATTTATATCTTTATTTTTGTCGTTAATGATTGGGGCCTGTTCAAATGGCTTAGGGAAGCCACGGCCGCCCATGTGGCGGTAAACTTTCTGCCGGTGGAGGCGGCCAGCGTGGTGATCTTCAGCGTGGCCACGGAATTTACTTCGGGCATGGCCGCGGCCGGGGCCTTTCTCCAGGCCGGGGCCATGACGGTGAAGGAGACGGTGCTGGCCCTGGTCCTGGGAAATATCGTGGCCACGCCCATCAGGGCTTTGCGGCATCAGCTGCCTTCCCATGTGGGGATCTTCTCGCCCAAGCTGGGAACTGAACTCTTGCTGCTGAGCCAGGGACTGAGACTGATAAGCCTGATCCTGGTGGCCCTGCCTTACGGGATCTGGGGGTGAGGGGCGAAGTTTTGGGCTAACCAACGTTTATTTGGGGTTCTTTAAAAATTCTTTGTTGAGGTCATTCTGAACGGAGCGCAGCGGAGTGAAGAATCTCTCCCATAGTAGGTAAATGAGAGATTCTTCGCTGCGCTCAGAATGACAAAAAGGAGATAGATGTCATTTTCTTGGCAACACCGGAAAGATGCCCGGGCCACCCATCTTAAGATTGCCTCTGGAGGGTGAGGAGGTGGAAAAGCCGCCCCGTCCCCGTAAAGAGCTGCGGGTGGGCTTTTCCACCGGCACCGCGGCCGCGGCTGCGGCTCAGGGGGCCTTGTGGGAACTTCTGGGTTTCACTTGCCCTAAGCAGGTGGAAGTTTCCCTGCCCGGCGGGGGAAGCCTGATTATACCTCTCCACCGCCATGGCCGCCGGGGAGATAGGGGCGAAGCGGTGGTCATCAAGGATGCGGGAGATGATCCCGATGTCACCCATGGGGCGGAAATTGGCACCCGGGTCTGGCACTTAGAAAATCCGGGCGAGAAGGAAGAGATCATATTGCATGGTGGCGACGGAGTGGGCCGGGTGACCAAACCCGGCTTGCCGGTTGCCGTGGGCCAGGCGGCCATCAACCCGGTGCCCCGGGCCATGATCCGCCGCAGCTTGAAGCAGGTGTGGAAAAAGCTTTACCCCCACCGGCCCTTAAGGTTAGAAGTGGAAATATTTGTGCCCCGGGGGGAAGAAATGGCCCGCCAGACCTTGAACCCCCGCCTGGGGATTTTAGGGGGCATCTCCATCCTGGGGACCACCGGGTTGGTCAGGCCCTTTTCCCATCAGGCCTATCGGGCCACGATCCTGGCCAGCTTGCGGGTGGCCCGGGCCTTGGGGATCACCGAGATTGTGTATAGCACCGGGGGCAAAAGCGAGACTCACATGCAAGAACACCTGCCTAAACTGCCTCCGGAGGCCTTCGTGCAGATGGGCGATTATGTGCGCTTTGCCCTGAAGCTGGCCGGCAGCCTGGGATTTAACAAGGTCACGGTGGCGGCCTTTTTCGGCAAGGGCTTGAAAATAGCCCAGGGTTGGGGCCACACCCATGCCTCCCGGGGGCTGGCCAATCTAAAGGAACTGGGCCGCTTAAGCCGGGAAATTACCGGAGACGGCCGCCTGGCCCAGGAGGTGGCCCGAGCCAACACGGCGCGGCAGGCTCTGGAAATCCTGATTGCGGCCCAGGCCGGGCCGGTGGTAGGGGAAGTGGGCGCCCGGATGCTTAAATGGCTTAGAGATTATGCCGGTCCCGAACCTGAGCTGGAGGCCGTGATCTTAGATTTCTCCGGTTCACCCCTATATTGGGAAAAAAGTCCTGGAGGCATACAGCCATGATTCCCGTGCAGGTGGTGGGCCTGGGCATGTCCCCGGTGGACCTGACGCCCAGGCTGCTGAAGATCATTGCCGAGGCTCAGGTTCTGGTGGGGGGCCGGCGTCTTTTGGGATATTTCCCGGACCATCCGGCGGTGAAAATTCCTCTGGGAAAAGACTTAGAGGAGACCCTCCGGCAAATCCCGGCCCTGTCCGCCACCCAGCGCGTGGTGGTTTTGGCTTCGGGTGACCCCAATTTTTATGGGGTAGGGCCTCTGGTGGTGAAGTTATTGGCCCCCGGGCAGGTGGTGCTTCACCCCAACATTACCGCAGTCCAGGCGGCCTGCGCCCGTCTTAAGATTTCTTGGGAGGACGCCGCGGTGGTTAGCCTGCACGGGCGTTCCTGGGGACCATTGGAGACGGCCCTGCAGCAGGGCGGCAAGTTGATCATTTATACGGACCCGGAGCACACCCCGGCGGCTATTGCCCGGTTTTTGAGGGACCGGGGCCTAAGTCAGGTCCGGCTCTGCGTCCTGGAAAACCTGGGGCAAGAGACGGAACGCTTCAGGGTGCTCTCCACTAAGGAGGCTCAAGAGCAGGAATTCTCCCCCCTTAACCTGGTGGTGGTTTTACCTGAGTCCGCCGAAGATGGGGATTTGACCTCCAGGGAGCCGGGCCGGGGGGCGGCCGTTAAGGGTCCGGAGCCGAGCCCGGCAGGCTCTGCGGCGTTACATCTGGGGCTGCCCGAGGCGGCCCTGGTCCATGAGGGCGGTCTCATCACCAAGGCCGAGGTGCGGGCCGTGGTCCTGGCCAAGTTGCAACTCCACCCCGGCCAGGTGCTCTGGGATGTGGGGGCAGGCTGCGGCTCGGTGGCTCTGGAGGCCAGTCTTTTGCTCCCCGGCGGACATGTTTTGGCGGTGGAGCAAAACCCGGCGCGCGCCGCCCAGATTCGCCTTAACCGACAGAAATATCAGGTGGTAAACTTAAAAGTTATCTGTGGCCAGGCTCCGGGTTGTCTTGAGGGTCTGCCCTCTCCCCAACGGGTGTTCGTGGGGGGCGGGGGCCGGGGTTTGCCGGAGATCATCAAAGAAGTCATACGACGCCTGGGGAAGGAGGGCCGGGTGGTGCTCACCGCCACCCTGCTCCAGACCCTTGAGATGGCCCAAGAAGTTCTGGGCCAGGCCGGCTGGGAAGTGGAGGTCATTCAACTTCAGGTCAGCCGCTTACGCCCCTTAGGAGAAGGAACCTTTTTCCAGGCCTTGAATCCGGTGTGGATCATTACGGGCTGCCCGAAGGGGGGATAAGTCATGGTAGATCGTCATCCCGTCATTTTTTTGGGGGCCGGCCCCGGGGACCCGGAGCTAATCACGGTCAAAGGGCAAAAGGCGCTGGCTCAGGCGGAGGTTATCCTTTATGCCGGCTCCCTAATATCTGCCGCGGTATTGGGATGGGCCTCCCTAGAGGCGGAGCTGCTGGATACCGCCCCCCTAACCTTGCCGGAGATTCTCGAGAAGATCATTAAGTCCCAGCGGGAAGGGAAAAGGGTGGTGCGGGTGCACTCCGGCGACCCGGCCCTGTTCAGCGCCATGGCCGAGCAGCTTGAGGTTCTTAAAAGCGAGGGCATACCTTACCGGGTGATTCCCGGGGTTACCGCGGCGGCCGCGGCGGCCGCGGCCTTGGCCCAGGAACTCACCCTGCCGGAAGTGACCCAGACGGTTATTTTCACCCGGGCCCCGGGCCGCACCCCGGTGCCTGAGAGGGAGGCTCTCCATAAACTGGCCCAACATGGCGCCACCATGGTTATCTATCTCAGTGTACAGCTCCTGGACACCGTGGTCTCGGAACTTATGGAGGCTTATGGTCCGGAGGCTCCGGTGGTGGTGGCTTACCGCGTCAGTTGGCCCGAAGAGCAGATCATCCGGGGCACTCTCGGCACCATCGGCCCGTTGGTGCGGCAGGCCGGGATAAAGCGCCAGGCCTTGATCCTAGTGGGCCCGGCTTTGGCCCCGAAAGAGGGCCCTCTTAAGACCCGCTCCAAACTTTATGACCAGACCTTTGCCCATGGATTCCGCCCCGACCCGGCCGATTAGGGTAGTGGCCCTGACGCCTGAAGGCGCGGCCCTGGCCCGGCGGTTGTGCCGGGACCTCCCCAAGGCGCAATGCTGGGTGCCCCCGGCCCAGGCCGCGGAGGGCGGGGGCCACACCTTTAACTCCCTGTCCCAGGTTTTTCAGGAGGCCTTTGCCCGGGGCGAAAACCTGGTGTGCATCATGGCCGCCGGGATCGTGGTACGCAGCCTTGCCCCTTATCTCAAGGGCAAGGCCCTGGACCCCGGGGTGGTGGTGGTGGATGAAAAGGGGCAATTTGCCGTCAGCCTGCTTTCCGGGCACCTGGGGGGGGCCAATGAGTTGGCCCGGCGGGTGGCCCGGCTTCTGGGCGGGACTCCGGTAATCACCACGGCCACCGAGGTTCAGGGGCTGCCGGCTCTGGACCTGCTGGCGGCCCAGAGGGGGCTTACTATTGAGGACCTTGCCGCGGTGCGGGGGATCCACATGGCCCTTTTGCAGGGCCGGCCCGTCCGGGTGGTGGACCCGGACGGCTTTTTGGCGGAGCCTTTGGCCAATTACCCGGGGTTTTTTGTCAGCGAGCCGGACCTGGACACAGCCCTGGCTCAAGAGGGGTTCACGGTATATGTGGGGTACCGGGAGCGCCCCTGGCCGCCGGGCTGGCTGATCTTAAGGCCCCGGAACCTGGTGGCGGGAGTGGGTTGCCATCGGGGCACCCCTGGCCAGGAGATTTTAGACTTTATCAAGGAAACCTTCCGACAGGAAGGGCTGTCTCTTTTATCCTTAAAGGTCCTGGCCACCATTGAGGCGAAAAAAGCGGAACCTGGCCTCAAAGACGCGGCCCGGAAACTGGGAGTAAAACTTATATGGTTTACGGCAGCAGAACTAAAGGACATCAGCGTGCCCCATCCCTCGCGGCAGGTGGCCCGCCATCTGGGGGTGGTGAGCGTCAGCGAAGCCGCGGCCTTAAAGGCCGGGGGCCGTCAGCTGCTGGTCGGCAAGCGCAAGGCCGCCAACGCCACTCTGGCGGTGGCCCGGGTCGCTTAGCAGTAGTGAGCCTGGGCCCCGGTTTTCCCGCTTATCTCATCCCCCAGGCCAAAGCCGCCCTAGATGAAGCTCAGGTGGTGGTAGGATATCAGACTTACATTGAGCTGATCAAACCGCTTTTGACCCACCAGGAAGTGGTGGCCACCGGCATGAAGGCTGAGGTCAAACGCTGCCGCCAGGCCATTGATCGGGCGAAGTCCGGGGCGCGGGTGGCCCTGGTCTCCAGCGGGGATGCGGGCATCTACGGTATGGCCGGCCTGGTTTTAGAGATCTGTGCGGCCCAGGGAATCAAGGTTGGCCCTCCCGAGGCGCCCCAGGAGGTGGATTTTTATCTGGAAGTGATCCCTGGGGTTCCGGCCCTGGGGGCCGCCGCCGCCCTTTTGGGGGCCCCGCTGATGCACGACTTTGCCGCCATCTCCTTAAGCGATTTGCTCACCCCCTGGGAGACCATTGAAAAACGCCTGAAGATGGCAGCCCAGGGGGATTTCGTCATGGTCCTTTACAACCCCAAAAGCAAGAAACGCCACTGGCAATTAGGGGCGGTGCGGGAGATTCTCCTAACTTTCAAAGACCCGGCCACGCCGGTGGGCCTGGTTAGCCGGGCCATGCGATCGGGACAGCAGATTAGCATTACCACTTTAAACGACCTGGTAGAATTTCCGGTGGACATGCAGACCCTTATCATTGTGGGCAATTCCCAGACCTTTACCTATGGTCCTTACATGATTACTCCCCGGGGGTATCTGGCCAAGTACCAGGTGGCGGAAGAATAGCCGGATCTTAGGGAATAGACAGGATGGTGGGCAGTGCCCACCCTCTATCTTTTAAAAAACTAAAAACTGAAAGCAGACGGCTGAAAGCTCACTTTTTCCGAAAACCGAAAACCGAAAACCGAAAACCTTATATGAAGTATCGACCTTTAATGATCCTGGGCTCCGGCTCGGATGTGGGCAAAAGCATCATGGTGGCCGGCCTGTGCCGCATATTTAAGCAGGAAGGCATCCGGGTGGCCCCTTTCAAGGCCCAGAATATGGCCTTGAACAGTTACATCACCCCGGAAGGCGGGGAAATGGGGCGGGCCCAGGTAGTCCAGGCCCAGGCCGCGGGGCTGACCCCCCATGTGGACATGAACCCCATCCTGCTCAAACCCAGCAGCGAAGT
The DNA here is from genome assembly GCA_030694005.1 of Desulfobaccales bacterium. Classification (GTDB taxonomy): domain Bacteria; phylum Desulfobacterota; class Desulfobaccia; order Desulfobaccales; family 0-14-0-80-60-11; genus JAUXZG01. The sequence goes on along the minus strand of JAUXZG010000042.1, from coordinate 9,258 downwards.
GGGTTCGCAAGTAATTGTCCAGGGCCGGGTTTACGGTAATTTTTCCGCCCAGGATTATTACCGGCATAAACCCCGGTTAATGCGGAAAGTGATGGAAAGCTACCGCCGGCTGAGCGGGACCTATGACCTCATCATCCTGGAAGGGGCCGGCAGCGCGGTGGAACTGAACCTGAAGCAAAACGACCTGGTCAACTTTAACATGGCCAAAAAGGCTGAGGCCGCGGTCATCCTGGTGGCGGATATCGACCGGGGCGGGGTTTTTGCCGCCACCATCGGCTCTTTTCATCTGATGACTCCCCGGGAGCGCCGCCTGCTATCCGGTTTCATCATCAACAAGTTCCGGGGCGATGCGCAACTTTTTAAGAGCGGCGTGCAGATCATTGAGGCCCGCACCCGGCGGCCGGTCCTGGGGGTGATGCCTTATGTGCCGGACCTGGCTTTGCCGGAGGAGGACAGCGTCGCCCTGGGGCGCAAGGGGTTTGTAAGGTCCTGTTCCGCTCTCCCTGGGTTCACGGTAGGAGTGGTGCGCCTCCCCCACATCTCCAATTACACCGATTTCGACCCCCTGGAGCAAGACCCCGGGGTCTTTTTGAGTTATCTGGATCATCGCCACCCCTGGCCAGAGCTAGACCTGCTCATCCTGCCGGGGACCAAAAATACCATCAGTGATCTCCTCTACCTCAAACAAAGCGGCCTTTTTAAGCAAATTAAGGCTTACGCTAAAGATGGCGGGCATCTGGTGGGCATCTGCGGGGGGTTTCAGCTTCTGGGGCAGGAAGTCCGGGACCCCCTGGGAGTGGAAGGCTCCCCGCGGACGGAAGCCGGCTTAAGTTTGCTGCCGGTGGTGACCACCATGGCTGCATTCAAGACCACCACCCAGGTCCAGGCCCGGGCGAGGGGGGTGGCGGCTGACCCTAAGGTGTTAGAGGCTTATGAAATCCACATGGGGGTTACCGAGCCCTGTGGCCCGGGAGAGGCCGCCTTTGACATCGTCAGTCGCAACGGCCAGCCAGTTAAGGTGGCGGATGGCTGGGTCGATCCTGGGCACCGCATTTGGGGCACTTATCTCCATGGCCTGTTCGATAATGACGGCTTTCGCCAGGCGTTCTTGCAAAGGGTTATGGAAGCCCGCCGGGCCGGCCTGACCGCCTCCTTCCCCTGGTCTTTTCGAACCTTTCAAGAGACCCAGTTGGACCGGCTGGCTGACCTGATGCGGCGTCATCTAAACCTGACCAAAATCAGGGCCATGATCGAGAAGTGAGAAAAAATGACGGTTTGGTCTGAAAAAACTCCCAAACATGGGGGCGATGTCTATCATCTGGCCCGCACTTTAGGGGTGGAGGTTAAAGACCTCCTGGATTTCTCGGCCAATATCAACCCCTTGGGGTTTCCGCCGGAAATCCTTGCGGCCGTCTACGAAGCCCTTGAGGAGATTTGCCACTACCCGGACCGTCAGTGTCTGGACCTGAAAAGGGAGCTAGCGGCCTACCACCGTCTCACCCCCCCGGAAATCTTGGTCGGCAACGGCTCTACGGAGCTTATATATCTGATAGCCAGAGCCCTGCGGCCGGGGAAAAGTCTGATTGTGGCCCCGGCCTTCAGCGAATATGAACAGGCCCTTAAAACGGCGCAAATCCCTATGGATTTTTATGTCACCAAGGAGGCGCATAATTTTACCCTAAACGAACCCCTTAAGGCCCGGGGGGCGGACCTAATTTTTCTGGCCAATCCTGCCAGCCCCAGCGGAGCGCTGCTGCCGCCGGAGCGGCTTGCCCCAATAGTGGCGGCCCTGGACGCGGCCGGGGTTTATATCGTCCTGGATGAAGCCTTTATCGACTTTGTGGAAGAGGCCTCTTTAAAGACTTATCTGGGGCGATTCCCCCACCTGTTGATTTTGCGCTCCTTTACCAAGTTCTTCGGCATCCCGGGGATGCGCCTGGGATATCTGCTGGCGGCCCCGGACCTCATTGCCCGACTCGGGGCGGTCCAGGAACCCTGGTCGGTGAACACCATGGCCCAGGCCATGGGGCGGGCCTGCCTGGCCGCCGTCGACTTTATGGCCCAGACCCGGGACTTGGTAACCCAGGAAAGACAGTACCTCCTGAAACATCTAAAGGCCTTGCCAGGTCTTACAGCCTTCCCCGGGGCGGTGAATTACCTCCTGGTCAAGCTCACCCGGACTGGCTGGACGGCAGCTAAACTCCAAAAGGACTTACTGGCCCACCACATCGTTATTCGCGATGCCAGCAATTTCAGGGGGTTGGATGAGCGGTTCTGCCGCATGGCGGTGCGGACGCGGGAGGAGAATGACCGGCTGTTGCAAGCCTTGGAGCAATGTCTTAAGGCAGAGTAACTTTTAAGGCTAACTTCTCTCTGGAGGCCAGAGGGTTCTGGCCCCCGAGGAGAGGGGGCAAAGCGAGTTACCTTCCTGTTCTGGAAACTCCGGAACGAGCGTTTTTCAACATGGCGATGGGCTTGGCCATATCCAGAATGTGGGTGTGAATCGCCGCCAAGGTGCTGCCGGGCGTGCCCATCATGAGATGGCCGGGGTCCACCGCGGCTTTCAGACGGCAGCCTAGGCCCAAAAAGGTGACATTGGGCGCCCCCTTAAGCAAGGGCAGCGCGGTAATGTCGGCACAGCCCCCTAAGGCCCCACCCGACTGGGGCAAATCCATCCTTCCCCCCTTTTCATAATTCAGAGCATAGAGGAGCCACATGACCTGTTCGCTGTCTGCCGTGAACACCACTACCTGGGGCCTTTCCTGGAAAAAGGCCAGCGGCGCGACGAGGGCAGCCTGGGTTTTACCTTTCTCAAGATAAGTGGCCTTGAGGATGGTGGCGGCGGAAGCCTCTTCGCTGCCGAAAAGCCCGACGCCGTACTTTTCCAGGACCCCATCGTCCAGATACTCCGCCATGTCCTTTTCAAATCCCAGAACCGAGGTTCCCAGTTTGCACCCCATCTGTTCCTTTTTAAGAAAAAGGGTTCGGCCTTCACCGGCCAAGGTAAGGGCCTGGCAATAGCTTTTCAAATTTTCTGGGGTAAAGGGGAGGCCTTGAGGAATGGGGTCCGTTTCCAGGTAAAGGGTCACCCCCACGGGTTCATATCTAAGCTCCAGGCTTTTCATCAAGTCATGGGAAATGGTCTTAAAAATGCTCATGGGAAACTCCGTCATTTCTGCAGGTTGTAGTTAGTTGAGATTAATTAACACAAATTCTCCGGGGCGGCAACCAGCCTGGACTTAAGCCTTGGGTGACCAGACCCGGCCAAAATGGCTACCGCGGTTCAGATGCCGCGTCTCACCAAAAACCTAAAAAAAGAACCGTTTTTTCCGTGCTTGGGGTAGCCAGTTTTGTCCTCGCTCTGGGAGGGGGAGAGCTAGGGTGGTGGGTTAATCTAGTCATTGAAATTCAGCAGGTTAGGGACATCTCAATTCCTCCTTCCCTCACTTTTTCAACATCCTGATGGCCGGGTTTTATGAGACTGGCCCTTTAAGGGCTTTGAGGGTTTGGAGAATTAATGTAAATTAAGGGAAATCCATTATGTTTCGAAAAGAGGATATGGCAAGTTTTCCTGAGGTTTCAGCAATCCAGACAGGACTGGGAAAGGAGGCAGTAGTGAGACGCCCAGCATTCGTAAGGAAACCCGCCTTGTGGCTCATGGTGTTGGGGCTGGCGGCGTGGCTCTTGGGGCCGGCCCCGGGCTGGGGGGAAACCCTGAAGGTCACCCAGTCAAACCAATCCCTTTACCCGTCGGCGGATTTTGCCGGCACTCCCATCGGCCCGGTGCCCATGGGTGCGGAAGTGTCCGTGGTGGAGAAGGCCGGGGAATGGTACAAAGTGGAATACCAGGGGAAGACCGGGTGGCTGCCCCGCCAGGCTTTTCCCGCACCCCAGACCGGCTCTAAATTCCCTCTGGGGGGTATCCTTTTCGGCGGGCCGGTGAAGGAGACCAAGAGCGACGAAGTGGCTCTGGCCGGCAAGGGCTTCACCCCGGAAGTGGAGTCGGTCTATCGGCAGAAACACCCGGAAATGCAGTTCGCCCAGGTGGACCGGGTGGAAGCCAATAGAGTGGACGAAGCCCAAATGCAAGCCTTTATCAAGGAAGGAGGGCTGAGGCCATGAGACGACAACTTATTTGGCTCCTGCTGATCATATCGGCCCCCTACCTGGTGGTGGGCTGCGCCGGGGTGGATTATGTCTCCGTGGCCCATTCGGGGTTGAAGGTGGCCGGCAAGGCGGTGGAGGCTTCCCGGCCCATCAGCGATCCCGAGGAGTACTATGTGGGGCGGGCCGTGGCAGCCCGGATCCTTAGCACCTATCCTCTCTACCAGGATACCCAACTCACCCTTTATGTAAATGAGGTGGGCCAGACCGTAGCCCGGAAATCCTCCCGGCCTAACCCCTACCGGGGCTATCATTTTGCCGTTCTGGATACCACCGAGGTCAATGCCTTCGCCTGTCCCGGGGGGATCATCTTCGTCACCCGGGGCTTAATCAAGACCTGTGCCAATGAGGATGAGCTGGCCGCGGTGTTGGCCCATGAGGTAGGCCACGTGGCCAACAAGGACGGCATCAACTCCATCAGCAAGGCTCGCTGGACCGAGGTCCTCACCACCATGGGCACCGAGGCGGCCAAACAATTCGCCGGGCCGGCGGGCAGCCTGGTTACCCTGTTCGAAGGCTCCATTGACGATGTCTTCAAGACCATCGTAGTCAGCGGGTACAGCCGGTCCGCCGAGGCGGCTGCGGACCAGGATGCGGTTAACACCTTGAGCCGGGCCGGCTATGACCCCGGGGCCATGGCCGCGCTGCTTACCAAGATGGCCGCAGGGGATAAAGGCTCAGGCGGCATCTTCAAGACCCACCCCCCCACCAGCGAACGCCTGGCCAAGGTGAAGGCTCAAGGAGCTGAAGGCCCGCCCTCCAAAGAGATGGCGACCCGCACCAAACGCTTCCAGAGCCAGAAGCTTTAGAGGGATTGTGGGGAAGGGGGTAAGGGCCTGCGGCCCTTAGCCCCCTTCCCCACACTTCCAACTAACTCTTCGGTGTGCGGGTGCGCATCAGGAAGTAAATAGCCAGGCCTGAGAGGCCCTGGGCCAAGGTGGCCAGGATGAGAAAAAATCGATAGATGCCTCCCAGGGGTTTCCAGTTGTAGTGGATGGTTCCCATGAACTGGATAAAACTGGATTCGCCCGCCAACTCCCCCACGCCAATAAAAAAGCCGGTTACCGCCTGCAGCGGCAGAAACCATACCACGATGATCCCCAGCCGGCGATGGAACCTTCGCACCGGTGCTTCTTTCATTATTAGCCTCCTCTTTTCTGTCCCCCCAGAACTTTGGGCAATATTTTAACATCATTAGCGTCTGGTGCGGTTTCCGATTACCAGGGGGCTGGCTTTTTCCCTCATGATGACTATTTTTATATGCAGAAACCACATATTCCGGTCCCTCGGACAGGTGCCAAAGGAGGCTCAGCATGGATCGCGAACAGGTGGCAAAGGAACAGGTTGAGGTATTAGGCCACATTGTCGATAAGCTGATGACCATGGTGGGGGCCGCCCGGGACGCCTTTAATCGCCATAGCCGCAGCAGCCTGGAGGGGACTCAAAAACCTCAAGAATGAAGTGGTCCAGGGGATCAGGGCGGCCATCAAGGAGATTAACACCCGGATGGCGCGAAAATCCGAGGCCGAACGGGTTGTTTTGGCGCGTCTCCAAAGTATCCTCATCCATTTGGAGATCATCGACGAAACCATCGGGGGTTTGTCGGAACCCATCCAGAAAAAAATCCAAGACGGGGTGCTTTTTTCGGATAAGGCGGTTTCCCAGACCAACCACCTTTTCGATCATCAGACGGGGATGCTGCGATCCATGCTGGATATTATCCAAACCGACAACGAGTTCCTGAAAAAGTACGTGCTTGAGGTGGGCAGAACCCAGATTCAGTCATGCATCGACTTTGCCACGGAGCATGAGGCCCGCTTGATTGAGGGGGTTTGCTTGCCCCAAGCCGCCCCCCCTGTTTCTGGCAATTCTCGACCGCATCCGAACCATATGTCAGCATGAGGTGGATATCGCCCAAATTTTAGCCAAGTAGTCTGGAGGGTTGGGGAAAGGGCAATAGGCCGCAGGCGCATGGGCCCGGGGCCCATTTTTCCAGATTAAAGGAAAACATTTAAGAAAAAATCCCCCTGGCCCTCCCCTCAACCCAATTTCCCACCCCTAACAAGGCCAAGGGTGACCAGCTAATCCTTGGAATCAAACCGTCGCGACCATTCCGGCTAAGGACCGGACAGCCGCTGGACCTCCACCCGGACCTTATCTCCCTTGATGGACACCTTCAGGTAATGAAAGAAATAATGTTGCGGGTCGGTCCCCGTTATTTTGGCCCCGGCGCCGCCGGTGATGGTATAAGGAACGCCGGCCCATTTCCCGGCATAGTACCCATGGATATGGGCTGCGAAGATATGGGTAACCTGGTATTGTTGGAAGAGCTCTTTAAGACGCCGGCGGCTTTCCTCGGGCACGCCACGATATTCTTCACCCTCCCGGGGGTCAAACAGGGGGATATGCAGAAATACAAAGCGCCGGGGAAACGCCTGGGCCTTCTTCAGTTCCTCCGCCAACCAGCCCAGTTGCGCCTCATTGAGGGAGGTTTTGCTGGCGTCATCTACCACAATGAAATAGTTATTCTTGACCTGGAAGGAATAGTAATACGGACCGAAAATATCATGGTAAAGTTGGCGCCCCTTATTTTTAACTTCGTGATTGCCGATCACGGTCAGCAGTGGCTTCTTAAGATTCTTCCGGACTTGCTCGATAAAGAAGCGATATTGCGGCAGTTGGCCATCTTGAACCAGGTCGCCGAGATGGATGGCAAAGGCAATGTCCCGGTCATGATTTATTTGCTCAAGCAGTCGCTCGAAGACCTCCCGGCTGTTGCGACTGTCTCCCAAGACCGCAAAAGTCAAGGTGTCTGGTTGGGCAACCTTGATCTTGGCTAGTTGGCTGGGGTTCCAATGGCGCGCCGGCAACGAGCCGTAATCGCCCCCCAGCGCCAGCCCGGCCAGGAACAAGACCCACAGAATAACGAGGGTTACCTTTATTCTGCGGTTAAGTCTCGGATCACGAATATCTCGAAAAAGGCTGAACATTTCCGGTACGACCCTCCCTCCCCTCATTTTTCACTGCCTTAACCTGCGCAAGTGTGCCAAAATAAAGATTGCATTAAAAATGACTCTTTTAGGAGCTGATGTCAATGGCAGAGCAGGGTAGGGGACGCTTAGGGGAGGCGAAATTGGGGTTCATCGGCGCCGGCAGCATGGGTGGGGCCATCATCCGGGGCCTGCTGGAGGCCGGCCGGGTGACTCGAGAAAACCTGACCTTTTATGATCCGGACCCGGCCCGACAGAAAGAGATGGAGTATTACGGGCTGGAGGCGGCCCTAAACAATCCGGAGGTGATGCATGCCCAGGTGGTGGTGCTGGCCGTCAAACCCCAGGCGATGGGGATGGTATTGGCGGAAATCAAAGAATTTGCCCGGCCCGGGCATCTTATCATTTCCATCGCCGCCGGGGTGCCTCTTAAGGTGCTGGAGGCCGCCTTTCCGGATTGCCGGGTGATCCGGGCCATGCCCAATACCCCCACTATGGTGGGAGCCGGCATGGCCGCCCTGTCCCCCGGCCGCGGCGCCACCCCGGACGATGTGGCCCTGGCCCTGGAACTGTTCGAAGCGGTGGGCCGGGCAGTGGTTGTGGAAGAGAAACTCCTGGACGCGGTCACCGGCCTGAGCGGCAGCGGCCCGGCCTTCGTGGCGGTGTTCATCGAAGCCCTGGCCGACGGCGGGGTGAAAATGGGCCTGCCCCGGTCCCTGGCCCTCACCCTGGCCGCCCAGACAGTCCTGGGGACCGCCCAACTCTGCCTGGAAGCAGAACTCCACCCCGGAGTCTTAAAAGACCGGGTGACTTCCCCCGGAGGCACTACCATCGAGGGGCTCCATGTCCTGGAACAGGGCGGCTTCCGAGGCATTGTCATGAGCGCCGTAGAAGCCGCCGCATTTCGGGCACAGGAGTTGGGAAGGAAGTAAGTTGAGGGAGGGGGGCAGGGGTCGCAGACCCCTGCCCCCTCCCCTCAAATACTCAAACCAACCTCAAATGAATATCCACTGCCGGGGCGCTGTGGGTGAGGGCGCCCATGGAGATGAAGTTGACGCCGGTGGCGGCCACTTGGGGCAGGCGTTCCAGGGTCATGGAGCCGGAGGCTTCTAACAAGGCCCGGCCTTTCGTCAATTGCACTGCCCGGGCCATATCGGCCTCAGTCATGTTATCCAGCATGATGATGTCGGCCCCGGCGGCCAGGGCTTCCTCAAGCCCAGCCAGGTCGTTGACTTCCACTTCGATTTTCAGGGTATGGGGCGCCAGCTTTCGGGCGCGGCGGACGGCTTCGCTTATGGAGCCCACCGCGGTGAGGTGGTTGTTTTTGATGAGCACCTGGTCATAAAGGCCCAGGCGGTGGTTTAGGCCGCCGCCCAGGCGCACCGCGTATTTTTCCAGGACCCGCCACCCCGGGGTGGTCTTGCGGGTGTCCACGATGGCCACGGGATAGCCGGCTACCACGGCCACCATTTTGCGGGTGAAGGTGGCGATGCCGCTCAAATGCATAAGAAAATTGAGGGCCACCCGCTCGCCGGTGAGAATCGAACCCACCGGGCCGGTGAGGCGGGCCAGCACCGTGCCGGGGGCCACCTCCTGGCCTTCTTCCACCTGGGGGGCGAATATTACCTCTGGGTCCAGGCGCTGAAACACCCGGGCCGCCACGGGCAGGCCGGCCACCACGAGGGTCTGTTTGGCGCGAATGTGGGCCTCCCCCTTAAGCTCCGGCGATATAAGGGCCTGGGTGGTGACATCCCCGGGCCCCAGGTCCTCCTCCAGGGCCAGGTCGATGAGGCGGTCCACCAGGGGGGAGAGAGAACCTTCGCTAACATCTTTAATATTGGAGCGGGCCTCCGTTCCCGCATTTAGTATCTCTAAACAAATATTGTTTTTATATGCTTCCCAAACAGCCATTTCCACATCTCTTGCTCGCCAATTTAATTGACAATTCTCGGCTATTCTTTTTTTATAATCATTGCAGAAATTTTTCCATTCAATATATGCATCCCAATTTTGTTTGGTCTGTGAAATTGTATAAGTCTGAATCCAACCGTCGTTCCTTTGGGAAAATTTTTGCGAAGCTCCATATCCATACTTTTCTTTATTT
>JAUXZG010000041.1 GCA_030694005.1 Desulfobaccales bacterium | reverse complement strand
TCCTCTTCTTCTTCTACTTCTAAGCCATCCAGCAGCAGTTCATCGACCAGCACATCCTCATCCTCCTCCTCCTCTTCAAAAAGAAGATGAGGCAGGAGAATCTTGGTGAACTTTTAAGGCCCGGTATCCGCCGGGCTTTTTGCATTTACAGGGGTGAAATTAGGTTATAAGAATGTTTACCGCCAGCCGGACAGCATCAAAAGCCTCGCTCGAAGCCGGATATTCTGTCGAAAAGGCCCCATAAAATGCATTAAGGGGGGGTGGGGGGACCATTAAATTCTCCCTTCCTCCCAGGAAAAGGTCTGAACAACTTGATATTCGCTGGCACTCTCTCAGCCTTCCCACGCGATTCTCTAAAGTCCCAATTTTTTTAAAACAGAGAACCCAAGGTTGCGTTAGCTGCTATATATCTGCAATTTTCTACCGCTAATATATTTTAACTCCCCATCTCTTTTTCTACCTTCTGCCATTTTATAAATTTAGCAAGGGCTGCCTGGGCAGCAACGCTCGCCGGTTTGACATCGCCCGGGAAACTGGGTAAAATTCCCCATTAACGCCAAGGAAGCCATAGTGGTAGGAAGCTGGAAATTTCGCCTGGCCCGCCAGGAAGGTCGCTCCCGGCGGCTCATTCTTGAGGGCTATGCTTATCCCCCTTACGAGCGCCCCTATCACGATGAGCTGTTCTTTTATTTGGTGTTGGGCGCGGATTATCTCTCTCTGGAAGTGAGCCGCGATTTCGACGGGGACCGCCTGTTGTCTCATCTCTTCGGGCTTTTGGGCGAACCGCTGGAACCCCCCCGGATTCAGGTGGGCGGACGCCAAGATGAAGAAGAAGGCGCCTTATCCCTGGTGGAATGGCGTTTTCCCCCGGACCAACGCCAACAGATGATCCAGCGCCTGGCCGCCATCCTGGGCCATGCATTGTAGGGGCACCGCGTGCTGTGCCCTGGGTTGTTATAGGGCGGCCCCTGGCCGCCAATTATCGGCGTGCACGGCACGCCCTCTAGAGGCTGCCCAAGTCCCCCTTTTTAAAGGGTGATTTTTGGGGATATCAGGAGGTTATTATAATCCCCCCTACCCCCCTTTTGAAAAGGGGGGGGGTAAAATCAGGCCTTCAAATGTCGGGGGGGGCCCCACCCCCAAATATACTATTAAAGAACAGCCGGGGGCGGCTGTTCCACATGATTTCTTTGCGGTCTTTGCGTCTTTGCGTGAGATACTGCATCAGGAGAACCCATGATCCATCTGTCCGAATATGACCCCAAACTGGAAGGCATCTGGTGGGTGGAAGAAGCCGGCACGAGCTGTAATGTCTATTACCTGGAACAGGGCCGCACCCTCATCGACGCCGGCAACTTCTACGGTATGCTCCATGAAATGAGCGAGGTCTTTGATATCTCGCTGCTGGAAGGGCTTTTTATCACCCACTGCCACTTTGACCATGTGGGGGGTATGGGGGAACTTTTCGATTGGTGTAACCCCAAAGTCTATGCCCACATGGACACCCTCCCCTATATCAACTTTCGCCATGTGCCCTTCATGAAGATCATGGAGAAGGCCGGCCGCCTGGATAAGGTGGTGATGCTCAGAGGGGGCGAGAAGATTCAGGTGGGCCCCCACCTGCTGGAGGTGATCCCTACCCCGGGCCATACCAAAGGCGATATTTGCCTCTACGAACATCATAATCAGCTTCTTTTTTCCGGTGACACGGTGTTTCCCAGCAGCGCGGCAGAGAACATCCTGTCTGACGCGGACAAGCAGTTGGGCGACATGGGCCAACTCATCACCTCCCTGGCCCGCCTCATCCCCTATCCGGTGGACATCCTGCTTCCCGGGCACGGGGTGCCGGCCTTTGCCGACGGCGCGGCCCATGTGCTCAATGCCTATATCGAAAGCCGCAAGGGGGTGGAGGAAGATAACATCCAGCCCTACCTGGACGCCGCCCGCATGCTCAGCGAGGCGGGCCGACCCGCCCAGGCCCTGGAATGCTACAACATGGCCTTGATGCTGGATCCGGCTAACCTGGAAGCCCTGGTATATAAAGGCGCCACCCTCACCGAACTGCAACACTACGACGAGGCCCTGGCCTGCTTCGATAAGATTCTCAAATACGCCCCAAACCTGGAGGAAGCGGTTACCGGCAAAGGCTTTGCCCTGCTGGGCTTAGGTAGGGTGGAAGAAGCCCTGGCCCTCCCCGGCTTCGCGGCCCGCCTGAAGGAGATGGGGAGAGGAAGGTGAGCGATTGTGGGGGAGGAGGCAGGGGTTAGTGGCACAGGCTTCCAGCCTGTGGGTCCCTTAGCCCCCTCCCCCAATAACTCAAATGAACCTATGACTGAGCGTTGGATAATTATTCTGGATAACCAGGAGAGTCGGCGTCGGGTGGCGTTAATCGAGGGCCGGGCCCGCACTGCCGATGATGGGCCTGGGTCGGACGAGGCGGAATTTTCCCTCACCCTTTATACCGATCAGGTTTCGTTAAACGTGCCGGCCTCTCCCTTGGGCCGGCAATTTATCGCTCGCCTCACCGCAATTCTGGGCCCGCCCCGCCTGGAACCCACCATTAAGTGCAGCTGCTCCTGGGGCGACGGCGTCATGGGGGCCATGCTCATCGTTTTATGGGACCTGCCCGAAGCAACTGCCCCCGACAGGCTCCAGGACCTTTATGCCTTCCTGGGCGCCAACCCCCTTTAATACCAGGCTTACTGTCAGACAGACATCTTGCTTATAGCCGCGGGCTTTACTGTGAAAATGCCCTTTAAAATCCCCCTTTACGAAAGGGGGACTTATACCAAGGTGCGTCCATAAAGGTATTTTCCGGTAGGGGCTTGATTCATCACGCCCTTAGGGGCGCAATAAATTGCGCCCCTACAAACCCTTTCCAGTAATTACTCTTCTGACGGCAACTTGAGACCTCTGCAAAAATCCATAAAATTGTCATTCTGAGGGAGCGAAGCGACCGAAGAATCTCGAAAGACGAGATGCTTCGCTTCGCTCAGCATGACAAAAATGGGATTTCGCAGAGGTCTCAACTTGGTATTAAAGCCCTGCCGTTCATTACCCCCCCTTTCTAAAGGGGGGCCGGGGGGATTTCCCTCCTCGGGGGTGTGGCCTTTCATGGTCTATAGCGGTTAGCCTGCAGGCGCCCGGCAAAAAAGAGAAAAGTGTTGGTGGGCGGCGCCCACCCTACGCTTGCTGGGAATTACTTAAAATTTCAGCTAAATCAGCGGTGCCGTGAATTGCCGCAAAACTGACCCTTCAAGGGCACGGCTCGCTGTGCCCCTACGGTTTTGGCTGGCAAGGACCCGGGCTGGGGGCAGACGGGGCTTTTAGCCCTACCTCTACCACCTAATAAGAAACCTCATACGGGATTGGGGGTGGGGGTTTGAGGGAGGATTGTCAGGGGGCCAGTGGCACAGGCGTCTCGCCTGTGTAATACCAAGGTGCGCCCATAAAGGTCTTTTTCCGTAGGGGCGTGATTCATCACGCCCTTAAGGGCGCAATAAATTGCGCCCCTACAAGTCCTTTCTAATAATTACTTTTTTGACGGCAACTTAGTAAGCCCCTGGCCCCCTCCCCCAAAAGCCCCCTACCCTTCCTTGGAGGCCGCAGTCTGGGTGGTTTCGGGGTGCATGATAACAATCCAGGGCAGGCACAGGGCCTGTTGTTCGGAGGCGTAAGGGAAGCCGGAAGGCAGATAGGCCCCGAAAGGGCATTGGGTGCAGAGCTGCCCTTCGGCGCCGCAAACTTCCCTGAGCCGCGCCGCGCCGCCGATGAGCCGGCGGATGTCCGCCTGTAGCCGCTGGACGTCTTCCAGTTGCGGCCGGTCCACCCCCTCAATCATCCGCCGCATCACCTGGGCCAACTCCAGCAATAGGGGGGGCAAGGTATCGGCACCCTTCCTGAGCCGCATGAGAAAATCGTGGGTCTGCACACCGGAGCCGGTCATGGTTCACCTTTCCTTTCTGTGGAGGGCGGCTGCTGGGGGAACTGGATGTGAGACAGCTTCCCGGTGCCCAAATAGATTTTATATAAAGTATTCAGCCACTTATTCTGGTTGGGGAAATATTCCAGTTTTGGCCGCCGCCCGGCGCTCCACTCCACCAAAAACTGGGTAAAAATAATCCACTGCATCAACTCTTCCGGCTGGTCCAGCAGGGAAGGAAAATAGCGGAACTCGATGGTATTTCGATACCAGTAGGAATGCAGGTTGAGGCCGTGATAGCGGGTGGGGTGTAATTTGCGGTGCCGCGGCTTTTCGGGGTCATCCCGGTTCTCGGGGGAATACCAGAGATGTTGCACCCGGGGCAAGTATTCCTCGGAGCCGTCTCTCCTGTACCACTCATAGAGGTCAATCTCCAGGGGCCGGCAGGTGTCGGCGTGACGGCGTTCCTCCGGGAGCAACTGGTAAATGTACCCCTCAAAAATAGAGACAATCCTCAGCAACTGGAAGAGTTCGCGGTTGCCGAAAGTTGAGCGGTCCACCCCGTGGTGCACGTGGAACCCGCAGGTTTCATTGACCTGGAGCTCGGGAAATTCCTGGAGCAGCAGCAAGACATCGTAAACTTGGGCGAGGCCTTTCAGGCCGGAGAGGATGGGGCTCACCAATTCGCTGCCTCCGGCCCCCTTGATGGTATCGTCCAGGACGAAGCTCCAGGCCTCATAGGCCGCCTCCTCCGGAGACAGGCCGTTCAAGCTGATGCCATGCCTGGCAAATACCCCGGGCAACAGCTCCCCCTCCGGGGAACGGGTGGTGATCTTGTAGGGGGGAATCACCTCCAAATCACCTGCGGAGACGGTATATTTTAACCCAAAGGTCTCAATCTCCACCCCGAAGGTGCTGGAGGTGAAATGGCGCAGCATCGGGTATCTATATTTGAGCCGCCGTTCCCACTCCTTCGGATCGATACCCCTCATCTACCTCTCATCCCCCAACCAATAAAGTGGGCCCAAAGGTTGCTGAATCTCTGGGGGTCCCCAGGCTCAACTGCCCTTAGCTTGAAATTTATACTTTCTAACCAAAATAACCGAAAAGGCAGGCCTTTAGCAAGGCTATTCCTATTTTTCCAGGTTTCTCCGGCCCCTGGCGCAGAAGCGGGTGGAGGTCTGGTAGGGAACTAAAGGGTGGACCCGGCTGGATAAAGGGAAGGCCGCAGGAACGCCAAGGAAGGTTAGGTTTCTGGCGTCCCCGGAAGGCACGGGCGGCAATGGCTTAAGACTTGAAGTTCAAGACCGGGCGCGCTGCTGCCGGTGGGGACTTGGGCTTGCGTCTGCGGTTTCTCAGCCAGAATTATGGCGGCCCCCGGCGGCCCCAGAGGCCGAAGCCGCGGCCCGCTAAAGGAAGGTCCTTACTCCGGCTCTGCCAGAGCCATGGCGTGACCCTGGAGCCCAGCCGGACAAACTTCAGCCTCGGGCAAACCCGTTCCGCCTGTGGAATGGCCCTGGGCCAACTTACTAGACGGCTTTTAAGCGCTGGGCGGCGTAAGACCGGCAGCCCGCCAGGATAGCCTACTGTGGGTACTTCACCTCAAAGACGCGCTTGGCCACCACGAAGGTGCCTTCGTAATATGGTTGACGCAGGTCCGTGACGGTCACCCCCAGACGGCGGTTGGAGGCGTGGATCATCTTCCCTTCCCCCAGGTAGATGCCCGCATGGCCAATATGCCGGCCTCCCCGGCTGAAGAAGAGCAGATCTCCCGGCAGCAGTTTGGCATAATCCATGTTGTGGGTGGCGACCACCCTGCCCACCTGGGCCTGTTCGGCGCTGGAGCGGGGCAGGTTGATCTTGAAGCCCTGGTAGATGTACTGCACGAAGCCCGAGCAATCCGTGGCATAGCTGTTCGCCAGGGAGGCCCCACGGGAGTAAGGAGCATTGCGGTAGTGGTTGGCCTGAGTCAGGATCAGGTCTGAGAAATTCCACGGTTCAAAGCGGTTATATTCCCGAGAGGTGGCGGCCGAGGTCTCATTACCTCGGTTCAGTTGGGAGCCGGGACGGGGGGTGGGCTGCGTCGGTTTTTTGGGGCTCAACGGTTCCAGCAGGAAACGGCCGTCCCTCTGCGGAGTAACCCGCATCAAGGGTGGGGTCTCCCCCACGCCGGCGCTGGTGGCTCTGTAAGATTTCTCCGGACCGCCGACGCCAGGGAACTGGGCCATCTGGGACTGAATCGGGCTTTCGGCCTCTTGAGATGACTGCCGGGCGCGGCTGCGTTTGTAGGATTTGCTCTTGCTGGCCTTACCCTTGTTGGTGACCTTGCTTTGGGTTTTGGCCGGAGTATCTTTTTTGCTACTGGTAGTAGGAACTGATTGCGCTAGATGGGGTGATAAAGTAAGGGCCAGGGTTACTAATACGGTCAAAATTATCCGGTTCGCCATCCAGAACCTCCTTGGTGATGGGACAATTTCCGGAAGGGGGCTCGTTGCTTTCTCGCCCCGGACAAT
Organism: Desulfobaccales bacterium; assembly: GCA_030694005.1. Lineage (GTDB taxonomy): Bacteria > Desulfobacterota > Desulfobaccia > Desulfobaccales > 0-14-0-80-60-11 > JAUXZG01. The sequence goes on along the minus strand of JAUXZG010000041.1, from coordinate 12,341 downwards.
CGGCCGATTTTTAATTAGCTGCCGACACGAGGACACTGAGGTACCCGGTCCTGATTCCCTCTGCCTTGATTAGGAAAACGAGTCGGGATAAAAGAAGAGCCAGGAAGCCTTTTCTCCAGGCAACCCGGCCATCTCTTCCAACGAAGAGACCCGTGGCTTTCCGCCCCCACCTCGCGGTGGGTTTGGCTTTAACTAGGAGCAATTGAGTTTGGGGCAGGCTAATACAGCTGAAAGCTAATGTCAACCCTTTTTCCCAAAAATAAACGGATAATTTATTATTATCTGAAAAAACAATAAGTTACTGAAGACAAGTCTGGGTGGGGGAGCCGCGCCGAAGGGACAAAAATATGGGGGGAGGGGGTAAGGAACAGTGCCCCTTAGCCCCCTCCCCCACATAATCCGCTTAGCCGGTCGCGGCTTTCTTTTTCTTGGCTTTGGGCAGTTTTTCCGGGCGGTCCACCAACTCCAGGATGGACAGGGGCGCGCCGTCACCCACCCGTACTCCCAAGGGAATAATGCGGGTATAGCCGCCGGGGCGATCCTGGTAGCGCTCTCTTAATTCCCCAAAGAGCTTGGCTACCACCTTCTTGGAACGCACCACCGCCAGGGTCAGGCGCCGGGCGTGCAAATCACCCCGTTTGGCCAGGGTGATAACCTGCTCGGCCCACTGGCGTGCCTCTTTGGCCTTGGCCCGGGTAGTTTCCACCCGCTCGTGCTCAAAGAGCGCGGTCACCAGATTACGCAGCATGGCCAGGCGGTGCTCTGTAGTCCGGGACAGACGCCGGCCGGCTTTCAAGTGCCTCATGCGATTTCTTCCTTCCTTTCCGGCATCTGCTCCGGGGGTGCAAAGTTTTCCAACTTCATCCCCAGGTTCAGCCCCATCTCCCCAAGGATATCTTTGATCTCATTTAAGGATTTGCGGCCAAAATTCTTGGTCTTGAGCATCTCTTGTTCCGTCTTTTGGACCAACTCGCCGATGTAGCGGATGTTGGCGTTCCTCAAACAGTTGGCCGCCCGCACCGACAGTTCCAGTTCATTGACGCCGCGATAAAGGTTCTCATTGAGGGTGGCGGGCTCTTCGGCGGTCTTTTCTTCCACCCCCTCCGCCTCCTCTTCGAAGTTGATGAACATGGACAGATGCTCTTTTAAGATCTTGGCGGCGTAGGCTAGGGCGTATTCCGGCAGAAGGCTGCCGTCGGTCCACACCTCCAAGGTCAATTTGTCATAGTCGGTCCTTTGCCCCACCCGGGCCTGGGTCACCACATAATTTACCTTGCGGATAGGGGAGAAGCTGGCATCCAGGGGAATGTAACCGATGGGCTGGTCTTCGTCTTTATTGGCCTCAGCCGGCACAAAACCTTTGCCGCTTTTCACCGTCATCTCCAGGGAGAGTTGGCCGTCGGCCGCCAGCGAGGCGATGTGGTGGCCGGGATTGAGGATTTCCAAGGTCCCGTCCGTTTGGATATCGCCGGCCTTGACCTCCCCTTTACCTTGGGCCTCCAGACGCAAAATCTTGACCCCATCGGTAAGCATCTTCAAGCGTACCTGCTTCAGGTTCAAAAGAATCTCGGTGGTATCTTCCAAAACCCCGGGGATCGCCGAAAATTCGTGATGGACATCCTTAATGCGGACCGCGGTGATGGCCGATCCCCTCAGGGAGGAAAGCAAGACCCGCCGCAAGGCATTTCCCAGGGTGGTGCCAAAGCCTCTCTCCAAAGGCTCGCAGGAAAATTTGCCGTAGAGGCGGTCATGGGTCTCACCATCCACTTCCAGCCGTTTGGGCTTGATGATCTCGGTCCAATTTTTGTGGATCATGGCTCCTCAGAAAAAATGTTGGATTTTAAATCCCAGTAGTCCTGGCGGTTTTCCTTACAAAAAAACGGCAGGATTACGCCCTTGGGGTTTGGGCTCCTTTTTCAAGAGGGGCGTTTGCCCTGGGCCAAGGATCATGATTCTACTTGGAATAAAGCTCCACGATGAGATGTTCTTGAATGGGCATGGTGATATCTTCCCGACCCGGGAACATGATTACCCGTCCCTGGGCTTCCTCTTTATTGAGTTCCAGCCAAGGGGGGGTCCCGCGCCGGGCCACCGCCTCCAAGGCGTCCTGGATCAAGGGCAGCTTGCGCCCCTTCTCCGTCACCTGGACGGTATCCCCCATCTTTATCAGATAGGAGGGAAGATTCACCTTGCGGCCGTTAACCTGGAGTTGGTTATGGCGCACCAATTGCCGGGCCTGGGCCCGGGAGTTGGCAAAACCCAGCCGGTAAACAATGTTGTCCAAACGCCGCTCCAGGAAAACCAGTAAGTTGGTGCCGGTAACCCCTTTCTGCCTTTCGCCCTTCTCGAAGTAGCCCCGAAACTGTTTCTCCAGCACGCCGTAAATCCGTTTAACCTTTTGCTTCTCCCTGAGTTGCAGCCCGTAATCGGACAGCTTGGAGCGGCGCTGACCATGCTGCCCTGGGGGGTAGTGGCGCCGTTCAATGGCGCATTTATCCGTATAGCAGCGGTCTCCTTTGAGGAAGAGCTGCAATCCCTCCCGGCGGCAGAGCCGGCAACTAGCTCCCAAGTATCTGGCCAACTTAAATCTCCTTAAACTTTAAACTCTGCGCCGTTTGGGGGGGCGGCAGCCGTTGTGGGGAATGGGGCTGACATCCCGAATCAGGTTAATGCTTAAGCCCGCAGCCTGCAAGGCCCTAAGCGCCGCTTCCCGCCCGGCCCCGGGTCCTTTGACATAGACATCCACATTGCGCAGGCCGTGCTCCATGGCCTTTTTAGCCGCATCCTGAGCCGCCAATTGCGCCGCAAAAGGCGTGCCCTTGCGGGACCCCTTGAAACCCTGAACTCCGGCGGATGACCAGGAGATCACATTGCCCCCGGGATCGGTGATGGTCACCAGGGTATTGTTGAAGGTGGCCTTGATGTGGGCCACCCCCACGGGAATATTTTTACGCTCCTTTTTCTTCTTACCGCGTGTCTGCCCTTTGGCCATCACCCCTCCTTACGCCTTTTTCCGTTTGCCCACCACGCTGCGCCGGGGGCCTTTGCGGGTGCGCGCGTTGGTATGGGTGCGCTGCCCCCGTACCGGCAAGCTCCGCCGATGCCGCAAGCCCCGATAACACCCCAGGTCCATGAGGCGTTTGATGTTCATGGACACTTCCCGCCTTAAGTCCCCTTCCACCTTGCAGGTGGTGTCAATCACCTGGCGGATGCTGGTGATATCCGTTTCGTTTAAATCCCCAGTCTTGGTGCCGCCGTCCACCCCGGCTTCCTTAAGAACCCGGCTGGCCGTGGTGCGCCCAATGCCGAAAATATAAGTGAGGGCAATCTCGACCCTCTTGTTACGGGGCAAATCGATCCCGGCAATTCTGGCCAATTTAATCCCTCCCCTTTAACCCTGGCGCTGTTTGTGTTTGGGATTTTCGCAGATCACCCGCACCACTCGTTTGCGGCGAATGATCTTGCATTTGGAACACATCCGTTTTACTGAGGCCCTCACCTTCATATCATTGTCCTATCTGACCCGATAGACGATCCGTCCCCGGGCCAGGTCATACGGTGACAGTTCCACGATCACCTTGTCTCCCGGGAGGATCTTGATGTAATGCATCCGCATCTTGCCGGAGATATGGGCTAGAACCTTATGCCCGTTGGCCAGTTCCACCCGGAACATGGCATTGGGCAGAGGCTCCACCACTACTCCTTCCACTTCGATGGCGTCTTCTTTAGGCATCTACCTGGTCTTCATAATTATTTTAATTAGTTAATATAACCTAAAAACGGCTCCGAATCAATCTGCTGCTTCCCGTCAACCTAACCCGGCTGATACCCTTAGGTTAACCCGGGTGCTGTTAACCTAAGAAATAAGATGTCAAAAGCAACACCTCTTCCCCCCTTTAACAAAGGGGGGTAAGGGGGGATTTTATGAACCTCTGATGTAAAATCCCCCTAAAATCCCCCTTTAAAAAAGGGGGACTTTAACTGCCGGTTTTCGAACCTTTCGAATTCCCTTCTTTTTTAAACACTATTGTGTTAGCCAACCCCTACAGCCGGCTCAATATCAAGGCGCCCTCTTCCGTCAGGGCCACCGTGTGTTCGAAATGGGCCGCCAGACTCCCGTCCTGGGTGACCGCGGTCCAGCCGTCGCCCAAAATCCTGATTTGCCAGGCCCCGGCACAGGTCATGGGTTCTATGGCCAGGGTCATGCCCACCTGCAATACCGGCCCCCTACCCGGCGGACCGAAATTGGGAATCTGGGGGTCTTCATGTAACGAGCGGCCGATGCCGTGCCCCACGAACTCCCGGATCACCCCGAACCCGGCCCCCTCCACCACGGTTTGCACCGCATGGGAAATGTCGGTGAGGCGGCCCCCCACCTTAAACTGGGCGATGCCGGCATACAGGGACTCTTCTGTAGCCTTGAGCAACTGCCGGGCCTGGGAGCTTACCTCGCCCACCGGCACCGTGATGGCCGCATCCCCATAATAGCCGTTGTACTTTACCCCGAAATCCAGGCTCACCAGGTCTCCGGCCTTGAGAAGGCGAGGCCCGGGAATGCCGTGCACCACCTCCTCGTTTATCGAGACGCAGATGGCGCGGGGATAGCCCCGGTAGCCCTTGAAGGCCGGCACCACCCCCAGGCGGCGGCAGTGTTCCTCCGCCGCTTCGTCCAGCTCCCGGGTTTCCACCCCGGGCCGGATTTTCTCTACCACCCTCTCCAGGATTTCCGCCACGATGCGGTTGGCCGCCTCCATCTTGGCGATCTCCTGGGGGGATTTCAGGAAAATCATATGTGGGTGTAAGCCTTAACGCCTCTGCCTCAACTTAGTGACCGCAGGAACACTTGACCCCGGCGGTCAGAATGCCCACGATCTGGTTAAAGATATCGTCAATGGAGCCTACCCCGGCAATGGGCCGCACCAGGCCCTTAACACTGTAATAACCGATGAGGGGCGCCGTGGCCTGGTTGTAAGTGGTCAGCCGAGAGCGCACCGTGGTCTCGTTGTCGTCGTCCCGCTGGTAGAGTTCAGTGCCGCACTTGTCGCACACCCCCTCTTTTTTGGGGAGAGTGAACTTGATGTGGAACATCTGGCCGCAGGCCGCGTTCTTACAGGTCCGCCGGCCGGTGAGGCGCGTCACCAGGGCTTCTTCGTCCACGTCGATGCTCACCACGTGGTCGATCTTAGCGCCCAGGCCCACCAACACCCTGTCCAGGGCTTCGGCCTGGGGCACAGTGCGGGGAAAGCCGTCCAGGATAAACCCCTTCTGGCAGTCCGGCTGCTTTAAGCGGTCTTTGATGATGCCGATGACCACTTCATCGGGCACCAGTTTGCCGGCGTCCATGTATTCCTTGGCCTTGCGGCCCATTTCCGTCCCTTCCTTCACCGCGGCCCGCAAAATATCGCCGGTAGAAATCTGGGGGGTCTGGAACTTGTCAATGAGTTTTTTCGCCTGGGTGCCTTTGCCCGCTCCCGGGCCGCCCAACAGGATCAGATTCATAGCTGCCTCCTTCTTAGCGCCGCACGCGACTCATGCGTTTTTTCATAAAACCCTCGTAATGGCGGGTGAGCAGATGGGATTCAATCTGGCTCATGGTGTCCATAGCCACCCCCACCACGATTAACAGGGCTGTGCCACCGAAGTAAAAAGGAACATTGAATTTCTGGATCAAAATGGAGGGCAACACGCACACCGCGGACACATAAAGCGCCCCGCCCAAGGTGATGCGCACCAAAATACGGTCGATATATTCCGCAGTGGGCTTCCCCGGCCTTAGGCCCGGAACATAACCACCCCATTTTCTTAAATTATCCGCCACATCCACCGGATTGAAAGTCACTGCCGTGTAAAAATAGCAAAAGAAGATAATCAGGCCCACATAAACAAAATCGTGGAACACATGGCCGGGGGAAATGGCCTCGGAGATCCACTTGACCCAGTCGTTCTGGACAAAACTGGCTATCGTGGCCGGAAACATGAGCAGGGACGAGGCGAAGATGGGCGGAATCACCCCGGAGGTGTTCACTTTCAAGGGCAAATGGGTGCTCTGGCCCCCGTAAATTTTCCGGCCCACCACCCGCCGGGCGTACTGCACCTGGATGCGCCGCTGGCCCCGCTCCACAAAAACGATGAAGCCCACCACCACCACCATGCCCACTATCAGTAACAGCATAAGCACGGGCATGATTTCGCCGGCATTCATCAACTCAAAAGTCTTGATGATGGCCGAAGGCAGCCGGGCCACGATGCCGGCAAAGATGATCAAAGAGATGCCGTTGCCGATACCCCGTTCGGAGATCATCTCCCCCAGCCACATGATGAACGCCGTGCCTGAGGTCAGGGTGAGCACCGTCATCAGCCTAAAGGCCCAACCCGGCTGGAGCACCACCGGCAGGGACCCGCCACCGCCGGTCATGCTCTCCAAACCCACGGCGATGCCCATCCCCTGGACGGCGGCAATCACCATCGTGCCGTAACGGATGTACTGCTTGATTTTTTTCTGTCCGGCCTCGCCTTCTTTATAAAGCTTTTCCAGGCCCGGGATGACCACCTTCAGCAGTTCCATGATGATGGCGGCGCTGATATAGGGCATGATGCCTAAGGCAAAGACGCTCAGGCGTTCCAGGGCGCCCCCGGAGAACATGTCGAACAGCCCGAAGATGGTGCCCCGCTGCCGGGCGAAAAAGGCCATCAGGGCGTCCGGGTCAATCCCCGGCGTGGGGATCTGGCACCCCAGGCGATAGACCGCCAGCATCATCAGGGTGAAGAGGATGCGGCGTTTGAGCTCCGGGATTTTGGCAATGTTGGCCAGGCCTGACGCCACTTAGACGACCTCCACCCGTCCGCCCGCGGCCTCGATGCGCCCTCTGGCTTGGGCGCTGACCGCCTGGACCTTTACCGTAAGGGGCACGGTTACCTCCCCCTGGCCCAAAAGCTTGATCCGTCTGGCCTTGGGGTTCACCAAACCGGCGTGGCTCAAAGCTGCCACATCCACTACCGTGTCCGGGGCGAACCTTTTAAGGTCCCGCAGATTGATAATTTCCCAGGGCTTCCGAAAGATATTGGTAAAGCCGCGTTTGGGGATGCGCCGGGTAAGGGGCGTCTGGCCGCCTTCAAACCCGGGCTTGGTGCCGCCGCCGGCGCGGGAATTCTGCCCTTTCGAGCCCCGGGCCGCAGTTTTGCCGTGGCCGGAGCCGGGCCCCCGCCCTACCCTTTTCTTCTTATGCTTGGACCCCGGGCTGGGTTGCAGTTCACTCAGTCGCATCTGCCTCTCCTTCCGGGACCTGCTTGACCGAGAGCAGGTGGCTCACCTGGCGCACCATGCCCAGGATCGCCGGGGTCTCCCGATGGCGCACCGTCTTATTCAGGCGCGTCAGTCCCAGGGTTTTCACGGTCTGCCGGTGGGCCGGCGGCCGCCCGATGGGACTTTTGATCAGGGTGATCTCGAGAAACATAGCTATTCCTTTATCTTTGCGCCTTTGCGTCTTGGCGTGAACTATCTCACGCCAAGGCGCCAAGACGCAAAATTTTACCCCAGTATCTCGGCCAGTGGCCGGTTGCGCCGGCTGGCCACTTCCTCCGGGGAGGACAATTGTTTTAAGGCCGCCATGGTGGCTTTCACGGCGTTATGGGGATTGTGGGAGCCTAAGCATTTGGTGAGGACGTTTTTGATCCCCGCCACCTCCACCACGGCCCGCACCGGGCCGCCGGCGATAACGCCGGTGCCGGCGGAGGCCGGTTTCAGCAAGACCTTGCCGGCACCGAACTCGCCCACCACTGCGTAAGGAATGGTGCTGTTGAGGATAGGCACCCGGATCATTGCCTTTTTGGCCTTTTCCACCGCCTTGCGGATAGCCTCGGGCACTTCATGGGCCTTCCCCAGGCCCACTCCCACCCGGCCTTGGCCGTCGCCTACCACCACAATGGCGCTGAAGCGGAAGCGCCGCCCTCCCTTGACCACCTTGGCGACGCGACTGATGCTCACCACCTTATCGGTTAACTGTTCCGGCGCCTCAGACTCGAACAAGCTCACCTCCGAAAAGAAGCTGTCAGCTTTCAGCTTTCAGCAATTAGGTCTTTAAATTCTTACGTCCTATTAATTTCCCATTTAACCATGACTTCAACGGGCTTCATCATATGCCTACATGTAGCTTTACGAACTCCGTCATCCTACGCTTGACATCTTCTAACGTTTTCCCCAGCGTACATCTCAGTTTGGGTCATCTTCATTCTCTTTCCGCCTCGGCGGTGCAGCGCTTTAGCATTCGCTATGTCTAAAGTCGAAGTTCATCGGATGCCCACTTGCTGCCGTTCCAGGGCTCTCCTGAATTTAAGCCGAAAGCTGACTGCTGATAGCTGACCGCTAAAACTCCAGGCCGTGTTCCCGGCAGCTTTCCGCCACCGCTTTCACCCGGCCATGGTAGAGAAAGCCATTGCGGTCAAATACTACGCTACTGATGCCCTTTTCCTTGGCCTTAACCGCCAGCAGTTTCCCAACTTCCCGGGCAGCCTCGGCCTTTTTTAAGCCGCCCAGCTTTCCCCGCACCTCCGGGCTTAAAGTGGAAGCCGCGGCCAGGGTCCGGCCTTGACTGTCGTCGATGATCTGGGCGTAGATATGCCTGGCGCTCCTGAAGACGCTCAGCCGGGGGCGCTCCCCGCTACCGCTGATCTTCTTGCGGATGCGCTGTTGCCTCTTAAGCCGTGCGGCTTGTCTAAGGTTCATTTAAGCTGTCTCCTCTAGCGGCCGCCGGACTTGCCCACTTTGCGCCGCAACACTTCCCCGCTGTACCGGATGCCCTTGCCTTTATAGGCGTCCGGGGGCCTCAGCCGCCGAATGACGGCCGCGGTCTGCCCTAAGAGCTCCTTGTTGGCCCCCATGAGCTCAATGCGGGTGGCCTTTTCCACCTTGGCGGTGATCCCGGCGGGTAAGGGAAACTCCACCGGCGAGGAGTAACCCAGGCTGAAGACCAGGGTGTCTCCCCGGCTCTCCACTTTGTAGCCGGTGCCCACCAGCTCTAAGACCTTGGTGAAACCCTGGCTCACCCCGGTAACCATATTGGCCGCCAGGGTGCGGGCCAAACCCCAAAATGAGCCGGTCAGGCGGGAATCATCCTGGGGCTGCACCTTGATCTCTTTATCCCCCACTTCCAAAAGGACGCGGGGGGGCATGACTTGCTGGAGACTGCCCTTAGGCCCGGTGACCGCCAGGATGCCGCCTTCCCACTTCACCTTCACCCCGGCGGGCAAGGAAATGCTATTTTTACCGATGCGGCTCATATTCTTAAACCCTTACCAGATCTCGCACAACACTTCGCCCCCCATCTGCAGCTTGCGGGCCTGGCGGTCGGTTACGACCCCTTTAGAGGTGGAGATGATGGCTACCCCCAACCCTCCCTGCACCCGGGGCAGTTCCTCGTGTCCGGCATAGACCCGGCACCCGGGCTTGCTGACCCGTCTCAGACCCTGGAAGAGAGATTGTTGCTTGTTATTATATTTTAGATAGACCCTTAAAGTCCCCTGGCGGTTGTCTTTAATCACCTTGTAATTCTTGATGAAACCTTCTTCTTTGAAGATCTTCGCCAGGCTGATCTTCATGCGGGAGGCCGGAATGTCCACCTTGTCAAAGCGGGCCCCCCCGGCGTTGCGAATCCGGGTCAACATGTCGGCAATAGGGTCGGTCATGCTCATCTTTTCTTCTCCGAAGGACCTACCAGCTGGATTTGGTCACCCCGGGGATCTCTCCCTTTAAGGCCAGGTTGCGGAAGCAGATGCGGCACATGCCGAACTTCCGTAAAAAGGCCCGGGGCCGGCCGCACAAAGGACAACGATTATACTTCTGCACCTCAAACTTGGGGACGCGCTTTGCCTTGGCAATCAACGATTTTTTGGCCATCCCTATCTCCTGAAAGGCAACCCCAGCAGTGTCAACAAGAATTTTCCCTCCTCATCGGTGCCGGCGGTGGTAACCACGGTAATATTCATGCCCTTGACTTTGTCCATCTTGTCGTAATCAATCTCCGGAAAGATGATCTGCTCTTTGATCCCTAAGGTGTAGTTGCCCCGGCCATCAAAGGACTTATCCGACATCCCCCGAAAGTCCCGCACCCGGGGCAGCACCACATTAACCAGTTTGTCGAAAAATTCATACATGCGGGTCCGGCGCAGAGTCACCATGCAACCGATGGGCATCCCTTCCCGAAGCTTGAACGCGGCGATGGAGCGCCGGGAGCGGGTCACCACCGGCCGCTGCCCGGTAATGGCCGCCAGTTCCTGGGAGGCTGACTCCAACAGCTTGATGTTCTGGATGGCCTCCCCCAAACCCATGTTGATGACGACCTTCGCCAGCCTCGGCACCTGCATGGGGCTCCGATATTTAAACTCCTGCATCATGCGGGGCACGCATTCGGTGAAGTAATATTCCCTAAGCCGGGGCGGCACTTTTTCAGCCGGCGGTTGAGCTTGCTCAGCCGGCGGTTTCTCTTTCGGCGTCACTTTTTCAGCCGGCGGTTGAGCCTTCTCAGCCTGCGGTTTCTTTTTCGGTTTCTCTTTCGGTTTCTCTTTTTCAGCCATCAATCAGTTCCTTGCATTTCCGGCAAACCCTGGCCTTTTTTCCTTCCGCGGTGCGGGTCAGGCGAAACCGGGTGGCGGTGGCGCATTTGGGGCAAATGAGCATCACCTTGGAGACCTGCAAAGGCGCTTCCTTCTCCACGATCCCCCCCTGCCCGGTGGTGGGGCTGGGCCGGGTGTGGCGCTTAATCATATTGACCTTCTCCACCAACACCTGGTTCTTTTCCCGGAAGACCTTTAAAACCTTGCCGGTTTTACCATGCTCTTTGCCGGTGATGACCTCCACCAAGTCGTTCTTCTTCAAGCGGATGCGCACCGGCTCAGGCTGCTTTTTCTTCACCTTGGCCATGTCACAGCACCTCCGGGGCCAGGGAGATGATCTTCATGAATTTTTTGGCCCTCAGTTCCCGGGCCACCGGCCCAAAAATGCGGGTGCCGATGGGGTCTCCGGCGGGGTTGATGAGCACCGCCGAGTTGTCGTCGAATTTTATATAAGAGCCGTCCCCCCGGCGGGTTTCCTTCACGGTGCGCACCACCACGGCCCGCACCACATCGCCTTTTTTCACCTTGGAATGGGGCAAGGCCTCTTTTACGGAGACCACGATGATATCCCCCACCCGGGCGTAGCGCCGTCTGGTGCCCCCCAGCACCCGGATGCAGAAGACCTTCTTGGCGCCGGAGTTGTCCGCTACGGTCAATTGAGTATGTACCTGGATCATGGCTGTCTTCTCTCAAGGCGCGCTTTTTTATTGCGCCTTCTCCAGGATCTGCTTGATGCGCCAGTTCTTATCCCTGCTCAAGGGGCGGGTCTCTTCGATGAGCACCTTATCGCCCACCTGGCAGGCGTTTAAAGGATCGTGGGCCTTGATCTTGACCCGGCGCCGGATAATTTTATGATAGACGGGGTGGGCCACCAGGCGCTTCACTTCCACCACCACGGTCTTGTCCATCTTGTCGCTGACCACCATCCCGGTCCGGGTCTTGCGCACACCGCGTTTTTTTTCCATAAGTTTCCCTAATGGATTTAGCCTAGTCGGTTGTTACTAAAGAAAACCCTTGAGCCTTTATGTCACCCTGAGCCGCAGGCAAAGGGTCTAGATTCTTCGCCGCCTCTGGCGGCTCAGAATGACAATGAAGACAATTCTTGCTCATTTTTTTAACGGCCTCTTACTGCTGCTCCCCGGTCTTTTCTTTGAGCACCGTCAGGATCCGGGCCAGGTCTTTCTTGACCTGTCCCAGCCTGGCGGTGTTATCCAGTTGCTGGCCGTGATGCCTAAAGTTCAGATTAAAGAGTTCCTCAAAGACCTCTTTTTTCTTGGCCTGGAGCTCTTCTAGCGTCAAGTCTCTTAAATCTGCGGCCTTCATGATCCGTCTTTCGTCACGAATTTGGTGGGCAGCGGCAGTTTATGGGCGGCCAGGCGCATGGCCTCTTTGGCCACCTCCCGCTCCACCCCGGCCATCTCATAGAGGATGAGACCGGGGCGCACCACCGCCACCCAACCTTCCGGGCCGCCTTTGCCTTTGCCCATGCGGGTTTCGGCCGGTTTTTTGGTAATAGGCTTGTCCGGAAAAACCCGGATCCAGACCTGGCCGCCCCGTTTCACATGACGGGTGATGGCGATCCGGGCCGCCTCAATCTGTTGGGCCGTGAGCCAGCCGCACTCCTGGGCCTGCAAGCCATAATCCCCGAAGGCGATGGTATTGCCCCGGCTGGCCAGGCCCCGGCGGCGCCCTTTCTGCTGCTTGCGATATTTTACCCGTTTCGGACTTAGCAT
>JAUXZG010000033.1 GCA_030694005.1 Desulfobaccales bacterium | reverse complement strand
CCTATTTTCGCCAACGGTGCAAGTCATTCAAGAAGGGAGAGGCCCCGGCCGCGGGGGCGTCGCCAGCCAGCCACGGTTTATTCGTAAAAGAATTTTATCGAAGTGAAAAGACCTACAAGGGAATTACCAATTATAAGAATGGCAGCAAGGTATAATAGTAAAGTAAGAGGCTAGACTACTACTTGAAGGATTGGACGTTGCTTAAGTATCCCCTGAAGTAGTTGTATAAGGTTTCTAAATTCCTCCGAGAACGGAATAATAATTAAGAGAAATCCGGCATAAAAAAGTAAGGAGTCCAGCACCGGTTAGAGACTTTCTTTATGGTCAGCCACTTTCCCCACCGACCTGGCCCAAGTCTTCCGTGGCCCCGGGCGGCGGTGCTAGTCGGTTTAAAATTTCGGTTTCAGCGCCCACCAGAGAAGCAGGAGGACGCCGATGGCGCCCAGCACTAAAAGGAGGGGATTGTCTGCCAGCTGGCGCCCGACCCAGGCCGACAATTCATCAATGGCGGATTTGCCTTTTTCCCACAAGTTGTGGTCCATGGCCACCTCCTTAATGGGTATCCCTTCTTATATACTCCCCCCCACCTTACCTGGTATTTTTTGCTGATTTTACCCCAAAATCCCAAAAACTGGCACTAAATTCCCCCAAAACTTCCTAAGCTAATGTGTAACAGCTACGGCGTAATTTGATGCTTGTAATAATAAATTGAGGCGATGAGGCTGACATTCTTAATCTTTTGCCGGGCGCTCAGTCATCATCTTCCTTCTGGTTTCGTCCACAACCCGGCGGACATCCCCGGCACATCACTTCCCCAGAGGGTGTTTGAGGTTGCATTGACAAGCATTCTTTTTCTTTTCAGCCATTATCCTTTCCAGGATCATGGACATGCCGTTATGCTGCCTGACATCTTTTTCGATATCCTTTGCCGTATATTGAAAACAGTAGCACACCAAGTCGCTCATGCCGTACTCTCCGTTAGAAAGAAGTGACAAAAAAGTATATTTCAGCTTAAGGGGACCAACTCCACCGCGCCCCAGGCCCCCAATTTTTCGCCGACGATCACCACCGCGCCGATGATTTCCGGAACGGTGGCGATCCAATCAAGGGCGTCGGCCAGGGCGGCGGCCTCCGGAACGCGGTTGCCCAGGGCGGTGGCCACGGCGTCGGCCAGGGCGACATCTTGGGCCACCACACAGGCGGCGTCGGCCCGGCCAAAACTCAAAGAATGGCCCACCGTCCCGGAGGAGGTGCAAACCCCCAAAGGGGTTAAGAGAGGGTCGATCTTCAGGCCCACCCGGCCGCTCAAGGGGGATTTGCCGGCAAACAGGGCCACCGTGGCCGGCCTCCTGACCCGGATAAAAATATCCCCGCCGTTCTCCACGATAACCTCATGGCTTAACGGGGCCAGGAACTGGCCCACCCTGGCCGCCAAGGCTCCGGCCACCGCGGCCATGGGCCCCACCCCCACTTGCGAGGCGGCCGCGATCATCTCCCGCACCACCAACGGGGCAAAAGGGTCTTCCGGCCAGGGGGCCAGGGCCTCCAAAAAGTCAGGATGGCCGGCAATGTAAGCCTCCAACTGCCGCCTTTCTTGCACCACCACTTCCCGCACCTGCCGGGCAAAATCTCCGGCCGCCAGGACCATGAGGTCCGTCTCCTTGACCGCCACCCGAAAACCCACCAGCCCCTCCCGGACCATGCGGGTGCGATAAGTGCGGGGTTCATATGAATGAGGTTTGTTCATGGTTGTTTTTTGGGGGAGAGGGCTAAGGGCCGCAGGCCCTTACCCTTACAAAAAACTCCCCCAAACCCCCACCCCCAATCCCTTATTGGGTTATTTTTGAGGTGAGGTCGAGGCCAAAGGCCCCGACCTCACCTCAAACCATAAGCGGGTTGGGAGGGGGGTGGGGGGGGATATTGTAAGTGGGCCTCAGGTCCCTGGCCCTCCCCCCACCTCACCTCTCCTAATACAGTCTGCCCACCAGCTTGCCGCGGCGGTAGAGGGAGATATGGCCGTCCTGGGAGATGCAGATTCCCAGGACGCCGGGGCGCCAGGCGGAGAATTCCCGGGTCACCTGGTGGCGCATGCCGCTGCCCAGGTCGTCTTTTTCCGGCAGCAGGCACATGGCCGGGGCTTTGAGGCGGGCCCGGAATTGACAGGCTTGCAGGCAATTGTCGAAGATCAAAGCCCCGTCGGATTTGGCCAGGCCCAGCAACTGCTGCAGCCAGGGTTCCTTAAGGGGTACCGGCTGGGCCAAGCGCACCTGGTTTTCCAGGTGGGCGTCATGGCTGTCCATTTGCGCCGCGGTCAGCCCCAACAGGAGAATACCCCCGTGGCCGCTGTGCCGCAGCATCTGCAGGAGGGCTTTCAGGTGCGGCAGGGCTTCGGGAGGATGGCAGAAGGGGCAGACCTCTTTCAGTTGGCGCTCCAGTTCCTGCCAGAAAATGTCCTGGAACAGGGGGATATGCAGGTGGCCGTGCCGGTATTCCAGCACCGAGAGGGGGATTTGCTGATGTTTGCGCCCTTTAAGAGCTATCCAGAAGCTGACCCGGCCGCGATGAGAGATGGTGGCCAGGGGCAACACCGACCGCCAGGCATTTACGGTGGTGAGCTGTCGGTGGGTCCCCTGGTCAAGCTTCAAGAGGCCCACGATCCGGCTCCCATACAAGGCCAGAAAGGTTCTGCGGCCATCGGCGTTTAGGAGGAACTGTTTGATGGACTGGACCCCTTCGTCCAGGGAAACCTGGTTGGCTTCGTGGTACAACAACAGGGAGGGCCAGCGCTGCCGGTAGTACTCCAAAGGCCGGGCCGTGGACATGATGGCAAAACCGGTAAACAGCCTTTCTCCTTCAATGGAGTAATAGAGCAGACTCTTAAACAAGCGCCAGGCCCGAATAAAGGCTTCTTCCCGGCCGCTGCCGGGCATGTCGCAACGCCGCAAGTCCGCGCCGGTGTGCAGCATGGAACCGATGTAAGGGTTGTCTTGGGCGTCCAACTTGATGGTGGCGCAGGGGGCCCATTCCAAACTCTGCAAGTAGCCCGCCACCACCTGCTCTTCCAGAGAATAGGGAGTAAAGGGGAGAAGGCCTTCCTTCCCCTGGGGAGTCAGCGAGAAATGGTGCAGCACCAGGCGTCCGAACAGCATATTGAGGAACCGGCAGTGGAAAGGAGAAAGCAAAAAGGCGGCCTGGGTGCTGCGCAGCCGCAGAAACAGCGGCGTATCCTCCAGCTCCAGCCGGATCAGGTGGGACACCCCGTCGCCCTCCTGGGGGAGGTTGGGATAGATGAACCCCTTGATCTTCATCAGGTGACGCTGGAAATGCATGGTGAAACAGGGAAACATTTCCAGGCCCCGGGACGGTTCCAGCTCGGGGATACCCTGTTGAGCTTCCCATTCCACGGTACAGGCGGTGATGTCGCTGATGAGACGCAACACTTCGGGCGTGCTCACCAAGGACCGCAAGTTGGCGGTGAAGACCTCTGTGGGCGGTAAGCTGGCTTTGGCCATAGGATTATGGGAGTTTGTGGGGGAGGGGGCTAAGGGTCGCAGACCCTTAGCCCCTCCCCCACACCCCCGCCCCCAATCCCTTATGGGGATTAAATTTGCTGGGGAATTCGGGGCCTGTGGCCCCGATTTCCCCAGCCAACTTAAGCGGGTTGGGAGGGGGTCTTAGGGGGAGGGCAGGGGCCTCAGGCCCCTGGCCCTCCCCCTAATAATTCTTATTCTCTCAGGGAATCAATGTCAGGTCAAGGGCGGCGCAGTTTTTGGCAGAAGGCGGCCAGGTCCCGGCTGCCGGCCGCAAGGCGTTCGGCGATCTTGGGCCAGTCAAGGGTTGTAAGTTGCCGGTCTTTAAGGAGCCACCGGCCCGCCACCATTACATGCCGCACATCCGCAGCCCCGGCGGCATAGACCAGGTGGGAGTACGGGTCATAAAGGGGGGTGAGGTGGGGCTGATTGAGCTCCACGACGATGAGGTCCGCTTCTTTCCCCGCAGAAAGGGTGCCGATTTTCTTTTCCAGAGCAAGCACCTGGGCCCCCTGACGGGTGGCCAGGGCCACCACCTGGGCGGCGTTCAACAAGGTGGGGTCATGGTGCCAGACCTTGTGGAGCCGGGCCGTTAGGCTCATCTCCCCGAACAGGTCCAGGTTGTTGTTGGACGCGGCGCCATCCGTCCCCAGACCCACGGTCACTCCCCTGGCCAACAGCTCCGGGATGGGGGCCACGCCCGCGGCCAGCTTCAGGTTGCTCTCCGGACAATGACTGACCTTAACCCCCCGCTGGGCTAAAAGCTCTTGCTCTTCAGACGTAAGCCACACGGCATGGACCGCCACCGTCAGCTCATCCAGCACTCCCAGGCGGTCCAGGTAGGTGGCCGGGGCCAGGCCCGTTTTTTGCCGGATTTCCTCCACTTCTTGGCGGGTTTCGGCCAGATGGATAAAAAAGGGGACTTGCCGGGCTCGGGTCAATTCCTTGGCTTTTTGTAAGGTTTCCGGCCCACAGGTATAAGGGGAGTGGCAAAAGACGGCCGAGGCAATTCCCTGCAGAGAAAAATCCCCCCCGGAATCCAGAAAGGCGGCGGCCACCTTAAGATTGTCCCGGGGGTCCGGCACTCCGGGAGCCGGAAGGTCCACCACGCCCTGGGCCACCACCGCCCTTAAACCCGAGAGAGCCAGGGCCCGGCGCACCTCGGTTTCATAGAAATAGCCGTCGGCGACGGTGGTAACCCCTCCCCGGATCAGCTCCGCCGCAGCCAGCAGCGTGCCGGCATAAACCTTGTCCGGATCGAGCCAGCCGGCCTCAGCCGGAAAGATGAAGTCCGTGAGCCATTGCCGCAAAGGCAGGTCATCGGCCAGGCCCCGAAACCACACCATGGGGAGGTGGGTATGGGTGTTGACCAGGCCGGGGAGGACCAGGCCACCGCCCGCGTCCAGGCGGGCCCGGGCCGGGGGCAGGTCCCGGGGGGACGCGGCCTGACCCACCGCGGCAATCCTGGCGCCCTTCACCGCCACATAGCCGTTAAGAAGCGGCGACGCCCCGGGCTCCAGGGTGAGCACCAGGGCGTTGTGAATCAAAACATCTGTTTCCATAAAGCAGAAATTCCGATGATCTTTGATAACTGGCAGGCTACAGATGACGAATGGTAAAGGCTGCTTCCATGAAGCATTCTTGCCTAAAATGGTTTAAGGGGCAAGGCGTTAACCCGGACTTGACGATGGTTCGTCCTGATATTTGGCGTGGATAGCCACAATCACCTCATAAATAGCTAAGAAAGCCTCCACCACTTCAGGGTCAAAATGCTTGGCGGACTCTTGTTTGATAATTTCCAGAGTTTTCTCTTCAGGAAAGGCATCCTTATAGGCCCTTCTGGAAATCAAGGCGTCATAGACGTCAGCCAGGGCCACGATTCTGGCCGAGAAGGGGATTTCCCCCTCTTTTTTCCCGACTCCCAGGTGGACTTCATTATCATAAATGTTATCGATTTTGCCGGGGTATCCCTGGCCGTCCCATCTTTCATGGTGGTTGAGAGCAATCTCCGCCGAGATGACATCCAGATCCGAGGTGGAATTTTCAAAGAATCTTGCCCCCAAAATGCAGTGGAACTTCATAATGGCGAATTCCTGGTCATCCAATTTCCCCGGTTTTTTAAGAATTACATCAGAGATGCCGACTTTCCCCAAATCGTGCAACATCGCGGCAATTCTCAGCAGGTCTTTGGTCTTTTTTATCTCGTCACTGCCAATTCCTTTATTTAAAGCCCACTTCTGATATATTTCGGCGGAATACGCCGCGACTCTATTGACATGGGCGCCGGTTTCTTTGGGGTCCCTCAGCTCACACATCTTGACCATTCTGAGGATGGTCTCTCTGGTCATCATGGCGCGTTCTATCGCGACGGCCGCATTGTTGGCAAAATAGTTCACCACCAATTCATCCGTTTCTGTAAAAGAAACAACCTCTTTTCCCGCACTTAAGGCATTTATGATCTCCAGCACCCCGACAATTTTGTCCCGGCTGGTTTTTAAGGGCACGGCCATGACGGATTTGGTTCGATATCCCGACTTAATATCAAAAGCCCGGTTAAAACCAAATGGCTTATCCGCAGGAATATCGTAAACATCATTCAGAACAACCGGCTTCCCCGTTAAAGCAACATAGCCGGCTATTGACTTGTTATTTATTGGTAAGGTTTGGCTGCTATAAATATATTTGTTAACCGGCGAGGTAAACAAGGTATCATTATGAATATAACTAAAATTTAATAAGTTATTGTGCATACTATCCACCAGGAATATGGAGCCGGCGTCGGCATTGGTCAGTTGCCGCGCTTCCAGCAAAACCCGGTCCAACAGGGCATCCAGGTCCTTGATATGACCCAATTGTTCGATAATGGTCAATAAGCTGTTTAAGGCATTCACATTGCTGTCAAATTCTTTATCCATGAAATCACCTCAGTGGATCGGCCTTATTTCCGCAGGCTTTGGGGAAATGTCCACCGGCGCGCCGGTCGTTTCCTCCACCGCCTTAAGGAAGGTAAGCCAGTTGATCTGGTCGGCCAGCCCTCGCTCTCTCAGGCGCTTTAAGGCGTATGGCAGCAAGTCAGGAAATTTGTGGTAGATATCTTCATGCACTTCCACAAAGATGCGGCCATTAAGAAAGCCAAACTTCACGGGCTCATAGATGATCTCGACCGGAGTGCCCACCGACGTGATGTTAAACAGTTCGACGATGTCCTCCGGGTAATGGCGGATGCAGCCGTGGCTCACCAGGCGGCCCACCCCCATGGGGGCGTGAGTGCCGTGAAGGCCGTAATGGGACAGGCCCAGCCAGTGAGTACCCAGGGGATTTTCTTCTCCCGGCGGCATATAAGACTTTTCGTATTTCCACTGCAGGCCTTTGGGGATGCGCCAGCCGGGATTTGCCGCCTTCATCTGCACCCGAAAACGGCCGAAAGGCGTTTTGTAATCCAACACGCCGATGCCGATGGGAAAGGTACGCACCTCATTTTTTTCCGGGAAAAAGCGATAGCCGCGCAGCTCGGCCACATTTATCAGGTAACCCGGGGGGTTGGTTCGCGCCGGGATGATCCACTGGGTGGGGATGACGATTTCGGAGTCCCACGGCAGAAAGAAGTGGTCCAGATTCCGGTGGTAACGGGCCAGCTCCCAGAAGCCCAGATCATATTGACGGGCTATCTGGTACATATTTTCATAGCGCACCACCTGATGCGTCTGTGGCTGGCCCACCACGGTGACGGCTTCCGGATCCACCCCGGCGCCTCGAGGGAAGCGATAGGTGAAAGGCCCGGCCCCCCAGGCAATGGCCGCGCCCAATAAATGCCAGCTTAACAGAACATATCCCAGAATTCTTAGCAATCTTGACATTGGGGTCATTTTATATAAAAAAGAAGGGCAGATAAATGCTAAAAGGGGGAAAGGGGTATTAAGGCGATTATATTTCGTTTTTCCTTTTCACCTTTTTTCCTTTTCACCTTTTCGCCCCTCTAAGGTAAGTTGAGACCTCTGCAAAATGACAGGAGAGAGTAATGCTGGCGGGCACGGAGGCCCGCCCCACCAGGAACATCAAGGCGGTGGGGCGGCCGTCTCTGGCCGCCCACTAGGGAGGTTACTAAACCAGGCATTTTTCAGAGGTCTTAAGTTAGTAAAGCCTCTACTTTCTGGATAGTGATAATCCAGGGAACCTCCGGCAAACATGATTTTAGATGTCCATACCCACATTTTCCCCGAGGAAGTCTGCCGGCGGCGGGAGGATTTCTTTGCCGAGGAGCCGGCTTTTCGTCTCCTCTACGACTCTCCCGAGGCCAAACTCATCGGGCCGGAGGAATTGCTCCAGGCCATGGATGAGGCAGCAGTTGAGGCCGCGGTGGTTTTGGGCTTTCCCTGGCGCCAGGAACGTCACTTTCGCCGCCATAATGAAGTGCTCCTGGAGGCTATG
Organism: Desulfobaccales bacterium; assembly: GCA_030694005.1. GTDB lineage: Bacteria > Desulfobacterota > Desulfobaccia > Desulfobaccales > 0-14-0-80-60-11 > JAUXZG01. Next base: position 266 of record JAUXZG010000033.1, on the reverse strand, counting down.
CGCCGCTGGCCCCGCCGCCTCATCGGCTTCTGCGCGGCGCATCCCTTGTTTCCGGGGGCGGTAAGCGAGGTGGAACGCTGTCTGGCCGCAGGCGCCCGGGGGGTGGGGGAACTGGCCTTCTACCTGAAGGATCGGGGTGAAGGACTGACGTCTCTTTTGGCGCCCATCGCCGAGCTCTGCCATCACTATGGGGTGCCCCTGATGCTCCACGCCACGGATCGGGTCGGACCCGAATATCCGGGAAGGTCCCTGACTCCCCTTGCCGC
>JAUXZG010000020.1 GCA_030694005.1 Desulfobaccales bacterium | reverse complement strand
GGGGCCAGCGGCCGCGCCTTACCCACCCAACTTATTGGGGGTTGGGAGGGGAGTTTGAGGGGAGGGTGGGGGAACCGCGTTCCCCCAGCCCTCCCCTCAAAACCCTCTCAATCCTTGGCAGCGCCCAGGGGCAGGATGTATTTTTCCAGGTCCTGGGTGATCTTTTGTTGGTAGTAGTCCACGTCCGCGTCGTTGAGCATGATCATGTCCAGTTGGCGGGTGTGGATGGTGAGGTAGCCCAGGATGCGCAGGCGGCTCAGCATGTAGTCCCGCTCTTCCCCCTCCAGCCGGGCGAACAGCGAGTCCTCCTTGACATCCACTTTGAAGTGGTGCTGCTCCAGGATATTCCCTACGAATTTGGCGCGCAAGACTCGGCGGGGGTAGTCCGCGGCCCCGCCCTTGAAAGCGAAGCGGAGATAGTTTTCAAAAGACATGTCCCCCACCAGGGCCTCCACCGTGGAAAAATGAAAGCCCAGCCGGGAGGTCAGGTTGCAAAAATCCTTGGAAATCATGAAATAGTTCTGGTTGCCGAAGATGGTCCCCCCGGCGGTGGCCAGATTCGGGTCGGTGGCCGCGCCCATGACGATGGACATGAAGCCCTTGGTATCCACCGGCGGCGGCCCTTCCCAGGGGACGGTGCTGATCCCCTCCCACAGGGCCAGCATGGGTACTGAGACAATGTTGTTAAGCTCCACCTCTTTGCCCGCCACCTCCTCCTTAAAGCCATCTTCTAAGTTCAGGACCCACCACTGCATGGGGAAGGTGGTGATCAGGCGCTTGATGAAATACTTGGCGACGGCCTTATGTTTGTCAAAGGCGAACATCTCCTTGACGGACACCTCGTGGGCAAAGCGGGTGATGTCGTGCAGCGTCCGGCACCGGTCCGGCCTAAATTCGCGGCTTTCCGGGTCAGTGAGGTTCAAGGGGGTGATGAAACCCATGACTTCTTTCAAGTTGTCATGCACCGGGGTGCCCTTCATGAGGCCCTTTGGGGCGGTGGCCATCTGCAGCAGGGACTCCACCCGGCCTTGATAGACGGTGTGTCCGTCCGCGTCCACGGTGACGACAGTCCCCGGTTTCAGCCACTCCGTGGCGTCCCCCAGGTTAAACAAGGCCGGCAGGTGAAATTCCCTGGCCACATTGGCCAGATGCCCGGTAATGCCCCCCCGGTCGGTGAGCACCGCCGCGGCCCGGGACAAAAGCGTGGCCCAGGCCGGGTGGGGGAAGGCCGTCACCAACACCGCACCCTCAGGAAACTGCAGCAGGTCCAGGTTGTTTTTGACGAGATAAACCGGCCCGGCGGCGACCCCCGAGCTGGCCAGGTCCCCGCCCTTAATCAGCACCGGATTTTCCGTGGCACAAAAGAGGGCGGCTCCCTCCCTGGCCGGGGCGGCCAGCTGTTTCAAGGGCCGGCTCTGTAAGATAAAGATGCGGCCGTCCCGGTCAATGGACCATTCGATGTCTTGGGGGGTCTTAAAGTGATCCTCCAAAGTCAGGGCGATGCTGGCCAAGGCCAACGCCTGTGCATCGCTGAGAGCCGCCTCCTGGCCCCGGTCGTCGGATTCCAGGTAAACTCCCTCCCCGGGGAGGCAAACAACCTTCAGTTCCTTGTCCCGCACCTCTTTTTTGATGATGGCCGGAGGGTCGCCCCGGGACACCACCCACAGGTCCGGGGTGACGCTGCCGTCCACCACGGACTTGGCCAACCCGTGCACCGCGTTGATAAAGACGGCGTCGCTCCTGATGTCGGTGGGGTCCCGGGAGTACATGACGCCCCCGGCCACGGCCTCCACCATGGCCATGCACCCCACGCACATGGGCACATCTTCGTCCCTTAAGCCCTTGTGCAGGCGGTAGCTCACCGCGGTGAGGGCGTATTTGCCGGCCAGGATTTCTTTATACACGGTGAAGATATTTTCCCGGCTGACATTCAGCTCTGAACGATACTGGCCGGCAAAGGAGGTGTCTTGGGCATCCTCGCCGATGGCGGAAGAGCGCAGGGCGACCTTGACGGGCCCCCCGGCCTTGGCCGCCAGGTCTTGAAAGGCCTGGGCCATGGCCTCCTCCAGGGCTGGGGGCAGGTCCGCGCCGATGATGAGCATCTGGACTTCGGAGCTTTGGCGATAGAGGTCGGCGATGTCGTCTATCTCCAGTGACTGCAGCCGCCGGTTGATTTCCTCCTGGAGCTGGTTGTGGGACAAAAAGAGGTCATACGCCGCCGCGGTGATGACAAACCCTGGAGGGACCGCGAATCCCCGCACCTGGGTGCTGATCTCCCCCAAGTTGGCCATTTTGCTGCCCACGCCGTCGGCCATCTCCTTGTGGACCTGATCAAGAGGCAGGACCAGTTCCTGGATAACCCGAGTTTGCCGGTGCTCCAGGGTCTGGGCGATTTTTCTCTCAATGCCGGCAAAGACGGGCTCCAGGGCCCGGTATCTGTTGCCGGACAGTTCATTTAAATATTTGATGATGGCAAAGACATTGACACAGACGGCCGTGGCGTGGGAACGCACAAAGGTCATGCCGAAGCTGTGGTTGCCGTGCAGCGCCGCCTCCATGTCGGTCATGAGCTGGAGCGCCGTGTTGTTGGCCGCCAACAACAGCTTGAAGGCGTGATACTTGACCTTGAAGACGCCGCGCAGCTCTTCCAGGGAAAGTGGCGGCGCGGGCGGCCCTTTGGAAAAAATCTGTTTCAGGCGCTGGAAGAGATTTGCCATAAGGTAGTGGACCAGTATTGTGCAAATGGGTGTGGGGTGAGGGTTAAGCCCCCCAAACTTTCTTACTCAAAATTAAGGGACTTCACCTTCTTCCCACCTGATCTCCCCCAACCCTTTGGTATCCGAGAGCCTTTTGACAATCTGGCCCCAGGGCAGGTTTTCTTTACTGTGTAGGCGCAGACGATACGTGATATTCTCTTCGGGAAATTCTACCTTAAGATTGATGAATTGAATAGATATTGCATGATCGGCAAGAATTCGCTTTATCTGCTCCAGGGGTTTTTCCTTGCTGTGGTAGGTTAAGGTAAGGATGGTATGCTCATCCCGGAGAAATAAGACTTTGATTTGCCGGAGTCCATAAAGTATCAGCAGGCTTATCGCCGTGCTAAAAATGGCGGGAATAATATATCCGGCTCCCACCGCCAGTCCCAAGCCGGTAACTATCCAGAGGCCGGCGGCGGTGGTGAGTCCCCGCACGGAACCTTTGCCGGTGATGATGGCCCCGGCTCCCAGAAAACCCATGCTGGCGATGGCATAAGAGGCGATCCGGGCCGGGTCCAGGCGGACCACCGATTCCACCGACCCAAGATGTCGGTGGAGTTGTTCCATGTGCAATGAGAGCATCATCAATAGACACGAGCCAACACAGACCAAAATATTGGTCCGCAGTCCGGCGGCTTGGCCGTGAGTCTCTCTTTCAAAACCGATGGCGCCGCCAATCAGTGCCGCCAGAGCCAGCAAACCCAAGTTATAAGAAGCTTGTTGCAAGTTCCACATTCCCCAACCTTTCTGTTTTTTAAGATAATAATATCAGATTCGGGTCTGATTTTTGCTGCCCCCTAAGGTTGGAAAAGAGAGAAAAATTAAGTCTATATACAAAATGAGAAGAGACTTGAACGTCGGGGGCCGCAAATTTTAGCGCCCTGGATCGCCGGCCATAGGGGTGCCGGCGTGTCCCTCTTGTTTAGGCCCGGCCTCAGTTCACGAAGGCCATCGCCGCCTGGGGTATCGGCGAGGCATACTTTCCGGCCCCAGGACTCTTCCCCCGGACCTGCGCCTCCATAACCGAGGGGGCGGCATTCTCTCCCGCCGCCACCGGAGCGCTTGAGCGCCACCCGCTGCTGGAAGCCCGAGGTAAAGCTGTCTAGCAGGCTGTTGAAAAACGATCAGATCCTTTTAATTGTCACTCTGAGCGAAGCGAAGAATTTCGTTATTTCAGTCGGTTGAGACCCTTCACTTCGTTCAGGGTGACAGAAAAAACCATTTTTCAACAGCCTGCTAGTTCTCTCAGCCGGCCCCTGGATTCTTTAGTGGGTCAGTCTCCAGGCCAGGAGGTAGAAGCCACCCCAGATCAGAAAAAGCTCCAGCAGCAGGGCCAACGCCAGGAGCCGCTCCCGCCAGGTCCCTCCCTTACCGGGCCAGAGATAACTGCGCTCCATTTTTTACCCCCCTTTCGGCCGGGGAATTCCGGCGCCTTGAAAATCGCTCAATTCCGGAAAATCTGGCGCCTGAAGCCTTCAGTTATATCCCTCAAGACCTCAACCCTGGCCGACACCTTTTGTAAGGTCTTGCTTAAGTTTTCGTCCTTATTTTTGCCGGGATCTTGGGTCAAATGCCCCAGGTCCCCGGCCAGACAATCCAAAGAATCCTGGAAATAGCTGAACATGCGGAGCATTTTTTTATGAACCCGTCTATTAATGGGGGCTAAATCTCTTACCGGGGATAATTTACGGCGTTGGCTTGCCACCCTTCTAAGGCAAGCGGCCACTCGCCGCCATAATTCCGCCTGGCTGCAAGGCATAAACAAATAGTCATCTAGATCCAGGTGATAGGCTTCCAGGGGAAAGGCCATCTGGTGGTCCCCGCTCAAGACCATGACCAGGACCTGCGGGTTGATTATCTTGGCTTCCTTCAAGATCTCCAATTGCTCTGCCCGATCCAAGGTGAGTTGGGCTATGATCAGGTCAAACTCCTTGCCCGGCAGAAACTCCTGGAAAACCTGGGAGGGAGAGGCCCTGGTTACTTTATGCCCTTTATAGGCCAAAACCCAGGCCAGCGTCCTGAAAATGTGAGAGCCGTCATCCAGCAATAAGATTTCGTAGCCAGCCATTGCGCTTCCTCCTACTCAAGGTTTTTAGGGGTTCTCTGGCGGCCAGGCTGTTTATCGAGATATCTCCGTCAATTCATAAAAAATAGGCTTAATCTTCTTTCTTTAATATTTCGGGATATTTTTCTTTTTTTTTATCCGCCTTTGCCAACGCCGGCTCAGACCCCGGGGAGCAATCCTTATTCAGCACCTCAGACACCACGGCCTTTAGCAGGTCCGTATCCCCCTTTTTCTCCAGGAAGGCGGCCACCCGGGGCAAGGCCGGATGGTTGGCGGCCTCCGGCAGGAAGGTGTGAATTACCACCGGCAGGGGAGGCTGACGCTCCTTTAAGCGCGCCAAAACTTCCAGTTCATCCAGATAAGGAATCTCTAAGTCTAGGACCAGAAGATCCGGCGGCTCATCCCCCTCAAGGCTGGTTAACACCTCACGACCATCCCTGGCTACCTCCACCCGGTAACCCTCGGCGTTAAGCTCCCGCCGGAGAAATTCCCGCACATGCCGGTTGCGGTCCGCTATTAAGATCTTGGGGAATTCGGTCACGGAGTTCACCCTGCAAAATATTCTCCAATTTGAAAAGCAACGGCCGTGCCAAGTTAAACCGCCCGAAGAAGAGTTGGGGAAAAGGGGCCTGGGACCTTTTTTAAATTCGCGGTTTGCAATTTTCCTTTTTAGTAAAACCGCGCCTTCGACCTCGATCCGGAAGAGGTTTCTTTCCCTAAAACTCCCCCAAATCCCCATCCCGGTTCCTCTTCCCCTAAAACCAGGGCGGCCGGGATAAAAACCCGGCGTTTGGCGGGCCGGTCCGGCAGACCGGTTTGTCAACCTCCCGCCGGCGGTCAAAATGGAAATCTTTGAGGGTGCAGAGGCTTTTTATGGGAAGGATACCTGTCGATATTTTTTACAGATTGTAAAAGATGATCGGGGTAGCGGAAGGTTGGGAGGGGGTGGGGGGGGTCGGGACCATTTACAAAAAGTCCCTGGCCCTTCCCAGCTCAAGAACCTTCCAGTTTTACAGAGGTCTCTACTTTGAGGCGGTATTTCTCCATTTTGGACAGCAGGGTGGGCCGGGAGATACCCAGGAGTCTGGCGGCCCGGCTGCGATTGCCGCCGGTCAAGTCCAGGGCTTCGCTGATGAGCAGGCCGGCAAAGCGGTCCATTAAGGAATCGAACCTATCTTTACCCCCGCCGGAGACCAGGGCTTGGCGCAGCCACTGGCGGATCAGCTCCTGGGTGCGGTCGTCCTCAACTTTCACCGCGGTCTCGCCGCGGATGGCCCGGGAGAGGTCTTCCGGGTGGATGGGATAGCCCCGGCTGAAAATCAGGGCCTTTTGCATGGCATTGGCCAACTCCCGGACATTGCCGGGCCACTGATAGTTGCTCAGCATGAACCCGGCTTCCTTGGTCATGCCCGGATTGGGAAGCTCCATCTCTCTGGCGAACCGGGCCAAAAAGTATTCCGCCAACAGGGGGGTATCTTCCTGACGGCTGCGGAGCGGGGGAAGCCAGAGAGTTACCACTTTGAGGCGGTAATAGAGGTCTTCTCGGAAGCGCCCGCCGGCCAGAGCCGCTTCCAGGTCCCGGTTGGTGGCGGCGATGATGCGCACATCCACCGGGATAGGCTCCCGGCCGCCCAGGCGCTCAATACTCCTCTCCTGGAGCAGGCGCAGGATCTTGGCCTGGATGGAAAAGGGCATGTCCCCGATTTCATCCAGGAACACCGTGCCCCCGTGAGCCTGCTCGAACTTGCCCACCCGGCGATTCACCGCCCCGGTAAAAGCCCCTTTCTCATAGCCGAACAGTTCGCTCTCCAGCAAGGTTTCCGGGATGGCCACACAGTTGATCACCAGGAAGGGCTTGTGGGCCCTGAGGCTGTGCTGATAGAGGGCCCGGGCCACCAGTTCCTTGCCGGTGCCGGATTCTCCCCGAACCAGCACCGTGGCGTCGGTGGGGGCCACCCGGCCGATGGCCTTGTATACCTCCTGCATGGGCTTGCTTTTGCCGATAATGGCATCCGCCGAAGCGGCGGACGGGGCCACATCCAGTTCCACCCGGGAGCGCATGAAACGCCCGGCCTCCAGGGCCTGGCCGATCAGGGCCAGGATGTCCGGAATCTCAAAGGGCTTAAGCACGTATTCGAAGGCCCCCAACTTGGTGGCCTCGATGGCCGTCTCCGTGGTGCCGAAGGCCGTCATGATGATGACCGGCAGCTTGGGCTCAATCTCATGCATAGCCTGGAACGTCTCGAGCCCGCTCATGCCCGGCATGCGCACATCCATGATCACCAAATCGGGGACGCCGGCGCGCACCTGACTTAAAGCCGCCTCGCCGCTGGCCGCAGTCCGAACCGTGTGGCCCTCCGCGGTCAGAAGCTTCTCAAAGCTCTGCCGCAACTGGGGATCATCATCCACAATTAAGATGGTGCCCATGCCTGGTCTTCCTTAAGGGGCAAGGTGATGATGAAGGAGGCCCCATGTCCTTCCTTTGACTTGAGGTCCACCCAGCCGCCATGTTCCTCGACGATGCGGGCGGCGATGCTGAGACCGAGGCCCGTGCCCTCTTCCTTGCTGCTGAAAAAGGGTTGGAAGACCTTGTCCTGGATGGACACCGGGATGCCGGGGCCATTATCGGTGACCCGCAAAAACGCCACCCGGCCTAAGGGCGCTACCTGTCCTTTTCCTTCCTGGATGACGATCACTCCCCCCCTCGTCATAGCTTCACAGGCATTGAGCAAGAGGTTGGCCAGTACTTCCTTCAACTGCTCAGGGTCGGCCCAGGTCTCCGGCAATCGCTTTTTGCGCTTGACCTCCACCCTGACCCCGAAATACCCCAGTCGCTGCCGGAGAAGGATAAGAGCGCTATCCACCACATCGGAGAAGCTGATCTTCTGCATCTTCAGCTTGGGGGGGCGGGAGAAATCGAGAAAATTCCGCACTATGGCGTCAATATGGCGGATTTCCTCGGAAATCACCTCGAAGTCCTCTTTCTGAGAGTCGGACAGCTCCAAAGTCCGCTTCATGGAGAACAACCGCATGTTCACCGAAGTCAGGGGGTTGCGGATGCTATGGGCCACCCCGGCGGCCAGTTTCCCCACCATGGCCCACTTCTCTGATTGCAGCAAGTGTTCTTGACTGCGGGAAAGCTGGTTCTGGGCCTGATCTACATCCTCAATGAGGCTGTAAACCCGTTGAGAAAGAGCGGTTACTTCGTCCGCCGGGGGAGCCTTCCGGGGGGCCGAGGCGGTCTCCAGAGCCAGCTTGCGAATGGGCTCCAGAATCTGCTTGATCAGGATGTAAGCCAGCAGCACCCCCAACACCGCCACGCCGGGCATGACCACCAGGGCCAGGGTGTTGAGAAACCGCGCCCGGGCCTGGCTTTCGGTTCGGGCCCGGGAAATGGTGTACTCGTGGATCAGCTTGTAGCGCTCACAGAGATTATAGAGTTCGACAAACTGGCGGCGCACTGCTTTATGAAGCTGGGCGCCTGCTTGCCGCTTGCCCTCCTGATACAACTTGATCACCTGGGCCCGGGAATCGACATAGTGCTGGTACTGGGCTTCGATCTGATTGAGAATTTCCCCCATGGCCTCGGTATAGGCCAATTTCCGGGCCTTCTGGAACCATTCCTGAAAATCCTTTTGGTATTTCGCCAGTTCCTCCAGCCACTCGGGATTGCCATCCAGGAAATAATAAGTGGGAAAGCCTTTTTGCCTCACCAGCGCGGTTTCCAGCTCTCCCGCGGCCTGGAAGGAGGCCACGTTTTTGTCGATGAGAGAGGTGAGCAGGGAGTCCATGGCTCTGGTGTGCCACACGGTGACCAGGCCGCCGCCCAGGGCGGTGAGGACTAAGGCCGTCAAAATCAAGAAAATGCGGGCCCTCAGGCTGAGGCGCTTCCACATCTGGTTGGCGTGCTCCTTGGGAAAGGGTCAGAGATCGTGGCACAGGCGGGACGCCTGTGCTCCCTCCCCTTGAGCCCCCGCCCCACCCGGGGATGGGGGGCCGCAAAAGACGGGGGGCTTTGGCCCCAACTTCCCCGGCTTAAGCAAAACCTTGGTGGGGGAAGGCTAGTGGTCTGTTTCATAATTTAAGGTAACCTTAAATTCCCTCCCCCTTGAGGGGGGAGGGTTAGGGTGGGGGTGGAATAGGATCGCCATTCTCCCCCACCCCCCAAACCCCACCCACCAGGGGAGGGGGAAATAAGGCTTTTATTTATTTCCAATTAATTATGAAACGCTCCACTAGTTAACTTGTGCTTTAAAATACTGGTTTATTGCTTAACGGTCAAGGCAGACGATGTACCCCGGCCTGATTTCCCGATCAGTGCTCACCCGGGCCGAGGAGTCCGTCTCCGAGGTCTCCTCCACCTCCACGGTGCCCACCAACTGCCCGCTTTCATCAAAGAGGGCCAGGCGGGACCCGAGGTGCACGCCGTGGGCCGTCCCCAGGCCGAAGCTGACTAGGTAATCCCCTTCCCGCTTGGCCACCCGATAGACCTCCGCCTGGCCCATTTGCTCCAGGAGACGTTCCGTTTTCTGGGAGAGGAAAAAAACCGAGGCAAAGGTTAGGAGGATCACCGGCAAAAGTAGGACCGGCACCTCCCAGGGGGAATGGCCCGCATAACGCTGAATCAGGGATTTGGAACTTTGTAGCCGGGTTAAGGTATCCGGGTAAACCATGATGCGATAAGGGGGCGGGGGCCGGGGAGAGGTTTTGCCCTTGATACTGACGCTCAAGGTATATTCCCCCGGCGGAATTTGCGGGCTGACGATGAGCCGGCCGCGCCACATGTCCCCGCCCAGGAAATAGCCCTTGTGCCCCGCCTCAAAAGACACCTTAAGCTGCGGTGAGTTGGCCTCAAACCTCAACTCACTGACATCCTTGATTGCTGCCTCCAAGGGGCCATTAATCTCTGCCGATTCTCCCGGCAGCATCCTGAATACATTGGCGGGCTCTCGAAACCGGGCGACAAGGCCGTCCAGCAAAGCAAAAAAGACCAGGAAACAACAAGCGGCCCCCACCTTGCCCAGGAAGTTCCGCCATATGGAAATTTGCGCTAAGTTCATGTGGTTAAGGCTTTTGGTTGGAAAATTTGGTGTAGGGTGCTAAGGGCTCCACAGGCGAGACGCCTGTGCCACTGTCCCTGTCCCCCTCCCCCAACTATTCTACCACAAAAATATGAGAATCGCCCCGGGTGGGGCTGGGGAAGAGCTCCCGGGGCGATTCTCGGAAGAGCAGGCGCGGGCCGCCTGCTTACTTCTTAAAGATATCCGTCCGGGTGATGTTCATGAAGCGCAGGCACTTGCCCGGCTCCTTGTAGTAAACCCGGACTTCGTCGCCGGCCTCCCAGGTATCGTCCGGCAGGGCAAAGTATTCCTCGGGCAGAGAGAAGGTGGTCAGAAGTTTCTGCCGCCCGGAATAAAGGGTGATGGTTTTCTTGGCCTTGTCCACCAGGGGAAACTTTTTGCCCTTCACCAGGGGATCGTCCTTGGCCACGCCTTCCTTCTGGTCAATCAGGGTATAGGCTATCTTCTTGAAGCCTTTGGTGGCGTCGTCGAAAATGACAATCTCTCTGGTTTTGGCATCCAGCTTCATCCTTTTGCCGAACTTGGGATCCTCTCCCCTCTCGGCGGGGTCCTTAGGAAGCTGGAAGGTTACGGGCGCACCGCTGTAGTCGGGGTTGGCGGGGTCGTGCTTGACATCGATGATAAATGTGACCGTCTCTTGGTTTTTGTCAAAGGCGATAACCCTGCCCTGGTCAACCTTGCCCATCTCCCCACAGCCGCACATCAGGGCCAGGGGCAAGATGGCGAGGAGGGTCAATATGCTGAGTTTCTTGGCCATAATATCTCTCCCTTCTTCAGAGCATCCGGTTAGACTTGCATCCCGCAAGAAAAATACGCTTAAGACTTGGCCTTCTTCATTCGGACCTCTTTCGAGGCCCCCTGTAACATCTTTATTAGGATATAGAAGGACAGGGCGCTTACCAGGCCCAGGATAAAAACCGTGGCGGCCACGTCGCAAAATCCTTTAATGACCGGGATCCACCGGGGAATGAGCTTCAGGATGATGGAAATCATGCAACCGATCACGGCCAGGCCGAAGGCGATGCGGATGCCGTAGCCCTTGATGTACTTGGTGGCCACGGTGCCCACCTGGGCCCCTACGGCGGCGCCGCAGAGCATGATCAGGGCCGCCACCAGCTCCGTCCGCCCTTTGTAGGTATAGGTGGCCGTGCCGTACAGGCCGGAAATCATCACCTCAAAGAGGTCGGTGCCCACGGCCACGTGGGTGGGGCAGCCCACAAAGTAGATCAAAGACGGCATGCGGATGAGGCCGCCGCCGATGCCCAGGATGCCGGCCAGCCAGCCGGTGAGGAAGCTCACGGTGATGGGCAGCCAGGCGGAGCAGTAGACCATGGCCTCTTTGAAATGCATCATGGGCGGGATCTTGATCTTGTGCAGGGTCTTGGACCAATCCAGGCCGGTGGCCAGCTTGTCGATCTCTTTGCCGGCCGCGGCCGCCTCCCTTTCCTTCCTCTTTCTCTTGGCTACGTCGGTGAAGACCATCCAGGTGATGAAGGACAGCAGGACGATGTAGAGCAGGCGGACATAGAGTTCCACCGTGCCCAGGCGTTCCAGCCACATCACCATCTGGGCGCCTATCTCGAAACCGACCACCGTGCCCACCAGCATGACGATGCCCAGTTTATAATCCACGTTGCCGAATTTGCCGTGCCGCATGGTGGAGATGAGGGACTTGCCGGCCATGTGAGCGATATCGGTGCCGATGGCGAAGGCCATAGGAAATCCCAGGATGTTCAGCCCCGGGGTCACCATCCAGGCGCCGCCCATGCCGAAGAAGCCGCCGATGATGCCCACCCCGACGCCAAGAATGATAAGGCCGGGCCAGAATATCGTTACCCCTGCAATGGGCATGAGAACATAAAAAAAGTCCATAAATTAACCTCCTAAACAGTGATGTGCTTTGGCGGCTCTTAGTGTTCCGCCAGTTCCCGGGATTTCAGGTCGATGCCGATATGGCCCATGATGATATCCGCCAGGACCCCGAAAATCAGGCCCACCACCGGGATGATGGCTATCGTGAGCAGGGTGAAATAAAGATGGCTTTCATTGTAAAGGTTGGTCCACCAGGCCTCCCAGCCGGTAAATTTGCGGGTATCGGCCACAATGACCAGGGGGGAGGCCTTGGGTCCCGCGGCCGCGACGATCTCCGGCAACAGCAGGGTGGCCATGACCCCTAAGCTCACTATCTTTGCCCAAAGTTTACGCATTTTCCTTAACCTCCCTTGATAATTCCGGTTTAACGGACAACGGTCACTTCGCAGGGGGCGTGCGCCACCACCTTGGCGGCAGTGCTGCCCATCAAAACCTTGGCCAAGCCGCTGGCCCCGGTGCTGCCCATGATGACCCGGTCAAACTTGCCTTCTTCCGCTTGGCGGAGGATGTTGTTGGCGGGGACCAGACCTGCTTCCAGCACCGTGTCCACCTTGACGTTTTTCTGGTCGAAGACGGCCTTGGCCTTCTTAAGATTATCCCGGGCCTCAGCCTCCAGTTTCTCCCTAATATTCAAGGGCATTTCGTCAAAATCGCCGGTGAAGTAAGCCACTGCCATCAAAGTTATTTGGGCCCCTTGTTTCTCAGCCAGTTCCAGGGCCCTTTGCACGGCCTTCATGGACTGTTCGGAGCCGTCGGTTGGCACCAGTACTTTCATAAAAGACCTCCTAAACAATGACTTTGGTAAAGTGAGGTATTAAGGGATACCCCACCGCCTAACTGCAAACTGCCAGGGAAAGCAAGTTTTGGGTCGCGGCTGCCCATCTTGGTGCATTATTCTTGGATAAGGCCTTTTAAATGGCCGCGCCCAGAGCCTGGCCCGGAAGGGCCTGCCCTCCCCGCCAAAAATAAGCAATGCCTGTGCCAGGGAGGAAAGGGGCAGGGTTTTATAGTTAATTGTTTGATTTCCCTAATATTTAAGACAGGACCGCAAGTCTTCGGATCTTGACCGCGAGGATACACCTGTCAGTAATTTTTACAGTTTGTAAAGGGATCGCCAGGTAATCCGGGAAGATTGGCTGAAGGGCGGCTAAAGCGGGGTCACCCAACCCCGGCTACGATACTCTTCCTGCTGTCGGGGGAGGCGGCAATCTGGTATAATTCTTGATATAGTTAATCTAATCGTGGCCAGCGGGCTGGTTTATGGTAGAGACCCTCAATCTATTTCGAAACCTTTATCGCAGATGGATATCTCGCCTCGATGAACCTGCGCGGGATGAGATCGCCGCGGCTTTCCGCTTTAGATACGTCTGCTTTAAAGATTTATTGGATTCCAACACCCAAGTTTTGAACATCATCACCGACCTGGAGGGCAAGCTTGAGGGCCGGCAAGTCTTCGGCATGTCTTATGTCAGGTCCCAGTCGGCCCGGGCCGCGTTTCACGCCTTCCGGATGATCAAAAGTTTGGATGTCCTGTCGGGTCACAAGTATCCTCTCCTTTACGAGGTCCTGGACCGCATCAATGCCAGGATCAAAGAACCGCTGGGGGAAAAAAAGGAGCTGCCGGTAACGGATTTGATTCTGCCCTACTCTCGGATTACCAAAGAAATGGTGGATTGGGTGGGGGGCAAGAGCGCCCATCTGGGGGAAGTATTAAACTCGGTCCATCTGCCCATCCCCGCCGGCTTCGCCATCACCACCCATGCCTTTGAGGCCTTCCTGGCGCATAACGACTTAAGAGATGAGATCAACAAAAGAAAAATGGCCCTTGACCCCCAGGTGCCCCAAACCCTGGCCCAGGTCAGTGAAGAAATCCAACAGCTCATTAATGGGGCCCAGCTTCCCCCGGCCCTTAAAGAAGCTATTATCTCCGCCTATGAGGAAATGGCCCAGGCGCTCCGACCCTCCGGGAACCTTGATTTTTCCTTGAGGGTGTCCATGCGCAGCAGCGCCATCGGCGAAGACAGCGAGCTGTCCTATGCCGGCCAATACTCCACCATCTTGAATGTCACCAAAGATAAGCTCCTGGAGGCCTATAAGGACATCCTGGCCAGCCTCTACACCCCCCGGGCCATCTCCTACCGCCTCAACAAAGGCATTCGGGACGAGGACACCGCCATGAGCGTGGCCTGTTTGCAAATGGTGGATTCCGTGGCCAGCGGCGTGATGTATTCCCATCACCCCTTCAACGTCCTTCAGGACCACATCATCATCAGCGCGGTCTGGGGCCTGGGGCCTTATGCGGTGGAGGGAGTCATCACCCCGGATACTTACCAGGTGGCCAAAGATCCTGACTTTACCATCCTCAAAACCCAGATTTCCCACAAGCCCGTGCAGTTGGTGAGCGACCTTAAGGGGGGCCTGAAAGAAATTAAGGTGGCTCCGGAGAACATGGACCAACCGTGCCTGACCTCGGAGCAGATCAAAACCCTGGCTGCTTACGCGGTGAAACTGGACGAGCATTACCGTGGGCCCCAGGATGTGGAGTGGGCCCTAAACGCCCAAGGCCGCCTGCTGGTGCTGCAAACCAGGCCCTTGAGGCTGCAACCCCCGGCCCTAGACCGTCTGGAGACCGTGCCCCCGGTGAGCGGCTATCCTGTGTTGGTGGCAGGCGGCGCCGTAGCCTACCCCGGGGTGGGCTGCGGGCCGGCTTACCAGGTCTTAAGCGACGAAGACCTGCTAAATTTTCCCGACGGCGCGGTGCTGGTGGCCCGACATTCCTCGCCCAAATTTGTCCTGGTGATGCCCAAGGCCCAGGCCATCATCACCGATTCCGGCAGCATCTCCGGCCACATGGCTTCCCTGTCCCGGGAATTTGCGGTGCCCACCATCCTGGGTACCAAGACTGCCACGGCGGCCATCGCCGGCGGCCAGGAAATCACTGTGGATGCCTATACGGCCCGGGTGTACCAGGGTAAGGTGCCGGAATTGCTGACGCTCCAGCAGTCCCGTCAGTCCCACATGCAGGAAACCCCGGTGTACCAGACCTTAAAAAAGGTGGCCGAACACATCGTGCCCTTGCACCTGGTGGACCCCAAGTCCCCGGACTTTACGGCCCAGGCCTGCTCCTCGCTGCACGACTTAGGAAGGCTGGTGCACGAACTCTCCTACACCGAGATGTTCAAGATCAGCGACCTGGTGTCCAACCAGGGGGGCGGGGCGCTGAAACTGGACGCCCCTATCCCGTTGGACCTGTATCTCATCGATTTGGGAGGCGGCCTGACGGGAGTGGCGGCCCGGGCCACCAAGGTGACGGTGGACCAGGTGGCCTCGGCCCCCTTGAAAGCCCTCCTTAAAGGCATGCTCCACGAGGGTCTGGGGGCCTGGGAGCCGCGCCCCATCCAATTCGCGGGCTTGTTTGCAGTGATGCGGGAGCAGATGCTCTCCACCCCGGATATCGCCGAAAGGTTCGGAGAGCGCAGCTACGCCATCGTCTCCGACAAATACCTCAATTTTTCCTCCCGGGTGGGCTACCACTACAGCGTCCTGGACGCCTATTGCGGCCTGACCGTCAATAAAAATTACATAACCTTCTCTTTTAAAGGCGGCGCCGCCGACGATGTGCGCCGCAACCGGCGCGTCCGCGCCATCGCCATTGTCCTTATCGGCCTGGATTTTGCCGTGGAGGTGAAGGGAGATCGGGTGGATGCCAGGCTGCAAAAATACGAGGCCCCGGTGATTGCCGAAAAACTGGACCTCATCGGGCGCCTGCTGCAATTCACCCGGCAGATGGACATGCTCATGACCAGCGAGGTCAGCGTGGAGGCGGTGGCCACGAACTTCTTGGCCGGCAATTACTCCCTGGACCTGACGGAGGTTGCCCCCTAAAGGTGGGGGGAGGGCCAGGGGCACCGGGGGGGGTTACCCCGCACCCGGTTTATCGGCCTGGCCTGCTTTGTCCTCATCCCCTTCGCCTACCTGGTGGTGTGCGCTTTTTCCACGGCTTGGCCACCGCCATCCAGGGCCCGGTGTCTATGGCGGTGATCTCAGTGGGGCCGGGGGGCGCCGGGTCGAAATGCTCTCCTGGTTCTTGGCCATCACCATCATCGGCAACCCGGTGGGCGCGCTCCCCAGCCGCAGGGAATAGGCCAAAAATAACCTAGAGCCCATTCCGCGACTTTACTTCTTATGGGGTTAACCTAAATTTCTAAGTAAGCATATATGAGGAAATACCTGGCGGTGGACAGACGATTAAAGTTCTGGATCTAAATGCCGATAATTCCCTAAAATATAATACTGACACAATTTTTCTTGGTGTCTGCCAAATCCGCTCCGTATAGCTTCATATATTATTTGAGCAGCTTTTGGCATCTGCAAAAGAGGAGAAGGTTATGTTACGGCATAAAATGGTCAGTGCCTTGTTATGGTTAATTTTTGTCAGTTTTAATTTTTTCCAAGTACCGGTATCCGTGATGGCAGAATCATCCGTGGATGCAGATTACCAGCAAATGCTAAAAGCTGCCAGGAACTATGTCAAAGCTAATAGTGTCCCTGGTATAACTTTTGATTTAAAACTTATTAAGCAAGTGAAAAACTATGCTCTTCTTGAGGTAATTCCCCGGGGGAAATGGGCTAAACAGGCTGAACCCGCTGGTGTTATCTTAAAGAAAATTGGTAACCAGTGGGTGCCCCAGACAATGGGTACAGATTTTTCAGATTGGGAAAGAAAAGTGCCAGAATTATTCAAGAGATAAATAGATGAGATTGTGATGCGGCGTGTCTTTATGTTTATACAATGAAGAAGGGATTAGTAAAATGAAAGGGCACCACGTTTTCAAGTCCATAGTATTCCTTTTTCTCTTTTTTCAAACGTTACAGGCCTGGTCCCAAGAACGCTCCTTCTTACAACCTGGTAAACCGGTATTGAATAGTGAAATTATCATTAAGTTATTTTCAGATAAATTAAATGAAGTCAAAAGCCATTATAAGTTAAATAATATTATGTTTGAGCAGGGGGAGTTTACTAAAGCAGGATCTCCTGAGGCAATTATTAGCTTTGATGACGATAACCAACCTCATGCTACAGGATACTATGAAGTTTGGTTACTATCATATGATAATGGTTGGATAATAAAACGGAAATTATTCGATTGGGATGCCGGGAAATTCAAGATAATTAATATTGGAGATAATGAAAGGCCCAAGGTCTGGATTGAAGGAGGTGGTGGAAACCAAGGATAAGATAATTTTGCCGGGAAATTGATCTTACTTTCAAATGAACATGAAGACATATTATTTTCAACTAAAGGTTATAATTATTTAGGAGCTTATGGCGATTCTGATATGTTTAGCATTATATTTAAAGACATTGATGGCGATGGCCTTTTAGAAATAATAGAAACCAGAGTAAAATCAAAATACGATCGTATTAAAGAAGATATTTTAATAACATCTCAAAAAGAATATGTATATAAATTTAACGGGCAGAAATATGTAAGAGGCAAATAGCTTATCCGGTGAGGAGCAAAGCCCGAGATTATGCGGCACTCCAACGGCTACCAAAAGGCCACAGGCTGACTCCGAGGCGTGACATTGCCCTGAGCGATCCCCTGGCCCCTTCCCCCAATTCCCACTTGAACAGGGAAAAATCTGTCTCCATCTTTAACGGCCTGTGCGCCGTGGGCTTTTGGGCCCGGGCCTCCTAGGCCCTGGCCCGCACCCCGGTGCTGGCGCGGTTTGCCGCCTCCCTGGGGGCCGGACCGGCATGTTTAAATTATGAGTTCTCATCAGCCGATACTTAAATAAAGATTACCGTCAGTTTCCTCCCTGAGAGTTCGCTTACCCAATATCTTCTTGCACTAGGCCTCAAGGATTCATCCCCTGCCGACAATTTTTCACGCCCCTCCTTGACAATAAGAAACGCATGTTACATATTAAACACATGCTACAAAATAATCTCCCTTGGCTCCTCTTTTTCTACACAGTTCCGGCAAAGCCCGGGAATCTGCGGATGAAGGTCTGGAGACGTCTCATCAAGATGGGCGCGGCCTCTTTCAAGGGTTCGGTCTACATCCTGCCCTATTCTGAGGATCACCTGGAAGCCCTGCACTGGCTCACGGGAGAGGTCGCTAGTCTTGGAGGGGAAGCCGCGTTCGTTAAGGTGGGGCGCATTGAAAGCTTGGACGATGAGAAGATCAAGGCTCTGTTCAAGGCGCAGCGGGAAAACGAATATACGCCCATCGAAGCGCCGCTGGAAGCCCTGGAGGTCCAACTGAGTTCCCTGGAGCAACAAGAAGACCCGAAGGGACTAGATAAGGTCAAAGTAACTTTCCAGAAGATGCTCAAAGACTATCGGGTCATTCAGGCAATCGACTTCTTCCATTCTCCCAAAGGTTCTGGCCTTCAGGAACGGCTGGAACGCTTCGAAGAGAGATTTAAGAAGCTAACCGCGCAACCCCAGGTGGAAAGGCCAAAATTGGCAGGCCCCAAGAAAAAGGATGATTACCAGGACAGGGTTTGGGTAACCCGAAAGACCCCTTTTGTTGATCGTATGGCTTCAGCCTGGCTCATCCGCCGGTTCATTGACCCCAAGGCCCGGTTTGAGTTCCTGGAGAAAGAGAAGGTGATAGCCGAGATTCCCAATGCTGTGTCATTTGACGTGCCAGGGGGAGATTTTTCCCATCAGCAGGACCGATGTACTTTCGAGGTGCTGCTGGAGACCTTCAGCCTGCGGGGTAAGACCCTCCGGAAAATGGCGGAGGTAGTCCACGAGTTGGACCTCAAGGACGGCAAATTCCTCAATCCCCAGGTCAGTGGCGTGGAGAGCATTTTGCTGGGTATCCGCAAAACGGCCGCAGACGACCGCGATGCCCTGGAAGAAGGGATTAAAGTATTTGAACGGCTCTATGCAGCTTTGTCAAAATAATCTACTTGGAAGAGGAAAAACCCAATGAAAGAAGTCTCCATTATGGTGGCGCAGCTCATGGCCGCCTCCGCGCGGACGGCTCCCAAGGCGGGAGGTAAAGACTTCCTGGAAATCGTGGTGATCGAGGCCGACGAGGACCTTAAGAAGATCGCCGCGGCCATGAAAGACTATGCTCCCCGGAGCACCAACGAGGCGTACTGGCTGAGAGACGCGGCCAATATCGAGAATTCCCAGGCCCTGGTCTTGATCGGCCTGGGGAAACCGGTGGTAGCGGGCTATGACTGCGGCGGCTGCGGATTTCCCACCTGCAAGGAGTTTGAGAAAAACCGGCAGATGCGGGAAAAGGCGATGGGCTACACCGGCCCCCACTGCATCATGCGGATGATGGACATCGGAGTAGCCCTGTCCTCCGCGGCCAAGACCGCCTCCATCTTGAACGTGGACAACCGGGTGCAGCAGCGGGTGGCCGCCGCGGCCATGGCCTTGGGCTACATCAAGGCGGAGGTGGCCATGGGCCTCCCGGTGAACATCAGCGGCAAGAGCATCTACTTTGACCGGCCCACTCCGGCCAAGCATTAAGAGGATTTGGGAACTGCCATGGCACTGCTGAATCAATATAATTCTCTGTGTGCCGTGGGTTTTTTGGCCCGGGCCTCCTATGCCCTGGCCCGCACGCCGGTGCTGGCGCTGTTTGCCGCGTCCTTGGGGGCCGGGCCGGAAGCCATCGGCTTTGCCGTGGCCATTTCCACTATCACCGGTATTTTCTTCAAGATGCCCGCCGGGGTGCTGGCCGATGTCTTGGGCAAAACCCGCACCCTGTTTATCGGCCTGGCCTGCTTCGCCTTCATCCCCTTCGCCTACCTGGCGGTGTCCACCTATCAGGCCCTGGTGGTAGTGCGCTTTTTCCACGGCTTCGCCACCGCCATCTATGGTCCCGTGTCCATGGCGGTGATCGTCAGCGTGGCCGGGGTCCGCCGGGGTGAGATGCTCTCCTGGTTTTCATCTGTCACCATCATCGGCAACCTGGTGGGCGCGCCCCTGGGCGGCTTTCTCTTAACCCAACTGGCCGGCGGCCAGCCCCCGCAACTGCTCCACTTCCACATCGTCTATGGCGTGGTGGCCGCCTGCGGCATGGCCTCTTTGCTTGTGGCCCTCTGGGTCTTAAGGGGCCAGGGGCCCGAACCCAAGCCAGCGGGAGGGCGGACCCTAACCGCGGTCTGGACCCAGTTCAAGGGGGGCGTGCGGGAAATCCTGATGGACCGCCGGGTCTTGCTCACCAGCAATATGGAAGGGGTGCAGAACCTGGCCCTGGGGGCCCTGGAAGCCTTCCTGCCCATTTACGCCGTGCAGATTTGCGGCCTGTCAGCCTTCCAGGCCGGACTGCTCTGGGGGATCCAGGTGGTGGCCACCATTCTCTCCAAGCCTCTCATGGGCCGGACCTCGGACCGCTATGGGCGCCAACCCCAACTTTTCTGGGGGATGTTTCTCTGCGCCATACCATTTGCCCTGATCCCCTGGTTTCAGAACTTTACCGTCCTCCTGGCCCTGGCGGCCCTTTTCGGACTGGGGGAGGCGGTGGTGACCTCCTCGGGCGCCGCCCTGGTGGCCGACTTCTGCCGACAGGACCATCTGGGCGCGGCCATGGGCACCTTCGGCACCATCTTCGATGTGGGCCACGCCGCCGGACCCCTGCTGGCCGGCGCGCTCATCGGCTTCTGGGGCGGGGCCGACTTTAAGGCCCCTTTCGCCCTCATCGCCGGCCTCCTGATCCTCGCCGCCCTGGCGTTCAGAGTGGGGGTGAAGAGAATTTGAGGGGAGGACTGGGGGAACTGCGTTCCCCCAGTCCTCCCCTCAAACTCCCCTCCCAACCCCCTTTATGGGGACAGGGGAAGGCGGGGCCTTCGGGCCCCGCCTTCCCCTGTCAATTCTACGCCCTTAAGGGATTGGGGGAGGGGGTTTGGGGGAGTTTTTTGTAAGGGTAAGGGTCTGCGCCCCTTAGCCCCCTCCCCCAAGGCCTCTCTTCTCCCTTACCTTCTTGCGCTCAAAGGCGGCGTCGATTTTCAGCAG
>JAUXZG010000016.1 GCA_030694005.1 Desulfobaccales bacterium | reverse complement strand
AGGAGCTGGCTGGGGAAGGCGGGGCCTTTGGCCCAGACTTCCCCAGCCTAAATTTTAGGGGATTGGGGGAGGGGGTGTGGGGGAGGGGGTAAGGGCCTGCGGCCCTTAGCCCCCTCCCCCACTAACCAAACCACCAAGAGGAATTTATGGCGAACAAGAGGTTTATGGGTAAGATTCATACCGACCCCTGGGAGTCCCTGGCCAAGGGGCCCCGGGAGGTGATGGCTTCCTTGTGGGAGGGATACCTGGCGGAAACCTTAGGGGTGTCTAAAAAGAGCAGACGGTTTAAGGTGTTGCGTCAGGAAATAGAGAAGGCCGCGGGGTTCGGCAAGATTTTCCAGGATTGGCACACTTTATCTCCCGAGGCCAGGGCGGCAGCCTGGCGCCGCCTGATCAGCGCGGCCCGGGAGCGCCTTCAGGCCACCCAGGAAAGTTGCGTCCGCTGTGGGGAATGCTGTGAACTGGGGAGCCCTACCCTGCTCACCCCAGACCTGGCCCTGTTCCAAAAGGAGGTCCTCTCCTTCGACGAGGTCTATACCCTGCGCGCCGGGGAACAGGTTACGGATCGGGAGGGGAAGGTGACCACCCTTAAAGAAGAACGTCTGAAGATGCGCGAGGTTCTGGGCAGCCGGCAATGCTGGTTTTATCTGGCGGCCGGCCAAACCTGCCGCATCTATGATGACCGGCCCGAGCAGTGCCGCCGGCAAAACTGTTGGGGGCTGCCGGCCCCGCCCCCGGCGGTGGCGCAACTTTTAAACCGCCGGGACCTGTTCGGTGATGTACCGGAGGTGTGGGAACTGATCAACGCTCATGAGGAACGCTGCGCCTGTGCCCTGGTAGCCCAGGCCCTAACGGACCTGGGGGCCGGGCAGGAAGAAGCCGGAGACGCCCTGTTTGAGGCCTTGCACTTCGACCATTACCTGCGGCAGCTGCTGCTTGACGACTGGAGCTTGACCCCGGCAGCCACGGAACTGCTCTTGGGGCGACCTCTGACTGAATTCCTCAAGACCCATGGCCTGGCCGCCACCTTGACCCCGGAGGGGGTATTCCGGTTGGAGCGGCGGGAGTAGCCAGTAAAAACCTTCACCACTAAGATTGTTCTTGAAGGCCCTTGGTGTCTTGGTGTTTTATCATTTAATACCAAGTCCCAATCAAAGGGCAACAATTGTAGGGGCGTGATTTATCACGCCCGCCTTGAGGGCGCAATAAATTGCGCCCCTACGAAAATACCTTATTGATTGCACCTTAAGACCTCTGAAAAATGGCAAACAAAAGAGCGGTGGCGGGCACGGAGGCCCGCCCCACCGGGAAAATCAA
>JAUXZG010000259.1 GCA_030694005.1 Desulfobaccales bacterium | reverse complement strand
ACCCATTTTAAGGATCAGATGCAGGCCTATCAACAAGGGCGGCCGGCCTGCCGCCCCCCTTTGCTTCTGTGTCACGGCCACACCCATGTCCCCAGTGTCAGCCGCTTCAGCCCTCCCTATAACCGCCTCCTGTATATCAATAACGCGGTGCGCCCCCAGGAATTTCAGGCCCGCCAGGCCTGCGTGACCCTGGACCCCGACTCCGTCTATCTAATCGTCCCCGGCGCCTTCACTCTGGAAGAGGGGCGGCATCCCACCTTCAGCTTCGCGGTCCTGGACCTGGAAACCTCTCGGGTGGCCATGGTCTCTCTTAAGGAACTGGCGAGTCTGGAATCCTTAGAACTTTTCCCGTCTTAAGTTCCTCCAGCACCATAAAGGTTTGGGGGAGTTTTTTGTAAGGGTAAGGGCCCACTGGCCCTTAGCCCCATCCCCCCATATAATATTAAAGGTTGAAACTAAAGCCAAATTCATTTAAAAAAATCCAGGTTTCTTTTGGCTTTTTTTGGAGACGGCCGTAATGATCGCTCCCAGGCTCCAGGCCATCCGCAATATCGGCATCGTGGCCCACATTGACGCCGGCAAGACCACCTTGACGGAGCGCATCCTTTATTACACCGGGCGCACTCACAAGATGGGGGAAGTTCATAACGGCGCCGCGGTTATGGACTGGATGCCCGAGGAGCAGGAAAGGGGCATTACCATCACCGCGGCGGTGACCACCTGCCAGTGGAAAGGCGCGGTGATCAATATCATTGACACCCCTGGCCATGTGGACTTCACCATCGAAGTGGAACGCTCCCTTAGGGTGTTGGACGGGGCCATCGGCGTCTTTGACGCGGTCTCCGGCGTCGAGCCTCAATCGGAAACGGTCTGGCACCAGGCGGACCGCTACCGGGTCCCCAAGCTGGCCTTCATCAATAAAATGGACCGCCTGGGAGCCAATTTCTGGGCCGCCGTGGCCTCCATGCGGGAGAAATTGGGAGCCCACCCCCTGGTCCTCACCATTCCCTGGGGCGAAGAGGACCACTTCCAGGGCGTCATCGACCTCCTTAACCTGAAGGCCCTTAAATGGCGGGAGGAGACCCTGGGGCTGGTGTTCGATGAGTTGGAAATTCCGGAGGCCTATCAACCGGAGGCCGCCAGGGCCCGGGAACAATTGCTTGAAGCCCTGGCGGAAGTGGACGACGCCGTGATGGAGGTTTATCTGGCGGAGCAGCCCCTGGGGCTGGAGGAACTCAAAGCCGGCATCCACCGGGCCACCCTGGCGCTCAAAGGGGTGCCCACCTATTGCGGCGCGGCCTTGAGAAACAAAGGCATCCAGCCGCTTTTGGACGGCATCAAGGATTTCTTGCCCAACCCCACCGAGGTGCCTCCCATCCAGGGCCAGCATCCCCAAACCGGCGGTCTGGAAACCCGGCCGCCCCGGGCCGACGGCCCCCTGGCCGCCCTGGCCTTCAAGATCATGATGGACCAGGGCCAGCGCCTCACCTATGTCCGCATTTACTCCGGCACCTTAAAATCCGGCCAGGAAATTTATAACCCGGTAAAAGGGACCACGGAAAAGGTTACCCGGCTCCTGCGCTTGCACGCCAATAAGCGGGAGCCTT
>JAUXZG010000254.1 GCA_030694005.1 Desulfobaccales bacterium | reverse complement strand
TCCCCCACCTCCGCGGGTTTCACCAGCACCGCGCCGTTCACCGGCGAGTTGATGGTGGCGTAACCCAGGCGGGTTTGGGCCAAATCCAGGCTGGCCTTGGCCTGCTCGAACTCGGCTTTGGCGGCCTCGATGTCTTCCTGGCGGTATCCTTCTTTTCTCAGGTCGTATTGTTCCCGGGCGCTTTTTAAGGCCGCCTGGGCCATCAGGTAATCGGCTTCGGACTGGTCTCGGGTTTGCTTGGAGACGGTTTGCCTTTCATAAAGGTGCTGATAGCGGTAAAGGTTGACCTGTTTATTGTCCATATCCGCCTTGGCTTTGGCCACCGCGGCCAGGGCCTCCTGAACCTCCTGGGGGCGGTAGCCGGCCCGGTATTTGTCCAGGTTGGCCTTGGCCTGGGCCAGCTTGGCCTTGGCCTGCGCCACTTCGTCTTTTAAATCCTGGGCGTCCAGTTCGGCCACCACATCGCCTATCTTGATCCAATCGCCCTCTTGGTAATAGATTTTGATGATCTTGCCGGACACCTTGAAGCCCAGGTCCGTCTGGTAGGCCTCGATATGCCCCTGCAGGCGCAACTGATCCTTAGAGGCCCCCTTGCCCCCCCAAATCAGCCAGTAGCTTAACCCCCCCAGGGCCGCCACTAAAACGACGATGACGATAACCGCCCTTTTAAACTTCATTTATCCTCACTTCCTGCCCGGGACGAAGCATCGAACTTCCACTTAGGACCGCTGCCGGGTAATTCTACCGAGAAAAGGCCGGTAAGGCAAAACTATACTGACTGGTTTTTATGTCATCTCTGACTCAAGGCAAAATGATTGGGGGAGGGGGCTAAGGGCCACAGGCCCTTACCCTTACCAAAAGCTCCCCCAAGCCCTCCCCCCCAAAGCCTATCTGCCGAAATAGCCGGTAAGGGTGGCTGTAGCCAGGACCTTCCCTTCCAGGGCTTTTTGGAAGGCCGCCAGACTGGCAGCCGGGGGAAGGTCCAACTTGTCAACCTTCAAGGCATAAAGGGTAACCACATAAGGATGGTCGCCGGTACCTTTGGGAGGCTGAGGCCCGCCATAGCCCAGGTCGCCGAAAGAGTTCCGCAGCTCCAGCGCACCCGGGGGCATCTTCTGGCGGGAGGCGCCTTCTGCCAGAGTGGTAACGCTCCCTGGGATGTTGACCACCAGCCAGTGAACCCAGTTCCGGGCTATGGGGTGCGGGTCAGTAAGGGACAGGGCAAAAGACTTAACTCCTGGGGGAGGATCGCTCCAACTGAGAGGCAGGGAAAGATTCTGGCCTCCCGCGGCGGGCCTCACATAGGGAAGGGGGATTTTCCCCCCATCGTCAAAGGCGCGGGACAAAAGCTTCATGGCTGGTTCTCCAGTGCCGTTAACGGCGGTTA
>JAUXZG010000252.1 GCA_030694005.1 Desulfobaccales bacterium | reverse complement strand
GGCGGCCAGAGACGGCCGCCCCACTGGCTTGATTTTTCTAGTGGGGCGGGCCTCCGTGCCCGCCCTGAAAAGAATCACTCTAAGCAGGCACAAAGGACTGCCCCACCACCTAAAACATTCTTATCGTTATTTGTAATATTCTTAATTTTTAGTTACAATATGCCTTACTTGTCTGATTATGTGCAGTAATGCGTTCCCTCATTGCCCCATTAAAGGCCAGGGGAAGCTGCATGCCCTCGAACCTTGATCAGCCGCGGCGCGCCGTTATCCTCACCGCCCTGCGGGTGGAATATCTGGCGGTCAGGGCCCATCTCACAGACCCCAAGCAGCACACCCACCCCCAGGGCACCGTTTATGAAAAAGGGAACTTTCCTTCCCCCGCCGGGCAATGGGAAGTCCTGGTGGCGGAAATCGGCCAGGGCAACCCCGACGCGGCCTTCGAGACCGAGCGGGCCATAAACTATTTTCAGCCGGACGCGGCCCTGTTCGTGGGGGTGGCCGGGGGCCTCAAGGATGTGAGCCTGGGGGATGTGGTGGCCGCCTCCTGGGTTCGCGGGTATGAACGCGGCAAAGTTACGGGCCAGGAATTCCAGCTCCGGGAATACCCCGGAAAATCAAGCCATCGGATGGTGCAGCGGGCCATGGCCGAAGCGAAAAAGGCGGACTGGCTGTCCCGCCTAACCGGCCCGGCGCCGTTACCGTCCCCAAAAGTTTTGGTGG
This sequence comes from Desulfobaccales bacterium, assembly GCA_030694005.1. GTDB lineage: Bacteria > Desulfobacterota > Desulfobaccia > Desulfobaccales > 0-14-0-80-60-11 > JAUXZG01. The sequence goes on along the minus strand of JAUXZG010000252.1, from coordinate 538 downwards.
AGCCCATCGCCTCCGGGGAAAAGGTGGTGGCCTCCAAGCGCTCGGCGCTTTACCGATTTCTCCGGTCAGCCTGCAGCGATGCCGTGGCCGTGGAAATGGAAGGCATCGGCTTTCTCGCCGCCGCCCATGCCCATCCCCAGGTGTATGCCCTGGTGGTCCGGGGCATTTCCGACCTCATCGCCGGGAAAAACGCCCCGGATGAAGAAGAGCGGCAGCAGACCGCCTCCCGCCACGCCGCGGCCTTTGCCTTTGAAGTCCTGGCAAAATTTGACCTCCCCGGCAGAAAAAGAGAACCGGGGCGGAAACCGGTCTGGAATATCCCCCACCGGCAGAACCCCAACTTCACCGGGCGGCAGGAACTGCTGGACGACCTGCACCGGGCCTTGACCTCCGGGCGGCCCGCGGCGCTGACCCAGGCCATTCACGGGCTGGGCGGGGTGGGCAAGACCGGCTTGGCGGTGGAGTACGCCTACCGGCACGGCCCGGAGTATTCCCTCGTGTGGTGGCTGCGCTCTGAGGAGCCCGTAGCCCTGGCCGC
>JAUXZG010000243.1 GCA_030694005.1 Desulfobaccales bacterium | reverse complement strand
CCCCCCCCCCCCCCCCCCCCCCCCCCCCCCCCCCCCCCCCCCCCCCCCCCCCCCCCCCCCCCCCCCCCCCCCCCCCCCCCCCCCCCCCCCCCCCAAATTTTCATCCCTTACTCCGGCGCTGGTTTTTGGTCCAGGCTGGCGGATTGCAGGAAGACCTGGGCGGCCTGGCCGGCCTTGAAGTATTGGGCCACTTTTTTCAGGCGGGCCAGGCGTTCTAAGGGAGCCGGGTGGGAGTCCAGGAAGTAGGTGCGCAAAAAGGGGTCCTTGTCGTCCACCGCGGCCAGGCGGTCCCAGAAGGCCAGAGCCGCGTCCACATCATAGCCCGCCTGGTAGGCATACCACAGGCCGTAAGCGTCGGCTTCCCGCTCATTATCCTGGGAAAAGACGCTCACCATCGCGTCTTGGGCCACATGGCGGACATCCGGGTCCACCTTGAAATGTCGCCAATTCAGGATATTTTTCAGGGAAAAAGTGCTGAACGCGGAAATGATTTCCCCCACGACTTGCCCCAATTGCCGGTGTGAGGCGCCGCGCACCAGATGACCCTGGGCGTGGTGGGCCAATTCATGGCCCACCACCAGGGCCAACTCATGGTCATTGAGGGCGAAGTTCACCAGGCGCTGGGTCAAAATAATGCGCCCCGGGGCGGCGTAGGCATTAATTTTGCGGTCCCCCGGGTTGATCAGGATGCCGTATTCCGCCGGCAAGTGCTGGGGATAAAGGGTCAGGGTAAATTTATTTTCCTCCCGCTGCACCAAAAGTTCCACCGGGCCGGTGAGGTACCGCCCCCTGGCCTCCATGCCGATATGTTTCAGGTCCAGCAGGATGGCGGCCAACAATTCCCCCGGCAGCATGGGCAGATAAATATCCTGGCTGACGCGTTTGTACTTGTAGCGGTGTTCATAACGCTTAATGCGGCTGATCATGAGAATATCATGGAAAACCTCCCGGGTGGCCCGGATATTTCGGTCCCACTCCTCCACCCAGGCAGGCAGGGGCCAGTTGTTCACAGCCAAGATGATATCCCCCGGTTTCAGGCCGACATCCTGGGCCGGAGAGGGCGACCAGACACGGTCCACCGCAATCTTGCCGGTGGCGGTGACCCACCAGTCGAAGCCCAGGAAGGGATAGGTGTGGCCGTGGATTTGGGGCAGGGTGGCCAGCAGGCGGATAAAGACCCGACTGACCCGCTCTTGCGCCCAGGAACTATGAGGATGGCGGCGCACCGCCTCCAGTTGCGCCGCTTCCTGTTCGGGGCCGGTGGGGGTGGGGCGGGTCACCTCGGCGCAGCCCCCTAAAAACAGAAGGCTGAGGGCCAATCCCCCTGATAGCCACTTTGTAGCCCGCCGATTCATCCGGCCCAAAGGCATGGTAGGTCCTGACTCAGCGCAGACTAAAGCCTGCGGCTACTGAAGAAAGGTTCCGATTTAACGCATAAAAGGTTCTTCTTAACTTTAAGGGGTTGGGGGTAGGGTCTTGGGGGAGGGGGGAGGGGGCCACCGCCCCCAAGACCCTACCCCCCCAGTTCCTCAAAAATTCCAGCGAAAAGAGACCCCCGCGGTGAGCAGGCGGTAGTTATCCACCCATTCCCGAAAATAAAAGACATGCAGGTCGGTATAAAAATTGTGGATAAATTCCCATTCCAGGGCGGCCAGACCCTGGAGGGCCGGGCCCCACTGCCCCTGGTTGTTTACCCCCTGCGCCGTCCCCTGGAGGATCAGGGTGGGCAGGCGGAAGATCTGCCGGTCGAAATCCACGCCCAACCCCATGGCCCAATAATTGTGGGGGCTGAAGTAGCCCTCCCGGCGATAGCTGTAGGCCGCCAGATAAAAGTGGGGGGTGAATTCCAGATGCATCCGTTTCTGGCGCAAGGCCTGCCAGGCCAGGCCCTGATAAAGGGTGAGGCGGCGGTTCTGGTCCGAGTAAAACGCGCCTCCCAGGCTCCCCCGCCAGTTAAGCCCGGCGCGGAATTGATGGTCAAAGGCCGCCTCGGCCTGGTGATAGGTGGTGAGGCGCACCTTTTCCAGGTTCATCACCCCCTGGTAAAGACGGGGGTAAATATAGGCCTCCTGGTCAAACACGTCCCGGCGGCCATAGCGGAGCGTGGCCTCGGTCCGCGGGCCCAGGGGAAAGGTCAGGTTTAAGGAACCGAAAAGGCGGTTGCGCGCCTCTTTTTCCGTGCTATCTTGGACTAAAATGTAAGTATACGGGTCTATTTGGGAATATTTTTTACGAAAGGCGGGGTCGAAAGGGAGCGTCCCTGTACCAGATACGTCTATAATATTACGGAAGGAATAATCCACCCGCTTCCAATAGCGCCGGCCGATAATCTCGCCGCTGATCCTCAGACGGTCTTCCACGGACAGGGGCCCCAGCCCCAGGGAGACCTCGGCCCGACGCAGGCGACTGTTTACATGATTGTTGATTTCTTGGTTGCCAATCCTGGCCACCACGGTTTTACTAGTTTGATTGTATTCCCTATATTCCGCCCCTACTTGCGCGGGCAGCACCTTGGTAATCCAGAAGGCGCCGGACATCCGAAAGATGCCGCCATAGAGTTTGTTGCTGTCCGTGAACCCCAGGGACTCAGGCTGGACAATGGGGAGCACGTCCGCCACCAAAGAGGGAAATAAATTGCTGAGCCCCAGGCCCACGGGCTCCCGTTGCGGGCCAAAGCGGGAAAATTGCCAAGGACGCAGCGCCTCCTCCGGGCGGCGGGGGCCCCGGGACCATGGGAAGCCCCGGGAGGCCACTTGGGGCCGCATCTGCTGACGGATGTTCTCCAGTTCGTTCAGCAGCTCAATATCCTGGGGGGCCTCCCTTAAGGCCGCGGCAAAGGCCTTATAGGCCGCGGCCCAATTCCCCCGGGCCCGGTCCTGCCGCGCCCTGGCCACCCGGGCCGCCTGGGAGTCGGGGCGGCTGTCAATAATTTCCTCATATAGGCCCACGGCCCCCTTATCCCCCTGGGCCTCCAGGGCCCGAGCCTTTTCCATGAGCCATTCTTCCCGGGGAATCTGCCCTTGCATCTTATCCAGAGTTTTCAAAGCCTCCGGATAGTTGCCTTCCAGCCGGTAAGCCTGAGCCAACAGCAGCAGGGCCGGACCGCGGTCCGCCTGGCCCTCAGGAATCCCGGCCACCACGGCCTTAACCCCCTCGTATTGGCCCCGGATCAGATAAAGGCGGGCCGTCTCCAGGGCCTGTTCGGGTCTGTCTCCCTGTTTTTTAAGGCTGACCAGGGCCTGTCCCCAATCCTTCTGGACCATCTGCCATTGGTACAGGAGCTTGGCGATGCTCTGGTCATGAGGCCTGAGCTCCAGGGCGCGGCGATAATAGGCCATAGCCGGTTGGTGTTCACCCAACTCCGTGGCCAGCCACGCCAGGCCCAAAAGTTCTCCGGGGTTGTCCGGCCAGTGGTGGCGGCGATATTCCTTAAGGACATGCAGCAGGTAATCCAGCTTTCCCCCCTGGCGTCCCAGCCGGCCGCCAAAATAGGCCAGGGACGCGGCAAACTCCGGACCCCCCACCTTGATGCCGGGCATGGCGTTAAGCACGCGGTCCAGGTCTTCATAGCGAGGCAGGCGGGGTAACAGGGAGGTTAAAATGAGCAGGGAAGGGTGATGGTGGCGGTTCTGTTTGAGGTTCTGGAGAAGTAGCTCCGTGGCCCGGTAAAGCTGGGGAGGGTCTTTCGTATGCGCGTAGCACCGGGCCACCAGGGCCCTCTCGTCAATGCTCAAGTCAGGAAGCGGCTCCAGCTCTTTCTGGGCCAAAATCAGGGCCTTGGTAAAATCCTTGGCAGAAAGATAGGCTTCGATGGCGGCCACCCGCACCGTCGGGTCCCGGGGCGCCTCCAGCCGCAGGCGGTTAAGGAGTTCCAGGGCTTCTGGGGTCCGCCCCAGGTAGGTCAAAACCCGGGCCAGCTCCAGGCGGCCCCCCCGGTCCAGGGGGGCGTGCTTGAGGAAAAGCCGGTAATTTTTAAGCGCCTGCTGAAGGTCCCCCAGCCACAGCCAGAGGCGGGCTTGCTCCCGGATGAGTTGGGGCTGGGCCGGCACCGGGCAATCTTTAAGCTCCCGGGCGGCGTCCTCCCAGCGCCTGGCCTGCAGCAGCAGGTGGATGCGCCGCAAGCGCAGGGGCACCTCGTCCTTGAGCTTTAAGGCCTCCCCGTATTGGTCCAGGGCCGCCTCCCGGGTCTCGGGTTTAAAAGACAAAACCTCGGCCAACTGCCGTCGCACCTCCGCATCCCGGGGGTTCTTCTCCAGGTAGACTTTAAAATAATGAACCGCCTGGTCCCAGTTCTTCTGATAGAAATACATCTGCCCGAAAAACAAGAGCAGCCTGGGGTCCTGGGGATGAGCGCGGTGCAACGGTTGCAGCACCTCCAGGGCCTCGGCAAACCTGCGGGCATAAGAATAAGTCAGGGCCGCTTCCCAGCGAAGTTCCCCCTCTAACAGATGGCGCCGCCCGGCCTCGTCCCAAAGGGAGGCGGCCTTGACAAAGTGCCCCTTCTGGGCATAGAGGCGGGCCAGGTTGATGATGGTTTCCTTATGGGTGTCCCCTTCCTTCCAGGCAGCCTCATAGGCCTGCAAGGACTTGCCGAAATCCTTGATAAGCAAAAGCTCCAGGGCATACCAGCGCCTGACCTCAGCTTCAGGCTGCTCCTGCATCAGGGGGGCCAACACCCCGGCGGCTTCGGCATGGTTGCCTTTCTTAGACCAGAGGCGGGCCAGGGCCAGGGCGTATTCCTTTTTTCCCTGGTGGTGGCCGTAAAGCCAGAGATAATTGGCCAGAGCCTGATCCACCTGTTGGGCCGCCTCAGCACTCTTGGCCGCCTCCAGGCGCAAGGCGGCGTCCTGGGCGGCCCGCTCCAGCAAGCGCTGATAAACTTGCGTGGCTGCCTGGTAATCCCGCTGCCAATAGTAAAGCAAAGCCAGTTGGTGCAGGGCTTCTTTATCTTCGGAAAACTGCGCCACTTCCTCTTCCTGAAGGGGAATGGCTTCTTGAAAACGATTCAGAGACAACAGCAGGCCCACCAGGGGCCGCCGCACCAGGGGGTCAGGGGCTAGTTGATAGAGCCTTTGGTAATAGGTAACCGCCAGGGAGTGATCCTCAGAGTGGCGGGTGGCGATCTCGGCCGCGCTTTTAAGGATTTCCGGATCCTCGGGCTTTTCCTTGAGATATCCCGCCAGCAACTCCTGAGCTTTTTGCCGTTCTCCCAGGAGCTCCAGGGCCAGGGCCTGAATTTTCAAGGCCTCCACCGCCTTAGGGTCCCGGTTCCAAACCTGGCGGCTCACCTCCAGGGCCGCCTGGGGTTGGCCCCCTTGCAGATAAACCCAGCCCAAAAAGGTGCCGTAGCCCGAATTTTCCGGCTGCCGGGACCAGACCTTGCGGGCCGGTGTCAGGGCCCCACGGAGATCACCCCGGACCGCGGCTTCTTCCGCCAGCCGGAACAAGGCGGCGGAAGAGCGCCAAAAGTCCGGGTCCTTAAGCCAGGCCACCCCCAGGATCAACCCCAAAAAACCCAGGGGCAAAACCCAGACCAACCAGCGCTTCTTTCTAGACATAAACCTGCCTTGGGTCCCTGGCGGAACTCCATTTGGGCTTGGCCACCGCGGCCAGCACCAAGTCTCCCAACACCCAGACAATAAAGGCTGAAAATATGGCGTTAAAGACGATAAGCCCGGGCAAAGCCCATCCCTGCCATAGAGAAATAAAGGGCAGGGTCAGGTGCAGGGCAATAAACCCCAAAAGGGGCGCCAGGTGCCACCAGGACCCGGTTTCGACAAAAGGCTGGAGATTATTGACCCGGTATCTAGGCTTGCGCCCCGGGGGATAGATCAGGGCCGCGCAAATGGCCGCGATATGCACCGGAAAAAGACTGCAAAGCATCTTGAACTGCTTGAGGGCGTTTTTGCGGAAAAACAGGAAGTGAAACATCAAAACGGTGGCCGATAGATAAGCCCCCCTGAGGATCCAGTAAGGCGTTTCATGGCCTTCGAGGCTGGAGTAACCCCCCCAATAAACCAGCAGGGGGATCAGATAAAAAACCGGGAAAACTAGGCCGCTCACCAGGTAACTCAGCATGACGATGAGAAAATGGATGCTCTGGGTCCAGGTGAGGCCGGATTTGAGCAGGGGATTATCCCAAAAGAACAGGCGCATGGTATCCAGGCACCACTGGAAGCGCTGGCGATAGACCCCGGCCAGGGTTGACGGGGCCAGGCCCCGGGAAAGAACATAGGGGAAGTAGATGCCCTTCCAGCCCTGGCTCACCAACTCATAGGAGGTGGTGAAATCTTCCACGATGTTCCAGGTGGCAAATCCTCCCAGAGCTTTTAGGGCCTGACGGCGATAGATCACCCCGGAGCCGCAAGAAATCACGGCGTTAGCCTGATCATTGCTTAATTGCAGCGTCTCATAAAAGATCTTGTCGCCATTGTAGAAGGGGTCCCCTTCCGGCAAGAAAAAGGCCTGTTTGCTTTGGACAAAACCCACCTGGGGCCGCCGGAAAAAACCCAGCATCCTGGACAGGATTTCCCGGTCCGGAACCTGGTCGGCATCCAGGACCAGGATGAATTCTCCCTGGGAGCAGCTCAAACCAAAATTGAGGTTGCCACTTTTTGAGTCCTGCAAAGAAAGACCCGCTAAGGGCCGGGAAAGGTAGTGAAATCCCAAGGACTGGGCCAGGGCGGCTACTTGCGGAGACGCGGCGTCATCCAGGACAAAGACCTCCATGGAACTGTGGGAGATCCCCCTAACCGCCGCTAAGGTGGTTTTGATAATCTTGAAAGGTTCGCCGCAGCAGGGCACGAAGATGTCCACCGCCTGATCTTTGAGAGGCTTACAACCCTCAGGACGGTGATAACGCAAGTGCCAGATATCAAAGGCCAAAAGGAATAGAAGCAGGAAGGACAGGCTTTCCGCGGCCAAAAACAGAAAATCCTGCCATTGCCGGTTTCTCAAAACCAGCCTTCCCACCCAAATGAGATAGGTCAGCCCTAAAATCAGGGTGACCAGAGAGAAGGTCTGGGCCCAGAGACGCCGGGAGCGGTCTTTAAGCTCCAGAAAGCGGCGGTACGGCAGACGGCGATGCCAATCTGCCCCCCAAAACATGAGGGGACCCTTACGCATAGGTAAGAATCCCCTCTTATGCGAACCTGATCCGCGGCTTATCGTCCGGTGGGCCAGTCTGGATCATAAACATTCCCTCCGTGGAATGTCGTGGTTCCAGAATTAAAGGTGGCCAGCAAATACTTGTGACAATATAAACTAGCATGCTTTTTAATTATTGTAAAGTTAATTAAGAAAATTTTTTTGTGAGGAATAGAGGCTAGACTCGGGGGGAGGCAGGAAGCTCAAAATATTCTTTGTACCAGTGGATGAAACGGGGAATCCCTTCTTCCAGGGTGGTAGTGGGCTGGAATCCTAACTTGGCCTGGGCCAGGCTAATGTCGGCAAAGGTGGCCGGCACATCGCCGGGCTGGATGGGCAGCAGTTCCTGTTGGGCCGCCACTCCCAGCTCCTGCTCCAGCAGGGCGATCACCTTGGCCAACTGCTCCGACCGGTGGTTGCCCAGGTTAAAGATTTCGTAAGGTTCAAGTCCTGAAACCATGAGGGCGGCCAGGGTACCCTGCACCGCATCGTCGATGTAAGTGAAATCCCGCTGCATGTTTCCATAATTAAAAACCTTGATGGGGCGGCCCGCCAGCATGGCCTCGGTGAACAGCCACATGGCCATATCCGGGCGACCCCAGGGACCATAGACCGTAAAGTAGCGCAAGCCCACGGTGGCCAGGCCAAAGAGGTGGGTATAGGCGTGGGCCATGAGCTCATTAGCGCGTTTGGTGGCGGCGTAAAGACTGATGGGGGTGTCCACCCTTTGCTCCTCAGAGAATGGGAGTTCCGTTAACCCCCCGTAAACACTGGAGCTGGAGGCATAAACCAAACGCTCCACCTTAAAGCGTTTGGCCAGCTCCAAAAGATTGAGGAACCCTTCCAAGTTGGCCTTCTGATAAGAGAAGGGGTTGATCAGGGAGTAGCGCACCCCGGCCTGGGCGGCCAAATGGCAGATTTTCTGGGGGGCATAGGTCTGAAAGAGTGACTCCGGGGCTGAAAGATCGGTGAGATCGGCCTCGATGGAGATGAATTGGGGATAACCCCTGAGCTCTCGGTCCCGGTCCCTTTTTAAGGCCGGGGAGTAATAATCGTTGTAATTGTCCAGCCCCACCACCTGCGCCCCATGCGTAAGCAAGGCCCGGGCCACATGGAAGCCGATAAACCCGGCGCTGCCGGTAACCAAAAAGGAGTAATTCTTTATCCGGGAAGACCAGGAGTCCATGCCAGGGCAACCTCGGTGGGACTATAGCAAAACCCGGCGAGAGGCACAACCGCTATCTGCCCTTTGACCGGGTGGGGGGCCGGGGAAATGGGGTGATCTGTGCCCCTGCCCTTCCCGCCAATTTTTTCTACCCCCTCTATGGAGCAAGAGGGTGCGAAGGAAGGGAACCCTGCCTTAAAGTCCCATCAATTCCAGGCGTTAAATCTTGCCCGTAAGCCAGGCCCAGGCCAGCCCCAAATACTCGTAAAAGGCCCTTTCGACTTTATACAGGTCCGAAGCACCGGGAAAGGGGAACGTCCATTCGGCCAGCTCCCGTCCTTTCACTAAATGACCGGCTGGGGCCGGGATAGGATTCATCCCTTTTTTTTGGAACAACGCCATGGCCCGGGGCATATGCGAAGCTGAGGTGACCAAAATAAATTTTTCTTTCCTCAGCATAGGCTTAAGGAGGCGAGCCTCATCTTCGGTATTGATGGATTCCGTCTCCAAAATTACGTCCTGGTGGTTGACCCCCATTATCGGAACAATTTTGGCCAGAATTTCAGCTTCGGAGATCTCCCCGACTCCATTCCCTCCGGAAAAAATAAGTTTACTTCCTGGCAGTTCTTTATATAAACGTACAGCTTCTAAGACTCTTGTTAAAGAAGTCTCCCCAATTTGACTAGTTATCGGCAGTTGCGGGTCGATAGTACAACCTCCACCCAACATAACAATCTTTATTGGCGAGCTTTTATTACTTTGAATTAAAGATTCCATAAACTTATTATCAACCATGGCAGGGTACTTTTGTTCTAAGGGAATCAACATCATATCTGTAAGATAAGCATTGCTCGCCAATAATAGTATTATAGTACCTATGGTAACTACTAACTTGCCAGCCCGTTGTTTTTTGGTAAACCAGAGCAGAAATAATCCCAAGATTAATATTTCTAAACATAAGGATACCGGAAAGAATAATCCCATAACAATTGTCTTAACTGTTAACATATTTATCTACCTCAAGATTGTCATACTTTAAATGGCCTTATGAGGGTCCAACTTTAAAGTGGTACCTAGTCAGATAGTAGATGCCGAGGTCTTACAAAGTCAGCGCCGGATAACCGAATAGCCGGTTAATCTCTGCGGCCAGGTCCGCAGAAGGGGTAAGGGCCAGTTCCTCAGGCAGAGCCAGGAGGGCCTCTTCTTCTTTGGGGGCCAGGAAGTGGAGATAAGCCGGAACCGGCCCCGGATGGCGGCTTAAGATCTCCTTCAGGGCCAGGAGCTGGTCCCTGGTCACGGTGGCGGCTTGCAGGCGCAGGTCCAGGCGCTCCGGCCAGCGGGGCAGGCTCGCCTCCAAGGGGGCGATCTCCTGGGCCACTAACTTGGGGCCCTTTTCTTCTTGCACCACCGTGCCTTTGAGCCACAACGGCAGACTGGGCTGGGAAAGCATCGCCGCGACCCGATCGTAGAGCTCCCCAAAAACCAGAACCTCCACGCTGCCAGCCAGGTCTTCCACCGTGAGGATGGCCAGCCGCCCCCCCTTCTTGCTGACCTTCTCTTTCAGAGCGGTGACCACCACCCCCAGGGCCACCTCCTGGGAGTCCGGGACCTCAGGCAGGTCCGCGGTGGTGAGGTTTACCCGGGACTTGAGCAAGGCCCGATATTTATCCAAGGGATGGCCGGTGAGGTAGACGCCTAAGGCCTCCTTTTCCCGGGCCAATTTTTCTGATTCTTCCCAGTCCGGCGCTTCCGGCAGCCAGTCGTCTCCTAGAGGCGCGGCCAGACCGCTGAACATGGACATCTGTTTGGATTCTTTAAGGCGCTTGAAGTTTTGGGCCTTCTCCAGGGCCTCTTCCAGGCCGGCCAGGAGGCGGGCCCGCTGGGTTTTAAGATTGTCAAAGGCCCCGGCCTGGATCAGGGCCTCGATGACCTTCCGGTTGACTTTGGTGAGGTTAACCCTCTCCAAAAAGTCCCGGAAACTCTCAAAGCGGCCCGGCCCCCGGGCCTCCAGGATTTCCTGGATGGCGCCGGAGCCCACATTCTTCACCCCGGCCAGGCCGAACCGGACCTTGCCGTCCTCCACGGTGAAATCCCGGTCGCTGCGGTTGATGCCCGGGGGCAACAGTTCGATGCCCTGCTCCCGGGCCTCCATGATGTGTTTGGCCAGGGCGGTGGTTTGATTGATTTCGCTGTTTAAGAGCGCAGCCAAAAACTCCAAAGGATAATGGGCCTTGAGATACGCGGTCTGATAGGCGATGAGGGCGTAGGCGGCGCTGTGAGATTTGTTGAAGCCGTAGCCCCCGAACTTCTCCATGAGGTTGAACAGCGCCTTGGCCTTGTCTTTGGGGATACCCCTGGCCGCGGCCCGCTCCGCAAAGGGCTGCCGCTGGGCCGCCATTAAGGCCGGGTCCTTTTTGCCCATGGCCCGTCTTAAAATGTCCCCCTCCGCCAGGGAATAGCCGGCGATCTCCGCGGCGATTTGCATCACCTGTTCCTGGTAAAGAATGACGCCGTAAGTTTCTTTCAGGATGGGCTGAAGCTGCGGCAAAAGATATTCCACCTGGCTTCGGCCGTGCTTGCGCCGCACAAAATCTTCCAGCATGCCGCTTTCCATGGGGCCCGGCCGGTACAGGGCCACCAGGGCGATGATATCCTCAAACGACGAAGGTTTGAGGCGCACTATCAACGCCCGCATCCCCGGGCTTTCCAGTTGGAAGACCCCGGCGGTGTTGGCGGCCTGGAGCAGCGCATAGGTGGGGGCATCATTTAGAGGAATCGCCTGGATGTTAAAGTCGGGCTGGTGATGCCGGCGGATCAGGCGCACGGCCTTATCAATCACCGTCTGGGTGCGCAGGCCCAGAAAGTCGAATTTCACCAACCCCACCTTCTCCACCCCTTTCATGTCAAACTGGGTGACCAGCTCGCCGCGACCTCCTTTGTAAAGGGGCAGGTACTCCCACAGGGGACGGTCGGCGATCACCACCCCGGAGGCATGCGTGGAGGCATGGCGGGGCAGACCTTCTAAGGTGGCGGCGATGGTGAGGATTTCGGCCACCATGGGGTTGGCGTCCCTAAGCTCCCGCAGGCGGGGCTCCAGGCGCAGGGCCTTTTCCAGGCTGATGTCCAACTGCTCCGGCACCAGTTTGGCGATCTTATCCACCTCGGGATAAGGCACTTCCAGGGCCCGGCCCACATCCCGAATCACCTGGCGGGTCTTCAGGCTGCCGAAGGTGGTGATATGGGCCACATTCTGCCAGCCGTAAGTCCTGGACACATAATCGATGATCTCCCCCCGGCGCTCGTAGCAGAAGTCCACGTCAATGTCGGGGGGGCTCAGGCGCTCCGGGTTGAGGAAGCGTTCGAAGATGAGGCCATAGGTCAAGGGATCCAGATCAGTGATACCTAAAGCATAGGCCACCAGACTGCCCGCCGCGGAGCCCCGACCGGGCCCCACCGGGATCTGCTGGTGCCGGGCGTAATTGATGATGTCGGCCACCACCAGGAAATAACCGGCAAAACCCATCTGTTTCAGGAGGTTAAGCTCATAGTCCAGGCGCTGCCAGTATTGCTCCGCCGGCCGTAAGCCGGGCGGCTTAGCCACCAGACGGGCCGTAAGACCCTCCCGGGCCAGGCGCTCCATGGCGGCTTCCATGGATTCCCCCGGGGCCGCGGGGAATACCGGAAACCTTAAGGTCCCCAGGTCCAGGGTAACCTCGCAGCGGGCCGCAATCTCTAAGGACGCGGCCAGCACCGCCGCCGGGAAAACCTGAGCCATCTCCGCGGGGCTCTTGAAATAGAGCTGATCCGTCTGGAACTTCATGCGGCCCGAGGTGTTCACCGTTTTGCCCGTCTGGATGCAGAGCAGCACATCGTGGGCCCTGGCGTCCTCCGGCCTTAAGTAATGCACATCATTGGTGGCCACCAGCGGCAGGCCCCAGCGGGGGCCCAGCTCCAGCAGGGCCTCGTTGACCTTGGCCTGCTCCGGCAGGTCATTGGCCTGCACCTCCAGGTAAAACCGCCCCGGGAAAATCTCGGCATACTCCCGGGCCGCCGCCTCCGCCCCTTTCGGATCATCATTCAGCAAGAGCCGGGCCACCTCCCCGTGCAGGCACGAGGTCAGGGCGATCAAACCGCCGCCCAGTTCCTTGAGCAGTTCTTTGTCCACCCGGGGACGGTAATAAAAACCCTCTAAGTGCGCCCGGGTGACCAACTGGATGAGATTGCGGTAGCCCTGATTGTCTGCGGCCAGCACCACCAGGTGGTTATTTTCCCCTTTGCCCGGACCTTTGCGGTCCAGACGAGACCCCGGGGCCACATAAAGCTCGCACCCCAGCAACGGCTTGATCCCCGCGGCCCGGGCCTTCTCATAAAAATCCAACACGCCAAACAGCGAGCCGTGATCGGTAATGGCCACCGCGGGCATCTCAAAAGCCTGGGCCTGGGCCAACAGGTCCGGGATGCGGATGGCCCCATCCAGCAGGCTGTAGGCCGTGTGCACGTGGAGATGGACGAATTCCGCGGCTGCCATGGGTTGCCTTTTGGGTTAAGGGAGATTTGGGGGGAAGGCCAGGTAGGGGCGACCCGGCGGGTCGCCCCGCCGACCTCCCCCGCACCCCGGTCAATCCCGGTATGATTGCCGGGGTATAAGTAGCATTTTATAAAGGGCCTCGACTTCCCCGGTCTTCCCAGTCATCTTACTCGGAAAGAAGTTTGGGAGCAAGGAGGAAGAAAATTTAAGAAAAGGGCGTAAAGGTTGCCCCTTCCCCCGGCTAACCGTCCCAAAGGGGTTGGGGGTGGGGGTTTAAAGAAGGGGGTTAGGGCCTCAAGGCCCCTTACCCCCTACCCCAATAAACCTTCGGCTTTCAGGGACTTGAACTCCCCCGGGCCGCCGTCCTTGACAAGTCAACTCAGAAGATAATAGGATAAAACATTTAAATAAATCCATTATACCTAAGGTGAGGGTTAAAGGCCGGAGGTCCCCAATTCCTGCGCCCCATAAAGCCGGGGTGGAGAAATGGGGGAGCGCTGCCGCCCCGCCCCTTAAGGAGGGGAAAAATGAGGCAAACAAGCTGGATCCGTATCCTAGTGTTGGTAACTCTCGTATTTTCCCTGGCGGCCTGTGACACCTTCAGCTATGTCCCCTTAAGGAGCAAGGCCCCGCCGGTCCCCCCTGAGGGCACTGAGCCTGGAGCCGCCCAGCCTGGGGCCGCGGAGCCCGGGGCTACCCAGCCTCCCCCAGGAACCACCGCCGCGGCTCCCACTACCCTGGCCCCCATGGCCCAGGCCCAGCCGGACCTGGCCCAGCAGGTGCAAGCCCTGGAAACGCGGCTCAAGCAGCTGGAGAGCCGTCTGGCAGAAGTGGAACGCCCCAAGCCCACCCCCAGGGCCAAGGATAAGTCTGCCGCCGCAGCCCAGCCCACGGCCAAAGCCGCGAGTCCTGCTGCTGCGGGCTCTCCCAAGACCCCGGCCACCCCCCCGGACAAGTCTTACAGCGAAGCCTTACGCCTCTATCAGGGGAAGAAATATGGCCAGGCCCGGCAAAAGTTTTACCAGTATTTGAAAGACGCCCCTTTAGGCCCCAAGGTCCCGGAAGCCCGCTACCACCTGGCCGACAGTTTCTATCAGGAGGGGAAGTATAAAGAAGCGGCCGTGGAATTCAATAAAATGGCCAGCCAAAATCCCAAGAGCATCCTGGCCCCGGCGGCCCTCCTGCGCCAGTCTTATGCCTATAAAAACCTTAACCAAACCACCAATTATCAGAGCACTTTGAAAAAATTGGTCCATGCCTATCCCAAAAGCCCGGAAGCCAAAGAGGCGCAAAAGTATTTGAAGGAAAAGGAGCCCAAAAAGGAGGGTAACTAGCCCAGGTTTATTGACCCGCACCTTTCCCTGGAAACCCGAAGCCCCCCTTTGTTAAAGGGGGATTTTAACATCCCCCCTTGTTCCCCTTTAGAAAAGGGGGGAATTTCCCCCTTGCACTAGCATAAGCCAATTTTTGCCATTAGCTTCGAGCACGTTAATATTGAATTTTTGAGAAAGGTATCTGCTTTGGGTAAATAAAATATGCTGAAATGGCTGCGAAAATACTCCAAATCCTGGTTCATCGCCCTGGCCATCGGGGCCATCGTCGTGGTCTTTATCTTCTGGGGCGTGGGCGGCCTCAAATCCCCCCGCTTCCAGGAGGTGGCCGAGGTCAACGGCACCCCCATTCTCCTTACCACTTACCTCAAGCAGTATCACGAACTGCTGAGACAATACCAGGAGCAGGCCCAAGCAGAGCTGACGCCGGAAATAATCAAGACCCTGAGGCTCAAGGAACAGGTTTTATCCCGGATCATCGAAGAGACCTTGGTCCTCCAGGCGGCAGAACGGCTGGGGATCCAGGTGAGCGCCCCGGAACTGCAGGAGCAGATCCGCAGCTATCCCTTCTTCCAGGAAGAAGGGAAATTTAACGAGAAGCGGTATTATCAATTGCTGTCCCGGGCCCGCTTGACTCCGGCGGAATTTGAGGAACAGGAACGCCAGCGCCTGCTCATCCAAAAGGTCATCCGAGAAGTGACTTCCTTTGCCAAGGTCTCTATCGGGGAGCTTCAAGAGCTGTTCCGCCTGGGCCACGAGGCCGTGGCCGTCCGCTATCTAATGCTGTCCCCGGACCGTTTTCTGGCCCGGCTGCATCCCAGTGAGGCGGAGGTGGAACGCTACTATCAGGACCACCAGGAGGAATTTCGCACTCCGGCCAGGGTCAAGGTAAATTATCTGCTTTTTCGCACCAAGGATTTTCTGGAGCGGGTCAAGGTCTCTCCGGCAGAAGTGGAAGATTACCTGAAGGAGCATGCCGATGAGTTCCTCCGCCCCAAGGTGATTCGGGTCAGGCAATTGTTGCTCACCGTGCCTTTAAAGGCCACTTCGGACCAACGCCGGCGGGTGGACAAACAGGCCCAGGAGTTGCTGGCCAAAGTCCGGGCCGGGGAAGATTTTTCCCAACTGGCCAAGGCCCACTCCCAGGATGCCCGCAGTCGGGGGGAAGGCGGAGACCTGGGTTACTTAAAGAGGGGCCAGAGTCTGCCCGAATGGGAAAGGGTGGCCTTTGCCTTAAAGCCGGGGCAGGTAGGCGTGGCTTCCACCTCCCAGGGCTTTCACCTGATCAAGGTGGAAGAGGTCAAGGAAACCGAGAAAGCCCCGGACGCCGCCGAGGGCGCTACCCAGCGCCTTAAGGAGGACAAGGCGAAGCGCCTGGCCCAGGAGGCGGCGCAAGAGGCCCGGGGGGAACTGGGACGGGCCTCCTTTGCCGACGTGGGCAAGAAATATGGGATAACCCCCAGCGAAACCCCTCTCTTCGCCCAAAAGGACCCTATTCCTGATTTGGGAGTGCAGCCCCTCTTTAACCAGGCAGCCTTGCAGCTCAAAGTAGGGGAGCTCAGCCGGGTGGTGGACCTGCCTCTGGGTTTTGCCGTCCTGAAAGCCCTGGAAACCCAACCCGAGGAGATACCGCCCTTGGCGCGAGTCCAAGACCAGGCGCGGGCGGCGCTCAAAAGGCAACAGGCTAAAAAAGACGCCGTACAGGAAGCTACCCGGCTGCTGGCCCGCCTGCGGCAAGGGGAACCCCTGGCCCAGGTGGCCGCCCAGGCCGGCTTGCCCGTGAAAGACAGCGACTTTTTTACCCGCTTCCCGGGTTTTTTGGGCCAACCTAAAGCTGAATCCCTGACCGGCGCGGCCTTTCTGCTTTCCCCCCAAAATCCCTATCCCGCCGAGCCTCTTTTCTGGCAGGATAAATATTATCTCCTGGCTTTTAAAGCCCGACGCGCCCCGGACCCGGCCGAATTTCACCAGGAACAAGATAAGCTTGTCCGGGAGGCCCTGGAACATAAGCGGCAGCTCCTCTTCGCCAACTGGCTGGACACAGAGCGCCGCCGGGCCAAAATCAAAATTTTCGAGTTGCCTTCATAACTCCACCCCACGTTAAAGGAGAAACCCATGTGGGATTTTCTGACCAGGGTCCTTTTGGACACCATAACTCAGATCGTTATCTTGTTTTTTTTCCTTGTCTACTTTTTCACCCAGCGCAAGGACGCGCGCCTCAAGGTTTCTCGCCTGGGTTTGATACGCCTGGCGTTGCTGGCGGCAATTTTCTTTTTCTTTCTCTTAAGCGCTTACAGCGCCGTCAATCCGGCCCTCCGGCAGGTCAGCACCATGGGGATGGTTTTGATAAACCTCCTTTTTTTGGTCAACATCATCTTGGTCTTTCTGGAGCGACCCTATCGAGATGCCCTGGAGGCCTATGCCCAGGAGCCGGAAAATCAGGAGCATCTTGATAAAATCTGGCGAGACGGCAAGCAACTTTACTATCTCCGCTATTTCGTCTCCTCCATTTTCAGCGGCACCTCCCCCTTCCGTTTTCTAGGGGAAATAGCCGGGGAACGCATCCGGCAGGACCTCAAAGATAACATGGCCAAACATGGGCTGACCCGGGGGTTTATTTCTCTGGCGGCCCTGGTGGGCTTCTTAAAGGCACGCCTGGCCCAGGGCGAGTTTCCCCAGGAATTCCAGGAGGTAATCACCAAATCCCTCAGCCAATTTGCCCAACATCCCTGGATTGAGGAACAGGTCAACGACTTTCTGACCATGGCCATGGAAAACCCCGAGAGCCTCTACCACCCCCAATGGGCCCAGATGTGGGAGAAAGCCAAGGGGGGTAAATAGCAGATGTGGTTGGGGGGAGGGGGTAAGGACCGCGGGCCCTTACCCCCTCCCCCAAAAACCTACCCAAACCTTATGCTCAACCCTATTAAAGTTGCCACCCATCGGGCGTTGGCTGCCCGGGAGCGTCTCCTAGAGGACTGTCCCGGTTGGGAGGAGTGGCGCGCTCAGGCCCAGGCCGTCAAGGCTGAAGCCATCTCCCGTTTGGATGAGCTTTTAGCCGCCCTCAAAGAAGAGGTGGAGAAATGGGGCGGCCAGGTCCTCTTCGCCCGAGATGCCGGGCACGCCAGGAATCTCATCCTGGAGGTAGCCTCACGTCACCGGGTCAAAGCGGTGGTGAAGTCCAAATCCATGACCACCGAGGAGATCGCCCTCAACCCGGCCCTAACCGCGGCGGGGATCCAGACCCTGGAGACCGACCTGGGGGAGTTCATTGTCCAGTTGGCCGGCCACCCTCCGGCCCACCTCACGGCCCCGGCCCTCCACCTGAATCGCCGCCAGATCGCCCGTCTGTTTCAGGAGAACCTGGGCCAATCCTGCCAGGAAGAGCCGGAGGCTCTGACGCAGCGGGCCACCGAATATCTCCAGCCTTTTTATTACCAGGCCCAGATGGGGATCACCGGGGTCAACTTTGCGGCTGCGGACGGCACCCTGGTCCTTCTGGAAAATGAAGGCAATCTGCGTCTCACCGCCAGCCTGCCCGGGGTCCATCTGGCCTTGATGGGTTTGGAAAAGGTGATCCCGGCCTTAAAGGATGCGGAGGTTTTCTTGCGCCTGCTGCCGGCCAGCGCCACCGGGCAGCGGGCCACGGCCCTGGTGCACTTTATCCAGGGCCTCAAACCCCACGGGAAAGGGAGCCAGGCCTTTTATCTGGTAATCCTGGACAACGGGCGGCGGCGTCTGGCCGGAGAACCGGAGTTAAAGGAGGCCCTTTACTGCCTGCGTTGCGGCGCTTGCCTCAATATCTGCCCCATCTTTCAGGAGGGGGCGGCCCACCTCTATGGCCGGGTTTATCCCGGGGCCATCGGCATCCTCCTGGCCCCTTATTTGGCACCGGTGGGCGATATCAGCGACCTTTGCACCCAATGCGGCGCCTGTACCGAGATCTGCCCGGTGAAGATCCGGCTGGCGGAGAAAATTATTGAGGTTCGCCGCCTCAGCCCAAAATTTAAGTGGCTTCACCTCCTTTCCCGGCTGGCCGGCCTGGGGCTTGCCCGGCCCTTTCTTTACCGGCAACTGGAACCGGGGCTGCGCTTGCTCCAGAATCATCTTCCCGCCCTTAAAAAGCGAAGCCCACTGGGGCCGACCTTATCCCCGGAGAGCTTTCACCGGCGGCGGCAGTGGTATAGGGGAGGGGGCCAGGGGTCACAGACCCCTGCCCCCTCCCCTATATCCCCTCCCCCAACCCCTT
>JAUXZG010000242.1 GCA_030694005.1 Desulfobaccales bacterium | reverse complement strand
TTCTTGTAGCACAGGCAAGATGCCTGTGCTACCAAAAACTTAAGGGGTGGGGGGTGGGGGTTTGGGGGAGGGATTGTAAGGGGGCTACGCCCCCTGGCCCCCTCCCTCAAAATCACATCTCCTTCAACGTAATCCGGGCGCTGATGCCCAGGTGGTCTTGTAAGTAGCGCCGGGCCTGACGGCACCAGCCTTCCAGGGCCTTGACTTCGTCGGAAAAGATCACCTCGTCTAAGGTGATGGCAATGTTAAGCACTTCCAGACCCTCTTCGGTGACCACCTGCCGGCAATATTGGGGCTGGTGGCCGCCGAAAGCCTCTTTAAGGAGCGCGCCGATCTGGTCCGGATGCACTTTGATGCCTCCCACGGCAAAGATGGCGTCAACGCGGCCGCTGATTTCCCCCAGGCGCCTTAGGGTGCGGCCGCAGGGGCAGCGCTCTTTAATAAGGGAGGTGCGGTCCCCACTCCGGAAGCGCACCAGGGGGAAGGCCGTGGTACTTAAGGTGGTGATCACCAGTTCCCCGGGTTCCCCGGCAGAAACCGCCAGGCCGGTATCCGGGTTGATGATTTCGGGATAGAAATGATCCTCCGAGAAGTGCAGCCCGCCATCTGCGCCGCAACTGAAGGCCAGGCCCGGGCCCATCACCTCGGTGATGCCGTAGGCGGTGGCTATCTTGATTTGGAACCCCTCCTCAATCTCCCGCCGGACCAGGGAAGGCAAGGGCGCGGCCACTAACAGGGCCTTTTTGAGACTCAGTTCCGTCGGCGCCAGGTCCATGCGGGCCATCACGGTCAAGAGATGCCGGGCCAAAGGCGGGGTGGTGACCAGCACCGAGGTCTTATAATCCCGCATCACCATCAGCTCTTTGGGGAAATTGAGGGAGGCCGCGGGGATCACCGAAGCCCCCAGGTATTCGGCCCCGGCCTGGAGGTCCCGGCGCCAGTTGGCCAGGCCCCCGGGCAGGATGAGTTGCACAATGTCTTCCCGGGTAAGGCCTGCGGCGGTGTACAGCCGGGCCAGCAGCTCCAGCCAGAGTTTGACATCCTGGGAGGTGTAGCCCACCACCAGGGGCATCTCCGTGGTGCCCGGGGAGGATTGGATGCGGACGGTGTCCCTTAGAGGCACCGCGAACAGACCGTAAGGATAGTTTTCCGAAAGGTCTTGACGGGTGGTGAAAGGCAGCCGGGCCATGTCGTTCAAGTTGCGGACGGCATCCACCTTAAGACCCACGCGGTCGAACTGGTGGCGATAGAACTTCACCTGGCGATAAGCCCGGGTTAGGGTGCTCTGGAGGCGCTCCAACTGCAGCAGTTCCAGTTCTTCCCGGTCCATGGCCTCAAATTCGGGCTGGCGCATGTCCCTTACCTCCTTGATTTCTCACGCAAAGGCGCAAAGACGCAAAGGCGCAAGTTTCATATCAGCAAACGACCTTATCTACCCTCGGTGAACTCCTTGTAATCCCGACCCAGATAGGCCCGGGTCACCTGGCGATCCTGCAATAAATCCGCGGCGTTGCCGCTCAAGATGATACGGCCGGTTTCCAGCACATAGGCCCTGTCCGCCACTTTCAAGGCGGCCCGGGCATTTTGCTCCACCAGCAGGATGGTCATCCCTTCGTCCCGCAAGCGGCTTAAAGTGGCCATGATGTCCTCCACCACCAAAGGCGCCAGGCCCAGGGACGGCTCATCCAGAAGCAATAGCCGGGGGCGGGCCATCATGGCCCGGCTGATGGCCAGCATTTGCTGTTCCCCACCGCTCAGGGTGCCGGCTTTTTGAGCCAGTCTCTCCTTGAGGCGGGGAAAAAGGAGATATACTCTTTCCAGGTCCTCATTAATGGCCCCCCGAAACTGGCGGCGAGAGCGGCGGTAAGCCCCCAGTTCCAAATTTTCGGCCACGGTCATGGGGGCAAAGAGCTGGCGGCCTTCGGGCACCATGGAGACCCCCAGACCCACGATCTCCTCCGGGGCCAGGCCGCAGATGGGGCGGCCCTGAAAGCGAATCTCCCCTTCTTGGCGCACCAGGCCGCACACCGCGTTCAGCAGGGTGGTTTTGCCCGAGCCGTTGGCCCCGATGAGCGCGACGATTTCGCCGGAGCTTACATGACAGGTCACCCCGCTGAGGGCCATCACCGAGCCGTAGTAGGCGTAGAGGTTGCGAATAGTGAGCATTAATTTTTAAAATGGGATAATAAGATTAACAAAAACGCAATTATTTAATTTTCGAGTAATTATATAATTTAATATTATCTCCATAAACGATTAATGCAAGCTTATCCTTATCAGGGAATTTCACTTCAAAAATATGAGTTCCGTGCAATGGAAACTTTTGGTCTACCTCGGGGGGATAGTCTACCTTTATAACTTTTTCGCCTATAAATTTATATTTCCCGATACCTTTAATCGGTTCCTCCCTTTTATGAATAGTGATTATGGTTCCATCTTTAAAAAACTCGGTAGTGCTTCGCCCGTATTCGTCTTCCCACTTACCAAGTATCTGATTTTCAGGATTTTGCGCACATCCTGAGTTTATAAATAAAGAAAACAAAAAAATAATTAAAAGGTATTTAAATTTATTCATTTTTAAAACCCTCAGAAATTGTAGCCGCAGGCTTCAGCCTGCGCCTGCACAGGCGGGACGCCTGTGCCACTTTTTTAGACCAGAAAAAAACCCAGGATTGGCGGGCAGTGCCCGCCCTACATAATCTCTTAAAAGCTGACCGCTGACCGCTGATAGCTGACAGCTTCTTTAATTCATGCCTGCCAGTCCGTCCCCAAATACGCGGCGATGACCTCCGGGTGTTTCTGGACATATCTGGGAGGGCCGTCGGCGATGAGGCGGCCGTAGTTGAGCACCGCGATGGAGTCGGCCACCTCCATGGTGAGGCTCATGTCGTGCTCCACCAGCAGGATGGTTATGCCCTGGTCCCGCAGGGCCAGGATCATTTCTCGCAAGCGCTCGGTTTCCACCGTATCCAGGCCCGAGGCGGGTTCGTCCAGGAGCAGGAGGGTAGGGGCGGCGGCCAGGGCCCGGGCGATTTCTAGCAAGCGTTTCAATCCCAGGGGGAGGGTGGCGGCGCTCTGGTGCGCTCGGTCCATAAGCCCTACGAACTCCAGGGCCTCCCAAGCCTGACGGTGTATCTCCTTTTCTTCCCTCCGGGTCCCGGGGAGGCGCAAGGCTCCCGCCAGCAGCCCGGCCCGGCTCAGGCGGTGGCGGCCCACCATGACATTTTCCAGGACCGTCATCCGATCAAAAAGTTGCACCAACTGGAAGGTGCGGGCGACACCTAAGGCGGCGATGGCATGGGGCGGCCGGCCCTGAATCTCTTCCCCCTTAAAGATGACGCGCCCTTCCTGGGGGGACAGAAAACCGGTGGCCAGATTAAAAAGGGTGGTTTTGCCCGCGCCGTTGGGGCCGATGACCGCCTTGACCATACCCGGCGGCACGGAGAGGCTGACCTCCTCCAGGGCCTTAAGCCCCCCAAAAGCCAGACTTACCTTTACCAGGTCCAGCAGCAGGTCTTCAGACAGGGATACCACCCCCTTCCCGTTTATAGCGCCTGAATTCCCTCAGGTCCATCAGCCCCCGCACCAGGCCCTGAGGGAGGAAGATCATCACTACCATGAGGATGGCCCCGAAGATGACCACCTCAAAATCATGGAACACGGTCAGGACCTCCGGCAGCACGGTGAGCACCGCGGCCCCCAATAGCGACCCCCAGATGCTGGCCATGCCCCCCAAAACCACCATGGTCACCAGCTTGATGGAAAACATGAAGCCGAAGGAGGCCGGGGCGATAAAGTTGAGGGTGTGGGCGTACAGGCTGCCGGCCAGGGAGGCGTACAGGGCGCTCCAGACAAAAATCTTGAGTTTCAGTTTGGCGGTGTCCACTGCCAGGGACTCGGCCGCGGCTTCGCTGTCGTGCAAGGCCCGCAAGGCCCGTCCGGTGCGGGAGTCCACCAGGTTGGCGCTTAAGCCCAAAATCACCCCCACCGTGGGCCAGATCAACAGATAAAGGCGGCCGGGGGTGTTAAAGGACCAGCCCCCCACAGACAGAGACGGGATGCCCGCCAGCCCGGAAGGGCCGCCGGTCCATTTCTGGGCCTCATTTAAGATGATATAGACGATGATGCCGAAACCCAGGGTGGCCATGGCCAGATAATAGCCCCTGAGTTTTAAGGCCGGCACCCCGATAAGAAAGGCCGCGGTGCCGCTAATTACCAGACCGGCCACCAGGGCCAACCAGGGGTTGACGCCGTAGGTGGCGGTGAGGATGCCGGAGGCGTAAGCCCCCAGGCCGAAGAAGGCGGCGTGCCCCAGGGAGATCTGGCCGGCGTAGCCCATAAGCAGATTGAGCCCCACCACCAACAGGGTGTGGATGCCGATGAAGTTAAGCAGGGTGAAATAGTAGTCATTGGCCACCCCTGACGCCACCAGCAGTACCGCCGCGGCAAATAGGGTCCAGCGGTTGACCAGGTGCGGCAGCCTCATTTCTGGCCTCCCAGCAGGCCCTGGGGGCGGAGGAACAAGACGACCAGGAGCAACAGAAAGGCCACCGCATCCCGGTAGCCGGAAGAGATGTAGCCGGAGGCCAGGGCTTCCACCACCCCTAAGAGCAGCCCCCCCAGCACCCCGCCCAGGCTGCTGCCCAGTCCGCCGATGATGGCGGCGGAGAAGCCTTTCAGGCCCAACATGGTGCCCATGTCATAGACCCCCAGGGTGAGGGGGGCGATGAGGATGCCGGCGCCGGCCCCCAACGCGGCGCTGAGGCCGAAAGAGAGCTGCACCATGCGGCCGGCGGCGATGCCCACCAGGCGGGCGGCCCGACTATTGTAGGCGCAGGCCCGCATGGCCTTGCCCACCAGGGTAAGGCGAAAAAAGGCTTCCAAGGCCAACACCAGCAAGGCGGTGAGGCCCACCACCCAGAGATTTTGGGGTAAAACCGTAGCCGGGCCCAGGTGGAGGGGGACATCGCCGGAAAAAGACGGCAGGGGGTAGGCCTCTTTGCCCCACAGGAGCATGGCCACCCCTTTAATAAATACGGCCCCGCCTACGGTGATGATGATCAGGGTAATGGGGTTGGGGTCTTTAACCGGACGCAGGGCCAGGCGCTCAAAAGTCAGTCCTACCATGGTCACCACCCCCACCCCGCCCAGAAAGGCCAGCGGCAGGGAAGGCTGCAGGTGATAGATACTGATGGCGCACAAAGCCCCCAGCATCACCATCTCCCCCTGGGCAAAGTTGATGATGGTGGTGGCATTATAGATGATGCCAAAACCCAGGGCGATGAGGGCATAAATGGCGCCGTTGGTCAGGCCGGAGACGAGAGATTGCAGCAGGGGGGCGAAGATCTCCACGGGGGGATCAATCTCCTAATGAAGGTATTGGGGGGGGGGGGGGGGGGGGGGGGGGGGGGGGGGGGGGGGGGGGGGGGGGGGGGGGGGGGGGGGGGGGGGGGGGGGGGGGGGGGGGGGGGGGGG
>JAUXZG010000241.1 GCA_030694005.1 Desulfobaccales bacterium | reverse complement strand
CCCCCCCCCCCCCCCCCCCCCCCCCCCCCCCCCCCCCCCCCCCCCCCCCCCCCCCCCCCCCCCCCCCCCCCCCCCCCCCCCCCCCCCCCCCCCCCCCCCCCCCCCCCCCCCCCCCCCCCCCACTACTTTCCGTCCTCCAGGGCCTGGCGGGCATCCCTGATACTGCAAGCCTGTCGGGTGCAGCCTGGGGGTATCCGTCTTGGGGGAAAAGTACAGGAGCAGTTTGCGGCCTCTAAAATCCGCCAGCTTCACGGTATTCCCTTGCCGTTCGGCCAACTGGAAATCCGGCGCGCCATACCGGTGTTAAGCCTGGACATAAACACCTCTCTTCCTGAGTTGCTAAAATTCCCGGATATTTTTAAAAATTAATCATTTATAATGCTTGTCAATAACCAAGGGGTGGAAAAGGGTTGCCGCATTTCCCCAGAAAAAATCTAGGTGGACAATTTCCACAATATTCCATACCTAGCTTCCCTTCTGACCCATATATGATGGCCGGGGAAGTCGGGGCCAAAGGGCCCGATTTCCCCGGCTAACTTAAGCGGGTTGGGAGGCAGGTGTGGGGAGAGATTGTAAGGTGACCTCAGGTCCCTGGTCCTCCCCCCAAAACAGCTTATTCTCAGCGCGGAGGGTTATAGAATGAAACCGAAAGTGGGTTTTATGGGTCTGGGGATCATGGGTTCAGCCATGGCCGCCAATATTTTCAAGGCCGGTTATCCTCTCATGGTCTATAACCGCACGCCGGAGAAGGCGGAAAAATTCGCCCTGATGGGGGCGGGGGTGGCTTCCAGCCCTCGGGCGTTGGCCCACGCCGCCCAGGTCCTCATCGCCATGGTCACCGGGCCGGAGGCTTTAAATGAGCTGCTCTGGGGCAAAAACGGCGCCGGGCCAGAGCTGGGCCCCGGCAAAATCTTTATCAACATGAGTTCGGTGTCCCCTAAATTTACCAGGGAACTGGCGGAGAAACTGGCCCCCAACGGGGTGGCCTTTGTTGACGCGCCGGTTTCGGGCACCAAGAAGCCGGCGGAAGAAGGCACACTCGTCATCCTGGCCGGGGGAGCCGAGGCCAAAGTTAAAGAACTGGAGCCGCTCTTCCTGACCATGGGGAAAAAGGTGATTTATTGTGGCGAGGCAGGGCAGGGGTCCATGATGAAGATGACCATTAACCTGCTGTTGGGGCTGATGATGGAGGGCTTCGCCGAGGCCTTGAACTTCGGGAGGCTGGGAGGCCTGGACTTTGAGGCCATGCTGGACGTGGTCTTTTCCGGACCTCTTAATTGCGGGTTATTCCAGATGAAGGCGCAGATGCTTAAGGAAAAAGACTTCCCCCCCAATTTCCCCTTAAAACACATGACTAAGGACTGTAAATTCATCGTGGACACCGCGTATGAGACGGGCGCGCCGGCGCCCCTGGGGCACCTGCTGCTGCACCTCTACCGCCTGGGGGTTTCCCAGAACCTGGGCGACCAGGACTTCGCAGCTATTGCCCAGGTGCTGGGTCACCTTAGCCATTAGGGATGAGGGCTTTTGGGGAGGGGGCTAAGGGTCGCAGACCCTTACCCCCCCCAAACCCCTAAGTTTTTTATCTGAAGGAGGCGGGGCCTTGGCCCCGCCTCCTTCAGATAACTTATGCGGGTTGGGAGGGGGGTGTGGGGGGAGGGCAGGGACCACTTACAAAAAAGTCCCTGGCCCTCCCCCCACATACACTACCCATACTTCCCGGTAATATAATCCTCGGTTTTTTCGTTTCGGGGCCGGGTGAAGATCTGGGCGGTGTCCCCGAATTCCAGCAGTTCCCCCAGGTACATGAAGCCGGTCTCGTCGGACACCCGGGCGGCCTGCTGCATGTTGTGGGTGACGATGATGATGGTGTAGTTTAGTCTCAGCTCCCGCATCAGGTCCTCAATGCGCAGGGTGGCCAGGGGGTCCAGGGCGGAGCAAGGCTCGTCCATGAGCAGGACCTCCGGCTCCACCGCCAGCAGGCGGGCGATGCAGAGGCGCTGCTGCTGCTCCTCGGTGAGTTCCAGGGCCGAGGTCTTCAGGCGGTCTTTCACCTCCTCCCACATCTGCACCGCGCTTAAAGAGCGTTCCAGCAGAGCCCCCAGCTCCGCCCGGGGGGGCCGGCCGTGGAGGAGGGGGCCATAGACCACATTGTCGTAAATGGACAGGGGGAAGGGGTTGGGGCGCTGGAACACCATGCCCACCTTTTTGCGCAACTGCGTCAGATTGACCCCGGGCGCATAGATGTTTTCCCCTTTGATGAGCACTTCCCCGGTGAGGCGGACCCCTTCGATGAGGTCATTCATGCGGTTTAAGACCCTGAGCAGGGTGGACTTGCCGCAGCCGGAGGGGCCGATGAGGGCGGTGATGTTCTGGGGCTTAAAAGAGGCGTTAACCTCTTTTAAGGCGTGGAAGTCCCCATAAAACAGGTTTAAGCGCCTAAGGGTAATGATTTCCTGGGGCTGAGCCTCAGGGCCGTTATCCGAAGCGGCCGGAGATGTAGTCATCAGTGCGTCTGTCCCGGGGCACGGTGAAGACCCGGGAGGTGTCCCCCATCTCGATGAGGTCGCCCATGAGGAGAAAGGCCACCCGGTCCGTGGCCCGGGCGATCTGCTTGGTATTGTTGCTCACCAGGATGATAGTATAATTCTTTTTCAGTTGGAACAAGGTCTCTTCGATTTTGGCGGTGGAAATGGGGTCCAGGCCGCTGGTGGGTTCATCCAACAAGATGACCTCGGGCTCCATGGCCAGGGTGCGGGCCAGGCACAGGCGCTGCTGCTGGCCGCCGGAGAGTTTCAGGGCGGAATCGTGCAGGCGGTCCTTGACCTCCTCCCACAAACGGGCCGCCTTGAGGCTTTTCTCGG
Source organism: Desulfobaccales bacterium (assembly GCA_030694005.1). GTDB lineage: Bacteria > Desulfobacterota > Desulfobaccia > Desulfobaccales > 0-14-0-80-60-11 > JAUXZG01. The sequence continues at coordinate 8,592 of JAUXZG010000241.1, read as the reverse complement.
CCAGGGCGGCCAACTCCTGCCGGTCCTGGTTGCCCGCCAAGCGAGGGGCCAGGGTCAGGTTTTCCATGATGGAGCGGGGCAGGGGCACCGGTTTGCTCAGCACCAGGCCCACCCGGCGGCGCAGTTGCACCAGGTCGCAGTCCGGCGCCAGGATGTCTTGATCGTCCAGCCAGGCTTGGCCGGTGACCCGGGCGCCGTAGATGAGGTCGGTCATGCGGTTTAAGACCCGCAGCAGGGTGCTTTTACCGCTTTTGGAAGGGCCCATGAGGCCGAAGATTTCATGCCGGTTAATTTCTAAAGAAATCTCCTTTAAGGCCTGGAAATCTCCATAAAAGAAGGAAAGGTCCTCTATACGGATTTTGAATTGGGGTTCCTGGTTCATGGGGGAATAATTTTTACTGGTTCCCAAGCTCCTGCTTGGGGACCCGCTTGGAGGCAAAGCTTTGCTTTGCGAGGCTTATTCTTCATTAGATTATTACCGGCATGTTGCCCAAGCAGAGCTTGGGCCAAATTTGCGTTCCCAAGCAGGAGCTTGGGAACGAGATAAAACCTGGGCAGGCACGGAGGCCTGCCCCACTGGGTTTTCCGGTTTACTTGAAAAGCTTCGGTTTCTCTTGGTCGGCTCCAGGTTCATTTATACCGCCTCCGTGCCGGTGGGGCGGGCCACCGTGCCCGCCTCTTTAAAACCAACCCATGGATATTCCTTTTATCTCAGGCCATGTTTTCCATGGGTTGTTGAGTATGTATCGCGCTTTTTCCAGAAATTCTTTTTTATTCCTGACAATGCGATCAAAATATTCATCCTGCCAGAGGCTGTTCCTCCTACCGAATTCTCGCTGCAGTCTATTCGCAGTAAAAGATTTCCATGAATGAATAATGTCCTGTAAACCGCAGTTATCAACTGGCCAGACCAGCGCGTGTACGTGGTTATGCATCACGACATAGGCTAACAGATCATAGCGCTCGCCATCAAAGTGTTTAAGAGTGGAGGCTACTATCTTACGTTCGTCAGGTTTAAGTTCTGATTGCGTTGGATGCAAACGCCAAGTAACAAAATAAATGGCCCCGGATAGCCTCCAGTAAGGCAGTCTCCGTTTATAAATGGCCAGCTTCTCCTCTTGGTTTTCAGGCATAGCCCATTAACTATTCTTTATTAAGAGGCAGGCACAGAGGCCTGCCCCACCAAATAATTGGCTTATGGTTAATTGATATCTTTACTGGGTCATTTTTTTCTCACGAATATCGCTTCATCAGGCGCTGCATCAAAGTGTAGGCCGTAAGATTGATCAGCAGAATCGAGACCATGAGGATGGCCGCGGTGCCGTATGCGTTGGGCATAGACAAGCCCTCCCGGGCCAGGATGTAAAAATGCACCGCCATGGTGCGGCCGGAGTCGAATAAGGACACCGGGGCGCGCAGGGCCGCGCCCGCAGTGAAGAGCAGCACCGCGGTTTCCCCCAGGGAGCGGCCCACGCTGAGCATGATGCCGGTGGTGATCCCCGGCAGGGCGCTGGGCAAGACAATGCGGGTGATGGTCTGCCACTGGCTCATACCCAAAGAATAACAGACCTGGCGGTATTCCTGGGGCACGGCCTTGATGGCCTCTTCAGAGGTGCGGATGATGATGGGCAGCACCATGATGGCCAGGGTCAAGCCTCCGGACAGGACGGACCAGCCCAGCTTCAGCTTCATCACAAACAGAACAAACCCGAACAGACCCAGGATGATGGAGGGCACCCCGGCCAGACATTCGGCCCCGAAGCGGATGATGCGGGTGGCCAGGCCCTCCCGGGTGTATTCGGTGAGGTAAATGGCGGTTCCCACCCCCAAAGGCGAAGCCAGCAGAATAGCCAGCAGGGTAATGTAGGCCGTGGCCACAATGGTGGAAAAGATGCCCCCGGCCCGCCCCATGTCCTGGGGGTCCTGGAAGAGGAACATGGGGGTTATCTGGGGCAGACCTTTTATAGAAATGTCCACGATGATGAAAATCAAGACCAGGAGGGTGAAGCCGGTCAGGCTCCACAGCAGGGTTTTCATCAGGCTCTGGGTTATGCGGGGGTCTAAACGCACGGCCTTGCTTTACCTCCGCCGGGTGAGCACGGTGGCGCTAAAGTTTAAGATCATGATAATCACAAACAAGACGATGCCGGTGGCGAAAAGGGCCTCCCGATGGCGGCCGGACGCATAGCCCAGCTCCAGGGCGATGTTGCTGGTTAAAGTGCGCACCGGGTCCAAAATCGAGGTGGGTAGCTGCAAGGCATTGCCTGCCACCATGATCACCGCCATAGTCTCGCCGACGGCCCGCCCCATCCCTAAGATGATGGCGGTGATGATGCCGGAGGAGGCGGCGGGCAGCACCACCCGGCGCACCGTCTGCCATTGAGTGGCGCCCAGGGCGATGGAGCCTTCCCGGTAGAGAGCCGGCACCGCGGTGAGGGCGTCGATGGAGATGCTGATCACCGTGGGCAGGATCATAATTCCTAAGATGAGGGAGGCGGCCAGCAAGGAGAGGCCGGGTCCACCCAAATAATTGCGGATCAAGGGCACCAGCCAGATTACCCCCAAAAAGCCGTAAACCACCGAGGGGATGCCGGCTAAAAGCTCCAGGGTGGGCTTCAAGATGGTTTTTACCCGCTCGTGAGAAAATTCCGCCAGGACAATGGCGCAGGCCAATCCTAAGGGCACCCCGATCACCAGGGCCCCCAGGGTAACCAACAGCGAAGAGACGATCATGGCGGCAATGCCGAAATGGCCCTTGGTGGGGGCCCAATGGCTGGACAGGATAAAGTCCTTCAGCCCCGTTTGGAGGATGAGAGGCAGGCCCTCCATAAAGATGAAGACGGTGATGAGGACGAGGGAACTGATGGCGGATAAAGCCAGGAGAAACAGCACTCTTTCGATAAATTTCCCCTGGCCCATCATTTCATCCCCACCAGCCCTTCGGCTTCCAGGATGTTTTGGCCCTGGGGGCTTAAAATGAACTCCACGAAGGCCTTACCCAGGCCGGCGGGAGGGGTGCGGCTCACCAGCAAGAAACGGCGCACCAGTTCATAGGTGCGGTTTTTGATATTTTCCGGGGTGGGCGAGATGCCGTCAATGGCCACGGCCTTGACCCGTCCGTCCACCAGCCCCACGGAGATGTAACCCAGGGAATAAGGATCGCCGGCGACCAGCTCTCTCACTGAGCCGTTGGAGTCCTGCACCAGGGCGGCCGGGGTGATTTCCGCCTGGCCCATCACCAAATGCTCAAAGGCCTCCCGGGTCCCGGAGCCTTCCTCCCGGGTGATGAGGTGGATGGGGTGGGGCTTAAGTCCCAAGGCTCCCCAGTCTTGTAAGCGGCCCTGAAAGACCCGCCGGAGTTGCTCAAGGGTTAGATCGGTTATGGGATTAGAAGGATGGACAATGACCGCGATGCCGTCATAGGCAATGGGGATCTCTACAAGGTCCTTTTCCGCGGCCACCAGTTCCCGGGAAGAAGCCCCCAGGTCCGCGGCCCCCTGGCGGGCGGCATAGATGCCGGCGCTAGAACCGCCCCCCTGCACATTGATGAGGGCTTTAGGGTGCTGATGCATAAAAATTTCGGCCAATTTCTCGGCAAAGGGTTGCACCGAAGTGGAACCGGCTATAACTAGAGAATGGTGGGCGTCGGAGGCTCCAAATTGACAACCTCCGGCCACCAACATAAGGGTGAGAATCCCCCAAAAGCCCCAGACCCCGGCCCGGCCCAAACGTGCTTTGGCTTTGTCTTCTTTGGCGGGATTTGACATGGCCCCGAACGTCGAGGTGAACTTTAGAAATTTAACCCTGGGAAAATTCTGGCATGACCGTCCATATTATTCCAGATTAGCAGGAAACTGCAACCCTAAAGAGGGCCGGGGGAGTATTTCGGGTTGTCCTTTGGGGGGAGGGCCAGGGACTTTTTCGTAAGTGGTCCCTGCCCTCCCCCCACACCCCCCTCCCAACCCGCTTAAGTTGGCCTGGAAGTCGGGGACATAGGCCCCGACTTCCAGGCCAATAATAAACTTAAAGGGCTTGGGGGTGGGGGCTTGGGGGAGGATTGTATGGGGGCCTGCGGCCCTTAGCCCCCTCCCCCAAAGTTCCATACGCAGACAAATAAATTATGCGGCCTTCGGTAAGTTTTAAGGAGCAGCGGCGTTTTCAGGAGTTCGCCCGGGGCCTGGTGCGCTTGCCGGCTGAGGGGGAGGACCCCCTGGCGCACCTGCTGCCCGAGGCCAGGTGGGAGGAGCTCTGCCGCCAGGAGCCGGAGGTGGACACCTGGCTCATGGCGCTGTCCCAAGCCACCGGAGTGTATTTTTTCCCTTCTCGGGAGTGGGTGCCGCTATTCTTGCGGTATCTCAAAGGGCTGAAGGTGAGACGGCTGATGGAGGCTGGGGCCGGACGGGGCTACCTCACTGCGGCCCTGGCCCCCTTAGCCGAGGCCGCGGGCCTAACTTTTAAGGCCATCGACCGGGGTGAGGGGGAATTTCAGGCCGGGCTGCCGCGGCACCCCAAGGTGGAGGTGGGCGATGTTTTCACCGCTATTTATGATTTACGGCCGGAGGTGGTGCTCTATGCCTGGCCGCCGCCGGGGCAGTCGGTGGCGAAAATTTTCCGCGCTCCTTTGGTGCGTTATCTTATTTTGGTGGGGGAGACGGAAGGCGGTGCCACCGGCGCCCGCCAGGACTGGGAAACCTTGCCCCACAAGGTCTCACCGGTTTTAAGCCGCTATGGCCGGGGCCGCACCGGGCCACAGCGGTCCCGGGTGACAGTATTCTGGGGTGGGGGAGGAGGCTAAGGGGTAAGCTTTTAGCCATCAGCTTTCAGCTTTCAGCAAAATCAGAGAGTTGGGCCGGACAGCCAGAAGTACGGGCGTAGCTTCTCATTGGATACTAAAGTTATTTATGGTTTATCCGGCTGAAGGCTGATAGCTGACTGCTTTTTAAACCTCTGGCCTGCCCCCCAAAACAAAACTTTTGCCAGGGAGGCTTACATGGGTGAGCGTACCCCCATCGTGGTGGAGGACGAATGCATTGCCTGCGGCGCCTGTGAAGAGACTTGTCCCGAGGTCTTCCGGGTCAATGAAAGCCTGGGATTTGCCCAGGTGATCAACCCGACCGGCGCCCCGGAAGAAAAAATCCAGGAGGCCATGGAGGTCTGCCCGGTTAACTGTATCCATTGGGAAGATGAGATGGCGTAGGCTGGATAGGGGGGAGTGCCAGAGGGAAACCGGTCCCTGGCCCCCTTCCCCAAAGGCAAGAGACCAAGGCTGGGAGGAGTAAAAATGGCAAAAAGAATTCCGAAAATCAACGAAGAAGACTGCATCGCTTGTGGCAATTGCGAGCAGGTCTGCCCGGGAGTCTTTCGCCTCAATGAATCCCTGGGGCATTCCGAAGTGATTAACTCCCACGGGGCACCGGAAGACGAAATTCAGCAGGCCATAGATCAGTGCCCGGCGCAATGTATCTCTTGGGAAGAAGAGGGGTCTTAAGGGCGATTACTGATTCCATTTGCCTCAAATTGTGATAAATTTTTAGATATTCTCTAAATGGAGCTGATGGGCAAGATGGCGGATATTAGGAAGTTATTCGGCACCGATGGAGTGCGGGGGGTGGCCAATGTCCATCCCATGACCGCGGAAGTGGCCATGCAGTTGGGCAGGGCCCTGGCCTATGTCATCAAGTATGGTCCGGGACGGCACCGCATCGTGGTGGGCAAAGACACCCGCATCTCCGGTTATCTCCTGGAATATGCCACCGTGGCGGGTATCTGCTCCATGGGGGTGGATGTGCTGCTCACCGGACCTTTGCCCACCCCGGGGATCGCCTTCATTACCTCCTCCATGCGGGCCGACGCCGGGGTGGTCATTTCCGCCTCCCATAATCCTTATCAGGATAACGGCATCAAGTTTTTTTCCGGCGAGGGTTTCAAATTGCCGGATGAACTGGAGGCCCGTATCGAGGTCCTGATGACCCAGGCGGAGGTGGAGGAATGCCGCCCCACGGCCACCGAGGTTGGCCAGGCCTTTCGTATCGACGATGCCAAGGGGCGTTACATCTCCTTTTTGAAAAGCACCTTCCCCAAAGAAATGGAGCTGGACGGTCTAAAGATCGTGGTGGACTGCGCTCATGGGGCCACTTACAAAGTGGCCCCGGAGGTTTTGGGGGAGCTGGGGGCAGAGCTGGTCTGCCTGGGGGTACGGCCCAACGGTAAAAACATCAACCACAAATGCGGCGCTACCCATCCGGAAACCATGGCCACCCTGGTGAAGCGGCATAAGGCCGACTTAGGCGTAGCCTTCGACGGAGACGGCGATCGCGCCATCATGGTGGACCACCAGGGGAAGATAGTGGATGGCGATCATGTCCTGGCCATCTGCGCTCGGGACATGCATCGCCGGGAAAGGTTGCCCCACCAGACGGTGGTGGGCACCGTTATGTCCAACCTGGGACTGGAGGTGGCCCTGAAAGAGATGGGCTTGCGGCTGCTCAGGACTTCGGTGGGGGACCGCTATGTGGTGGAGGCCATGCTTAAAGGGGGCTACAGTCTCGGGGGTGAGCAGTCGGGCCATGTGGTATTCTTGAATCATGCCACCACCGGCGACGGCATCCTCACCGCTCTTAGACTTTTGGCCGTGATGCTGAGGGAAGGTAAACCCCTGGCGGAGCTGGCCCGGGTCATGGAAACTTATCCCCAGGTCCTGATCAATTGCCGCGTCAAGGATAGAAAAGATCTGAAAAGTCTCCCCAAGGCCCGCCAGGCCATCCAGGAGGCGGAGAAGCGCCTGGGACCCCGGGGCCGCTTGCTGGTGCGCTACTCCGGCACGGAGCCGGTGTTGCGGGTCATGGCCGAAGGGGATGACCTACAAAAAATCGAACAGGTGGCCCAGGAACTGGCCCAAACCCTGGGAAACCTGTTGAACTGAGGGAGAGGTCTCATGCTGGTGGTGATGGATGTGGGCAATACCAATACGGTGATCGGGGTCTATGAGGGGGACCAACTCCTGAGCGACTGGCGCATCCGCACCGAAAAAGAGGCCACCATTGACGAACTGGGCATCATGCTGCGCAACCTCTTCCAGTCCCAGGGACTGAAACTGACGCCCGGTACCGAGGTGATCATCTCCTGCGTGGTGCCGCCCATGGTCAACACCCTGGAGGGCTTCGCCCAGCGCTATTTAAAGGTGCGCCCTGTGTGGGTGGGTCCGGGAATCAAGACGGGCATGCCCATTCACTATGACAATCCCCGGGAAGTGGGGGCCGACCGCATCGTCAACGCCGTGGCCGCCTACGAGCAGGTGCACGGCAGCGTCATCATCGTGGATTTCGGCACCGCCACCACCTTTGATGTGGTCTCCCGCCAGGGGGAGTACCTGGGCGGGGTCATCGCCCCGGGGGTGATGATTTCCTGCGAGGCCCTGTTTCTCAAGGCCTCCAAGCTGCCTCGGGTGGAGATCTTTGCCAAACCCAAAAGCATCATCGCCAAAGACACCATCAGCAGTATGAACGCCGGGATCATTTACGGCTATGTGGGCCTGGTGGAAGGCATTGTCAGCCGCATCAAAGAGGCCCTGGGGGACAACCCCCGAGTCATCGCCACCGGCGGCCTGGCCTGTCTCATCGCCACGGAAACCAAAAGCATCGATGCGGTGGATGACTATCTGACCCTCAAGGGCTTGAAGATTATTTATGAGAGAAATCGGCCCCGGCGGGAAGAACGGGGCAAGGGGGGGGCATGAACTCCCCGGAAATCGGCATCGGCCGCCGCTACCTCACCGAGACCCGCTATAGCCGGGCAGGCCTGGGAGAACCGCGCCGGGCCTATCCGCGGGCGCCTCTCCATAAGGAATATCCCCAGGCCCAAGCGCGTCTGAGCCTGAAGCCGGAGGCCAGGCCCCAGCCCGCGGACCTGTGGCAGTGCCTGTCCCAGCGCCGCTCCCAGCGCTGTTATCAGGAGCGCCCCTTGACCCAGGAAGAGTTGGCCGCCCTGCTGTGGGCCACCCAGGGGGTCACCCTGGCCAGCCAAAATTATTTGCTGCGGGCCGCGCCCTCCGCCGGAGCCCTTTATCCGGTGGAGACCTATGTGGCGGTGCACCGGGTAACCGGGGTGACCCCGGGCATCTGGCACTTTCGGGTGCAGGACTTTTCCCTGGAAATGGTCAGGGAAGGGGACTTTCGCCGCCCCCTGGTGGCCGCCGGACTGTCCCAGAACTTTCTGGGCACCGCCGGAGCGGTCTTCATCTGGACCGGGGTGCTCAACCGGGCCAGGTGGAAATACCGGGAACGGGCCATCCGCTACCTTTTTCTGGATGCCGGCCACATCTGCCAGAACCTGATGCTGGCCGCCACCGCCCTTAACCTGGGGGTCTGCCCGGTGGGAGCCTTCTTTGATGAGGAAGTGGAACAACTCTTAGAGGTGGACTCCCAGGAAGAACCGGCCCTCTACCTGGCCGCGGTGGGGCCGTTGCCTTGAAAGGGTTTCGTGGGGGGAGGGCCAGGGAGTTTTTTGTAAGGGCTCCCTGCCCTCCCCCCACACCCCCCTCCCAACGCGTGTAAGTTTAGGCGGTTGAGGCTGGGGCCGTAGGCCCCAGCCTCA
>JAUXZG010000240.1 GCA_030694005.1 Desulfobaccales bacterium | reverse complement strand
GAGGCCCTGGCCAAGGCCGAGAATCTCACCTTAAAGAAGGCGGAGATGGTGGTTAACGCCTTGTTCGAAAATATGGCGGAGGCCCTGGTGCAAAAAGAACGCATCGAGATTCGCGGCTTTGGCAGCTTTAAAGTAAAGTTTTACGAGGGCTACAAGGGACGTAATCCCAAAACCGGCGAACTCATCAAGGTGGTGGGCAAGAAACTGCCTTTCTTTAAAGTGGGCAAAGAAATGCGGGAACGCGTCGACCGCTGATTATACTTAGAGACCTGGCCGTGCTAGACGGGGAGCTAGCGGTGCCCTGTAACCCGAGAACCGCTTACGCGGGGTTGAAGTCCCTCCTTGAGGGTCGCAGCGCAGCCGGCGGGCGCTGACCAGGGCGGCGGGTTGGACCCTACGCAACAGACGCTTGTGAACCCCGTCAGGTCCGGAAGGAAGCAGCGGTAAACAAGGCGGTTTGTGTCGTGGCGGCTGCTAATCCTTAAACCCCCTGGCCACCCCTCCGACTGAGGCGGACTCGAAGAAGGGTGCACGGCCAGGTTTTTTTATTTATAAGGTTGTGGAAGAATGATTTGGGGGGAGGGCCAGGGACCTTTTTTGTAAGTGGTCCCTGCCCTCCCCCCAAGCCCCCCTCCCAACCCGCATAAGGGAGCCGGGGAAGGCGGGGCCCTTGGCCCCGTCCTTCCCCGGCCAAACTTAAGGGATTGGGGGTGGGGGTTTGGGGGAGTTTTTTGTAAGGGTAAGGGCCCATGGCCCTTAGCCCCCTCCCCCAAATCTTTCTTCCAACCCCCAAGAAAATTACCCCCACCGCCTCCTATCCCTTGACTGGCTTTGAATTTGTGCTAATATGAACATGGTTTTTTCTCCCAAGATAATATTTTCTGTAAACTTAATAAGTTAGGAGTAAATCCATGGATTTTCGCACGGTAAACACCACCTGTTCCTATTGCGGCTGCGGCTGCGGGATCTTGCTGGAGGTCTTGAATGACGAGGTGATCGGCTCCCTGCCGGTGAAGACCCACCCGGTGAGTGAGGGCAGTCTGTGCATCAAGGGTTGGAATATCCATGAGTTTATCGGCAGCGACCAGCGCTTAAAGCAGACGCTGCTTCGGAAGAACGGCAAGTTGGTGCCGGCCGGTTGGGATGAGGCCATGCAAGTGGCGGCTGAAGGGCTAAAAAAAGTGGTGGAAAAATACGGCCCGGATGCCGTGGCGATTTTGGCTTCCGCCAAGGTCACCAATGAAGAAAACTTTCTGCTGTCCAAGTTCGCCCGGGCCGCCATCGGCACCAACAACATCGACCACTGCGCCCGACTCTGACACAGCTCCACCGTGGTCGGTCTGGCCGCGGCCTTCGGTTCTGGCGCCATGACCAACTCCATTCCGGAGCTGGCTCAGGCCAAGTGTATTCTTATCATCGGCTCCAACACCACGGAGAACCATCCCATTGCCGCCAAGTGGATTTTTAGAGGCAAGGCCAACGGGGCCAAGCTCATCGTGGCCGACCCCCGCTGGATTCAATTGTCGGATCTGGCGGACGTGGCGGTGCAGCAGCGCCTGGGCAGCGATGTGGCCCTGATCAACGGCCTGATGCACATCATCCTCAAGGAAGGCTGGCATGACGCCGCCTACGTGGCCGAACGCACCGAGGGCTTCGAAGAATTACAGGCCAAGCTTAAGGAGTATCCGCCGGACAAGGTGGCCCAGATCACCGGCATCGCCCCGGAGACCTTGCGTAAGATGGCCGAAATTTACGCCAAAAACAAGCCCGCCTCCATCGTCTATTGCATGGGCATCACCCAGCACACCACCGGCGTGGACAATGTCAAGTCCCTGGCCAATCTGGCCATGCTCACCGGCAACGTGGGGTTTGCCGCCGCAGGCGTCAACCCTCTGCGCGGCCAGAACAACGTCCAGGGGGCCTGTGACATGGGGGGACTGCCCAATGTCTTTTCGGGCTACCAACCCGTGGCCGACGAGGCCGCCAACGCCAAATTTTCCGAGGCCTGGGGCAAAAAACTCCCCAACAAGCCGGGGCTCACCATCCTGGAGATGTTCAACGGCATTGACGAAGGCAAGATCAAGGCCCTCTATATAGTGGGTGAGAACCCCATGGTCACCGACCCGGACCTGCACCACGTAGAAGCGGCCTTAAAGAAGCTGGACTGCTTCATCGTCCAGGACATTTTCCTGACCGAGACGGCCAAATTCGCCCAGGTGGTGCTGCCCGGCACCTCCTTCGCGGAGAAGAGCGGCACCTTCAGCAACACCGAGCGCCGGGTCCTGCTGGTGCGCCAGGCCATCGCGCCTGTGGGTGAGGCCCGGCCTGACTGGCAGATCGTCCAGGACCTGTCCACCCGGGTGGGCTACCCCATGAACTACGCCTCCCCGGAAGAAATCTTTGAGGAGATCAAAAAGCTCACCGCCAGCTATGCCGGCATGAGCTACGCGCGCCTGGGCGCGGGCGGGCTGCAGTGGCCCTGCCCCACTGCCGACCACCCGGGCACCGTATATCTGCACAAGGACCGGTTCAGCCGGGGCAAGGGCCTGTTCACCGCCATCGACTACAAACCGCCGGCGGAAGAACCGGACCAGGATTACCCCATGTTCCTCACCACCGGCCGGGCTTTCGTGCATTACCACTCCGGCACCATGACCCGGGTTTCCCCGTCTTTGCATCGGGAGATGGAAGAGGGCTACATGGAAATCTGCCCGGCGGACGCCAAGGCCATGGACATCAAGGACGGAGAGCGCATCAAGGTCAGCTCCCGGCGGGG
>JAUXZG010000238.1 GCA_030694005.1 Desulfobaccales bacterium | reverse complement strand
CCCCCCCCCCCCCCCCCCCCCCCCCCCCCCCCACTCACCCCCGGGATTTGGCTGGCAAATTTTTGGTGGATGGGATATATGTTGAAGAAATAAAGGGATTTGTCGGACCCTGGTTAATCATGGTCAAAGACCTGCGTTTATATCTGCGTCTCCTTACCTATCTTAAACCTCACCGGCTCCGCTTGGCCCTGGCCATCGTCGCCATGCTGGCGGTCTCGGGGCTCACGGCCCTGTTGGCCTACCTGGTAAAGCCCGTCCTGGACGAGGTTTTTCTCGCCAAACGCCTGCACATGCTCTATCTGTTGCCTCTCCTGGTGGTGGTGCTTTACCTGGTAAAAGGCACCCTGGCCTATTTCCATCATTATCAGATGAGCTATATCGGCATCAACACCATCACCCGGATGCGGGACGAACTCTTTGCCTCCCTGGAGCGGCAATCCCTGGCTTTTTTCGATGGCCAGTCCACCGGGGTGTTGATGAGCCGCCTTACCTATGATGTCAGCCTGCTGCAGGACTCGGTCACCCGGGTGGTGACCAGTTTCTTCAAGGACAGCTTCACCGTAGTGGGGCTTACCGGGGTGATCTTTTACCGCGAATGGCGCCTGGCGCTGCTGGCCATGTTGGTTTTCCCCCTGGCGGTGGTCATCATCATCCAGTTCGGGCGGCGCTTAAGGCGCATCTCCCACAAGAACCAGGTGGCCAGCGCCCACCTTTTCAATGTTTTGCAAGAAAGCCTCGTGGGCCAACGCATCGTCAAGGCCTTTGCCCGGGAAGATTATGAGGCCCAGCGCTTTGCCCAGGCCAACCATGAATATTTCCGCCAGCGCATGAAATGGACCGCCACCCGGGAATTGAACACGCCGGTGATGGAGCTGCTGGGGGCTTTGGGCATGGCGGCCATCATTTTTTACGGCGGCTACAATGTCATCCAGGGCTATTCCACCCCGGGCACCTTCTTTTCCTTCCTGGCCGCGCTTTTGATGCTGTACACGCCCATCAAGGGCTTGAGTCAGGTCCACAACACCATCCAGGAAGGCCTGGCCGCGGCGGTCCGGGTCTTCGGGCTGCTGGACCAGGAACCTGACATTAAGGACCGCCCCGAGGCCAGGCCCTTGCCTCCCCTTTCCCAGCACATCGCCTATCAGAAAGTGGATTTTGCTTATGATGACCGCCCGGTGCTTAAAAACATTGACCTTGAGGTGCGCCGGGGGGAGCTGGTGGCCCTGGTGGGCCCCAGCGGCACGGGCAAGACCACCTTGCTAAACCTCCTGCCCCGCTTCTATGAGGTTAAACAGGGGGCCATTACCATTGACGGCCACGACATCCGGGAGGTTACCCAGGCGTCGCTCAGGGCCCAGATCGGCGTGGTCACCCAGCAGACCATTTTGTTCAATGACACCGTGCGCCACAATGTGGCCTACGGCCGCCTGGAGGCCACCGAAGAGGAGATCGTCGCCGCGCTGAAAGCCGCCCATGCCTATAAGTTTGTCCAGGCCCTGCCTCAGGGGCTGGACACCCTCATCGGCGAACAGGGGGTGCGCCTGTCCGGCGGGGAACGCCAGCGGCTGGCCATCGCCCGGGCCCTGCTCAAAGACCCGCCCATCCTGATCTTGGACGAAGCCACTTCATCTCTGGACTCGGAGTCGGAACGGGAGGTGCAACAGGCCCTGGACCGGCTCATCGCCGGGCGCACCACCCTGGTCATTGCCCACCGCCTGTCCACGGTGCGCAACGCCCACCGCATCGTGGTGCTAAACGAAGGCCAAATCGTTGAAACCGGCAGCCACACCCAACTCTTGCAACAAAACGGCCTCTACCGCCGCCTCTACGAAATGCAGTTCGCGCAGGAGGAGGAAGGGGGAGGGGTAAGGGATTCCTTGGGGGGAGGGCCAGGGAGCTGAGCTCACTTACAATCTCCACCCAAGCCCCCCTCCCAACCCGCATAAGGGTTTAGGTAAGAACCAAAGGGGACTCAAATAAAGAAGTGGCACAGGCGTCTCGCCTGTGCTTTTTGGGGGAAGGACCAGGGGCGTAGGGGCCGGGTTACCCCCCTTCCTTGCCCTTCTCCCAAGCTCCCCTCCCAACCTGTGGATGGGGCCGTGGGAGTCGGGACCTTCGGCCCCGACCCCTAAATATCATTACCAATAACTGAGCATGAAGCCTTTTTGGCATAAGCTGTTTGAGGGTTTGCAGGTATCGGCAGGCGTGCCCCCGGCGCCGGCGCCCCTTCGGGCGTTGGCGGCCACGCTGGCCTTTTTTTACGGCCTGGGGGCATGGGGGCGGCGGGCTTTATACAGATATAAAATTCTTAAGCCCAAGCGCCTGCCCGCCCCGGTGGTGAGTGTGGGCAACCTCACGGTGGGGGGCACCGGCAAGACCCCCATGGTTGCCTGCCTGGCCCGGCTGTTCCAGGGTCAGGGCAAAAAGGTGGCCATCCTCAGCCGGGGTTACCGGGGGCTGGCCCGAGGCGTTACCCGCATCTCAGACGGACAGGAAATTTACCAAAAACCGCCCCAGGTGGGGGAAGAAGCCTACTGGCTGGCCCGAACCCTACCCGGGGTGGCGGTTTACACCGGGGCTTCCCGCTATAAGGCCGGCATGTCCGCCTGGCAGGAATTTAAGCCCGACCTGTTTTTATTGGACGACGGTTTTCAGCATTTTCAACTCCACCGGGATTTGGATATAGTTCTTTTGGACGCGGAAGCGCCCTTTGGCAACGGCCACTTGCTGCCCCGGGGGCCGCTGCGGGAGCCCTTGAGCGCCCTGACCGCGGCCCAGGCGCTGATTCTGACGCGCTTCCAGGAGAACCTTCACCTGCGGCGTCTCCTGGCTCTGAAGGCCACCTTTCCGGACAAAACGGTGCTCACCGCGGCCATCACCCCGGCGGCGGCCCACTGCCACCCCGGGGGGCAGGAGCAACCCTTAGCAGCCCTCAAGGGCCGGCCCCTTTACGCCTTCGCCGGGCTGGCCCGTTCGGAGGTCTTTATCGACGCCCTTATCGACTTGAGGGTGGCCCTGAAAGGCGTTAACGCCTTTCCCGACCATTACCCTTTTAACCATAAGGAATTACAGGCTTTGGTCAAGGATGCCCAATCCCGGGAGGCCGAGGCCTTGATCACCACCGCCAAAGACTGGGCTAGACTGGGAGAAACCTGGGAGGCTGACCTGCCTCTGTGGGTCCTGGAAGTGGAGGCCAAACTGCACCAGCCTCTCCCAGAAGAGGTGATGGAGCGAGTTATGGGGGGAGGGCCAGGGGCCTGAGGCCCCTGCCCTCCCCCACAAACCTCAACGAGGTCGTCTTGTTGCTAAGCGAACAGCCCCTGCCGGTAGAGGTGCGGCCGCGGTTCCAGGAGTTGCGGGTAGTGGGGAGGTTGGCCGCCGATCTTGCCGCGGTGCGGCGCTTGCTGGTGCGGGTCCCCAATTGGGTGGGGGATGCGGTGATGAGCCTGCCGGTGCTGACCGGGCTGGGGCAGTTCTTTCCCCAGGCGCGCCTCACCGTACTGGCCGCGCCCCGGGTGGCCCCGCTTTTTGTGGCCCAACCCGGGGTGGCGGATATTGTGCCCTATCCCACCGGCCCGGAAAAATGGGGCGTGCTTTGGGGTCTTAAAGGGCGCTTTGACCTGGCTCTGGCCCTGCCCAACTCCTTTGAGTCAGCCCTGGGATTGTGGCTGGCCGGGGTGCCGTCCCGGGTGGGGTATAACGCTGACGCCCGGCGCCTCTTCCTTACCGTAGCCGTGAACGGACGACAGAAACTGGCGGGATTGCACACGGTCTATTATTATCTGGGGTTGCTGAAGGTTTTTGGGGAAGTTGCCGCCTTCACCCCTCCCACCCTTTCCCTTAAGGAGGAGGAAGTTGTGGCGGCTCAGGAGATCCTGGCCGCCAGACCCGGTCCTACCTCCGGGCCCTGGGTGGGATTAAGTCCGGGCGCGGCTTACGGCCCGGCCAAACGCTGGCCTCCGGAGCGCTTCGCGGCCCTGGCCCAGGCCCTTATTGATGATTTCGGGGCGCGCCTCATCCTCTTGGGGGGCCCTGAGGACCGGGAAGTGGCGGCCCAGGTTAAAGAGCATCTAGCACAGCCGGTCCTGGACCTGGTGGGGCGCACCGACCTGCGCCAGGCCTTGGGGGTGCTGGCGCATTTAAAGCTGCTGATCACCAACGACTCTGGCTTGATGCACGCCGCCGCTGCCTTAGGTGTCCCCCTGGTGGCCCTGTTCGGGTCCACCGACCCCCGGGCCACCGGGCCTTTTACTTCCCGGGCCACCGTGCTTTACCACCCCCTACCCTGCAGCCCTTGTCTGAAGCGGACCTGTGCGGAGGGCTATCCCTGCCTCACCGCCATCACGGTGGCGGAGGTTCTGGCCGCCGCCCGCCACTGGCTCACGGAGAGTACATGAGTAAGGTCACCGTTTTTCTGGACCGGGACGGCACCATCAACGAACAGATGGGCTATATCAATCATTTGAGCCGCTTTGTGCTGCTCCCCCAGACCATCCCGGCCATCCGCCGCCTTAATCAGGCCGGCCTTAAGGTGGTGGTGATCTCCAACCAGTCCGGGGCGGCCCGGGGCTATTTTCCGGTTTCTCTGGTGGCTGAGGTGCATGCGCATATGAAAAACCTCCTAACGGCCGGTGGAGCGCATCTGGACGGGATTTATGCCTGCCTCCACGGCCCGGACGAAGGCTGTGCCTGCCGCAAACCTGAACCCGGCCTGATTCACCAGGCCGCCCGGGACCTGGACCTGGACCTGAAGCGCTCTTATTTAGTGGGGGACCGCCTGCTGGACGTGCAAACCGCAGCCAGGGCCGGGGTGAAGGGCATCCTGGTGCTCACCGGCTACGGCCGGGGGGAATACGAATTCATCAAAGCCAAAGCCCCGGCGCAGCCGGTGTATGTGGCCACGGACCTCTTGGACGCGGCGGCTTGGATTATTAAGGACTTGGGACAGGAATGATTGGGGGGGGGGGGGGGGGGGGGGGGGGGGGGGGGGGGGGGGGGGGGGGGGGGGGGGGGGGGGGGGGGGGGGGGGGGGGGGGGGGGGGGGGGGGGGGGGGGGGGGGGGGGGGGGGGGGGGGGGGGGGGGGGGGGGGGG
>JAUXZG010000199.1 GCA_030694005.1 Desulfobaccales bacterium | reverse complement strand
TCTGCGACCCCTGGCCCCCTCCCCCACAAACCGCCCCTAAATTCTGCCACCGCGCCGCGGGAATTTTGATGGATTTGCCTGGTAATTCTTGGTATTGGTGAAGGTAACAACTTTTAAAGGAAGCAAAAATATGGGGAAGGTAAAAATAGGTTTTGTGGGCACGGACGGCAGGAGTTTCCTGGCGGCCCTGGAGACCAGCCGCTCCAAAAGTGACCTCTATCCCGGCGAATATGAGGGTTTGGTTGTGCGTGGCACCGGGGCCATGCCACCTTTTGCGCAGAAAATGAACTGGCCGGTGGGTTTTGTCCCGGTGGCCGACAATTCCGTAAGCGCATACGCCTCGGCCCTGCTAGCCGCCTTTGAGCAGAAACGGCTGGATATCGCCCTGATTATGCCGGAGGCCTTAATTTTTCAGGGACTGATCGATAAGGTGGCCGCAGCCGGCTATGGGGACAAGATCATCGGTTTGGACGGGAAAGGCTCTTTTATTGAAGCCGACAAAATTGCTTGCAAGAGATTATGCCAAAAGGCGGGTATCCCGGTGGCCCCGGCCTGGACCGAGGTAGACGCCAAGGATTATCGCGCGGTTTTAGGGACCTGTTTGGCTTATCTCCATGAATTCGGGGGGGCGGTCTTAAAATATCCCTTTAGCGCCGGCGGCAAAGGAGCCAGGATTATTTTAAACACCTGGGAGATAAGAGAGGTTTATGAGGGTTTAATAAATGATTATCAGGAGGATTACACCCGATCTTTTGGGGGAAAAGCCTCCTGGCCGCTTCTCATCGAGTCCCGCATGTCAGGAGTGGAAATAAGTTTTACGATTTTCGTGGACCAGAGGGGGAATTATCAGATTCTGCCCACGGCCCTGGACTATCCGGAAAGATTTGCCGGCCCGCCCGGCCTGGACAATCCCATTACCGGCGGCATGGGCTCCATTTCCCCGCACCCCCTGGAGTCGCATGAGTTAATGGCCCTGGCGGAGGACCTTATTGCCAAACCCCTGATCGAAATCATGAAGGAAAAGGGCCTCCTGCGCCAGGGCGTCCTCTATCCAGGCTGTTTTGTGTCTTTTGATGATAACTTTAAGCCCACCGCGATCAGGGTATGCGAAATCAATATCCGCCCCGGAGAACCGGAATTCCAGCCCATAGTGAAAAGGTTGCGCAATTTGGGAGCCTTACTTGAGGCCATGGCCGCGGGCCACCTGGATAAAGTCACGCCGGAAGTAAGGTCCGACCAGGTCTCCCTGTGCCTGGCCTTGGTCACCGGCCCCGGGGGCCCCAAACAGCAAAAAGGGTATCCCTGGTCCTTGACTAAAGGAGAGGTGCTTAAGATTGACTTCGATTATTTTGACAAGAAGAAAATTACCGTGATTCCCTCGGCCATGGACTGGGCCGCGGAAGGCGTCTTCAAATCAGACGGCTCCCGGGTGGCCTATCTGGTGGCGAACGCCTCCATCAAGGAAGGCCAAAAAAGAGGCCAGGTGGTGGAAAGCCTGCGCCAGAGGCTGCTCAACGCCTTCGACAACGGCAAGATCCGGGTCATCCCCCGGGAAAATGATCAGGGCAACCGCCTGGACTTAAGAAGAGACGTCGGCCTGCACTACCAGAAGGCCGAATTATTGGCATCCTGATAAGATTTGTGGGGGAGGAGGCTAAGGGCCGGTGGGGGCCCTTACCCCCTCCCCTCAATCCACCCACTCACTGCAACAAAGTTTCGCTGGGGTCCACCTGGAATTTCAGGGCTTCCGGGCGGTGGGTGCCGTCGATGTAACGGTTCCAGATGTCTCTTAGGTCCTGGATGGCCCTTTTTACCTCCAGTTCCACCCCTTGGGCCTTGAGTTGCCCCAGGCAGTAATAGAGTTCGTTGAGCAGGCGGATCTGGGTGATCCCCACCACCTGGTCAAAGGCGTCTTCTCCCAGGGAAGTCAGGTCGATTTTCTCCAATTCCGACAGCTCGTGGAGGATCTCCTGGGCGATCCCGGTCAACAGGTCCTGGTAGTAGTCCGGGCTGCTCAGGACAAGCCGGCGGCCCCGGCTCAAGGTGATGGCGGCAGGTACGGAACCCATCAGCAGGCTATCGCTTTATCCTCCAGGTAACGGTAAATGGCCCCATCGTATTCGTGCGTGAGCTTGAAGACCTTGCGGGCTAACTGAAAGCGCGTGGCCAGGGTGGTGGCGCCTTTATTCATCTTCATTTCCTGCATGACATGGTGATAGTCCTTGGGGTCCACCACCACCGTCACCGCCTGATAGTTTTTGGCCGCGGCTCTAAGGAGCGTGGGGCCGCCGATGTCGATGTTCTCGATGGCGTCCTCCAGGGTGCAGCCGGGTTGGGCCACCGCTTTTTCAAACTGGTAGAGGTTCACCACCACCAGGTCGATGGGGCCGATTTGTTGCGCCGCCATCTGCTGCTGATGGCTCGCCAGGTCCCGGCGTCCTAAGATACCGCCGTGGATCTTGGGGTGCAGGGTCTTCACGCGGCCGTCCAACATCTCCGGAAAGCCGGTGTAGTCCGAGACCTCCACCGCCGCCACCCCGCCTTCCCTAAGCATCTTGGCGGTGCCGCCGGTGGAGAGAATTTCCACCTTATGATTGGCCAGAAATTGGCCGAACTCCAACAAACCGCTTTTGTCGGTGACACTCAGCAAGGCCCGAGAAATGGGCGTCATCCTTTATCCTCCTTTATATCAGGTTGTTCCAAGGCCAAATTTTCTGCCGGTTTCCTGAGGCCTTGCGGAAACCTCAGGTTCTCCTCCCCCCTGAACCGGAAGGTCAGGATTGCCATGGAAAAAATCAGGGAAAATCATCAAGTTATATTATTCCCCTCTCCTTCGGAGAAGGTGAGCTTGGGACAAAAACTACTATAGGAGCAAAATTTATGCAAGACTGGAAGTATGAGCTATTTTTCTTCCCGGAGGCAGTTTCTCTACGGTAGGATTAAAAGGGAAAGGAGACGGGGGCGGCAAGCCTGCGCCTTAGGCTCGGCCCTCCCTTCAATATCTTAACTGAGAGGTGACCTTTTGGCGTCTACTCCGGCGGTGGCCGTGGCCGGCCTTAGCAAGTATTTCCCCCAACTCGAGTTGCGCCACTTCCTGGCCCTGCGCCGCCCGCCGGGGGTTTGCGCCTTGAGGGAGGTGTCCTTTGAGCTTATGGCCGGCGAGAACCTCTGCATCCTGGGTCCCAACGGCTCGGGTAAAACCACCTTGATCAAACTTATCGCCACCTTGCTCACTCCCACCCAGGGCCGCATCTGGGTGCAGGGACAGGACACCGGCGCCGCCTCGCTCTCCATCAAACGCCACCTGGGGTTTATCACCTGCAATGAGGAAAGCTTTTATGGACGCCTCACCGGGTGGCAGAACCTGGCCTTTTTTGCCCGGCTGCATAACCTGAACCCTAAAGATGCGGTGCCTCCGGTGGCGCGCGTTCTTAAACTGGAGCCCTACCTGGACCGCCGCTTCTTTTCTTACTCCACCGGCATCAAGCGCCGTTTCGATATCGCCCGGGGCCTGCTCCACCAACCGGATATTCTCCTGCTGGACGAACCCACCACCAACCTGGATCCCATCGCCACTCAAGAGGTGCGGCAGTTGTTAGCCCAGCTGCAAGGTCAGGGCAAGACCATGATTATAGTGACGCACCGCCTGGAGGAGGTCCAGAAAATGAGGGGCCGTCTGGCCATCATGAAGGAAGGCCGCTTACAGGAAGTTCAGCCCGCGGCCGGCGAAAGCCTGGAGGACCTGTACCGGCAGGTGGTCCAGGGAGATGGTCATGGTCCTGCGTAAGGTAGCGGCCTTCTTTATCCTGGACTTCTTAGAAGAGCTGAGTTATCCCCTTACCTTCATTTGGTGCTGCGGCCGCATCTTCTTTAGACTGGTGGCTTTTTATTACCTGGGCCAATTAATGGGCGAGGCCACTTCCCCCTATCTGACTGTCTATGGCGGGAGCTACTTTCCTTTCGTCATGGTGGGCCTGGCCCTGGCCAGCTTCCAGGATGTGGCTTTGACCTCCATTGCCCGCAAAATTTATTTTGGCATGTACAGCGGTACCCTGGAAGCCATGCTGGTAACCCCCACCTCTCTGCCCGCCATCGTGTTCTGTTCGGTGCTCTATCAATTTTTTTCCGCCCTGCTGGAGATCCTTCTCTATCTCGGCTTTAGCGTGTGGATTTTCAAGATTTCCCTGGCCCAGGCAAACCTGCCGGCCACTGCGGTCCTGCTAATTTTGGCCCTCCTGGCCCACCTGCCCCTGGGAATTATATCCGCCGGCTTCCTGCTGGCCTTTAAAAGGAACGACCCGGTTACCGCGATGCTGGGACAGCTTTCCGCCCTTTTGGGGGGGGTCTATTTCCCCCTCCAAATCCTCCCGCACTGGCTGGGGACGGTCTCCCTGTTCCTTCCTTTCACTCACGCCCTGGAGGGCCTGCGCCAGGCGGTTCTCAATGGCTGGGGGCTTAGACAGTTGAGCACCCAGATTACCATCCTGGCGGCCTTTGCCGTCGTCCTGCTGCCCCTCAGCCTGGCTGTGTTTGCCTGGGCCGTGCGCCAGGCCAAACGCCTGGGCACTCTGTCGCAGTATTAGCCTACCCCCAAATCCGAAAAGCTTCTTGTTTCAGGCGGCGGAGTTCTTCTTCCGACTGGTGCAGATGTGTTTGATGAATGGCGTGTCTGATCTTGCGGACAATTTCGTCTAAACTGAGGGGTTTGAAGACAATATCGACGTACTCCAGATAAAGCAACTGCTGGGCGTGCTTTTGCTGCTGCACCATGAGGATGAACCGCATGGTGGGGTAACGGCTCCGGCCGTCATCCAGAAGACGACGATAATCCGGCAATTTAAGGTCGGTAATGACCAGATCGAAAGGACTTTGTGCCAGGGCCTCCAGGGCCTCGGCCACCGAGGTTGCCAGCTTGAGTTCCTCGAACCCGCAGAGTTTGATAACCGCGGAGAGGAATTCCCGGCACCAATCCTCCTGATCCACTACCAGGATACGCCCGCGGCTGCTGCTGACCTTGACCTTCATCCAAGAGTCTCCTTGACGAAAGCTCTCTATATTTTTACTACGAAATTAATTACCTGGCAAGGGCTGGGAGGATTTTCCCCGGCCGCCGCCCGGGTGGAAGGTGGGGCAGCAAATAAGCCCACAGGAATGGCGGCCGGCACGCCTAGGGGATAATGCTTCGTTAACCCGAGGCCTTTAGGCTCCGGCCGGGCCCACCACCTTAATGAGGGTTAGGAGCTAAGGAAGACCGGGGAAAAGATGATTGGCCTGCCGACGGACAAGGACTAATTTCTAGAGCTGCTCATCGGCAAAAAAACCTTTATGCGGGC
>JAUXZG010000198.1 GCA_030694005.1 Desulfobaccales bacterium | reverse complement strand
GGAGGGGGCCAGGGCCACCGGCCCCTGCCCCCTCCCCCAAACCCCCACCCCCAACCCCTTAAGGTTGGGAGGGGGTCAGGGGGCACAGCTCCCTGCCCCCACAGTTAGTGTCAAGGGGAGGTCGCCATGGGACTGCTTTATGTGAACCGCAATTGTGAAATTTATTTGGGGGAGAAAAGCCCTTACCGAGACGATATGGGTTGTTTGCCCCTGGATTGCATCCTTACCGAAGAGGAATACAAGGCCCTCTCGGACAAGGAAAAGGAGAATTACGAAATCCTGGTGGCCAAACCCAAGTGTTAAGGCCGGGAAGTAGGGGCGACCCGCCGGGTCGCCCTACATTTTCCTCCACCCCCTCAATCAGCAGGAGGCTTGGGGGCAAGGGCCTCTGGCCGGCTCTTTAGGAGCACAGGCTGAAAGCCTGTGCCACCTTTTATGTAAGGGGTTGGGGGTGGGGTTTTAGGGGAGGATTGTCAGGGGGCCAGTGGCACAGGCGTCTCGCCTGTGGAAGCCCCTGGCCCCCTCCCCTAAAGCACATCTCAATCATTTATTAAGGAGAGATGCCCGAGCGGCTGAAGGGGCACGACTGGAAATCGTGTGAGCGTCTAAACCGCGCTCCGAGGGTTCGAATCCCTCTCTCTCCGCCATATTTGGTTTTGGGTTTTTCGTTTTTGGTTTTTCGTAAAAAATCCTTGACTTACCCGTAGATTATGATTCAAGAAAGTCCAATCAAAACTAAAATATGTTATTGTTTTAACACCAAAAACCAAAAACCCAAAACCGAAAACGGAATTTGAATGGCATACCAAGTCCTGGCCCGCAAGTGGCGTCCCCAGACTTTTGAAGAGGTGGTGGGCCAGGAGCCCATCTGCCGCACGCTGCAGAACGCCCTGGCCGGCGGCCGGGTGGCCCACGCCTTCCTGTTTTCCGGTCCCCGGGGGGTAGGCAAAACCTCGGTGGCCCGCATCCTGGCCAAGGCCCTGAATTGTCTTAACGGCGGTCCCACTCCCCAGCCGTGCAACGCCTGCCAGGTGTGCCGGGATATCACCGCCGGATCCTTTCTGGATGTGCTGGAAATCGACGGCGCCTCCAACCGGGGCATCGACGAGGTCCGGGACCTGAGGGAAAAGATCAAGTATTTGCCGGCCCAGGGGCACTTTAAGGTCTATATCATCGATGAAGTGCACAGCCTCACCAAAGACGCCTTTAACGCCCTGCTGAAAACCCTGGAGGAGCCGCCGGCCCATGCGGTCTTCATCCTGGCCACCACCGATCCCCACAAAGTGCCGGTGACCATCCTTTCCCGGTGCCAGCGCTATGATTTCCGCCGCATTCCCACCGCGTTGATTCAGGCCCAACTGGAGAAGCTGGTAAGCCAGGAGGGCTGGCGCATTGAGGAGGAGGGGCTGGCCCAGGTGGCCCGGGCCGCGGAGGGGAGCTTAAGAGACGCCCAGGGGTTTTTAGACCAGGTGGTGACCTTCGGGGGGCAGGAGGTGGACGCGCCCCAGATCGCCCGCATCCTGGGAGTGACGGACCCTGGGGCGCTCCTTGGGGCCTTGAAGGCCATCATCCAACGCCAGGGGCCGGAGTTGCTGGCCCTGATCGAGGAACTTTACAATCAAGGCCAGGACTTAAGACGTTTTCATCAGGACCTGGTCCTGTATGCGCGCCATCTGTTGCTGGCCGGGCTGCATCCCGAGGCCCGGCAACTGGCGGCCGTGGCCGACACGGAGTGGGAGGAGCTCTCGAGTCTGGCGCGGCAGGCGCCAGCCGCCCACCTGCACAATCTGCTCAGCGTCTTGCTCCAGGGGGAAGAAGAGTTGCGCCGGGCGCCCCAGCCCCGGCTGGCCCTGGAAGTGCAGCTCTTGAGGCTGATTCACCTGGAGCCGGTGCTGCCCCTAGCCGCCTGGCTGGCCCGGCTGGAAAGCCTGGAGCAGCGGCTGGGGGCCGGGTGCGAGGTTCCTGCTGAAATTTCGGCCCAGGTGGGAGAAAAGCCGGGGATGGCCGTGGCTGTCCCGGAGTCGGCCGCACCACCTTCGGAGGTGATGGCTGAAGGTGAGTTGTCAGAAAAATGGCAGGCATTTTTAAAATATGTCCAGGAGACGGAAGGCGGCCCCCTTTACGGCAAGCTCTCCCATTGCCGCCTGGTTGGCCTTAAGGACCATCGGCTTATAATGTCCCCAGGGCGCTCCTGGAACGCGGTGGGGCCGCGGCATGAGGCCCGTTTGCAGGAATTGGCCCGGGCCTTTTTCGGTCCCCAATATAGCCTGGAGATAGAGGCCCAGACGCCCCGGGCCGGGAAAAGCCCGGCGGCCCCCCAAAAGCCCTTGGATATGGCCGCGCTGAAACAACAGGCCATGGAAATCTTCGGCGGCCAGTGGCTTAACCCCACCCCGGGGAAGGAGGAACCTGAGTGAAGAATCTGACTCAGATGATGAAACAGGCCCAGAAGCTGCAAAGCAAGATGATGGAAATGCAGGCGGAGTTGGGGAACCGCACGGTGAGCGCCCAGGCCGGCGGCGGCATGGTGGAGGCCGTGGTCAATGGCCGCCAGGAACTGGTGTCCCTGCGCATCGACCAGGAAGTGGCCACCCCGGACGATGTGGACATGCTCCAGGATCTGATTCTGGCCGCAGTGAACGAAGCCTTGAACCGCGCCCGGGAAATGATGGCCCAGGAAATGAGCAAACTCACCGGCGGCCTGCAGATACCGGGGATGTTTTGAGAATAGCGGTCAGCTTTCAGCTATCAGCCGTCAGCTTTTTTTGTCCTTCCGAATACCCAAACTAGCATCAAGAGGCCTTTGTCAGATGCCTTTATCATTTTAAAGGTTTTTTTTAAAGCTGATCGCTTAAAGCTGAAAGCTAATAACCCATCAAGGTATAAAAATGTCCAAAAGCGCTTATCCGACAGCATTAAGAAGAGTAATTATAGCCCTAAGCAAGTGGCCCGGGGTGGGGGAGAAGACCGCGGCGCGGCTGGCCATGTTTCTCTTGCGGGCCCCCCAGAGTGAAATGTTGGAGCTGGCCCAGGCCCTGATGGAGTTAAAGGAGAAGATTCAAATCTGCCGGCGCTGCTTCGCCTTTGCGGACGAGGAACTTTGTCCCATCTGTGCCGACCCCCAGCGCCGCCCCGGGCAGATCCTGGTGGTGGCGGACCCCGGAGACATGCTGGCCTTGGAAAGGGTAGGGTGGTACCAGGGCCTCTATCATGTTCTAGGGGGGGTCCTGTCTCCCATGGAGGGGGTAGGGCCGGACGACCTGCGCGTTAAGGAGTTGCTGGACCGGGTGAAGGCGGACGGCGTGCAGGAGGTGATTCTGGCGCTGAACCCAAGCCTGGAAGGGGAGGTCACCACCACCTACCTGGGCCAGGAACTCAAACCCCTGGGCGTCAAGGTAAGCCGCATCGCCTACGGCCTGCCCATGGGCGGCGACATCAAATACACGGACCAGCAAACCTTAAAAGAGGCCCTGAGCCATAGAGTAGAGGCTTAGATGTTGGGGGAGGGCGGGGGACCTGTGGTCCCCCGGCCCTCCCCTCAAGTCCAATAAAGTTACCCATGTTCGACCGCCGTTTAGTCCAAAACTTCGACTACCTGCTCCTGGGGGTGGTGGTGCTCATCGCCGCCATGGGCATCGTCAATCTTTACAGCGCCGGCTTCAACCGCACCCCGGCCGGGGCCACCCCGGTGTATGTCAAGCAGGTCTACTGGCTGGGGGTGGGTCTTGTCCTGATGTTTCTCATCATGCTGTATGATTATCGCCATCTGGAGAAACTGGCCTACCCTTTGTATCTGCTCAGCGTGATTCTGTTAGTGGCGGTGATGTTTGGGGGCAAGATGGTGGCCGGGTCCCGGCGCTGGCTGCCTCTAGGCCCCATTTCCCTGCAACCCTCGGAGCTGGTGAAAATTGCCATCATCTTGGTAATGGCGACCTATTTCAGCCGTCGCCCCCGGACGGGGCCACTTCGCCTCAAAGACCTGCTGGCCCCCATGGTCCTGATCTTGCTGCCGGTGCTGCTCATTGTCAAACAGCCTGATCTGGGGTCCGGGATGCTGGTGGGGTTGGTGGCCTTCTCCATGATCCTGTTCGTGGGGGTGCGTTGGCGCACTATACTAGGCTGCATCTTGGCCCTGGTCCTGGCCTCCCCCTTGATTTGGGGGTTCCTCAAAGATTACCAGCGCCAGCGGCTCTTGACCTTTCTCAATCCGGAAAATGACCCCCTGGGGGCCGGTTACCATGTGATTCAATCCATGATCGCGGTGGGCTCGGGCCAGTTTTGGGGCAAGGGTTTTTTACAGGGCACCCAGAGCCAGTTGCAATTTCTGCCCGAACAGCACACCGACTTCGTATTTTCGGTATTTGCCGAGGAGTGGGGTTTTGTGGGCTCGGCGGTATTGTTATTGTTCTTTACGGGGTTGACCCTGTGGTGCTTGCAGGTGGCCCGGGACTGCAAGGAACGATTCGGCCATTTGCTGGCCCTGGGCGTTACCGCCCTGATTTTCTGGCAGGTGTTCATCAACCTCTGTATGGTCACCGGGGTTATGCCCGTGGTGGGTATCCCTCTGCCCCTTTTCAGTTACGGGGGTTCCTCTTTGGTGACCACCCTCCTGGGAGTAGGATTTCTCCTTAATATTCGCATGCGCCGTTTTCTTTTCGGGGGATAAAAATTTTTTTGAAAAAAATTTTTGACAGCACGGGGAAAAAAGGTTAAAAGGGGATTCGTGAAAAGTTACACATGGGTCTGACCCTAGAAATTGCTAACCGTTTGTCCTGATAAATAAAAACACAAGGTGGCAGCCAGGCATGATTGATATTGACTGGACTTTGATTGCGCAGATCATCAATTTCTTGGTCTTGGTCTTCCTGCTGAACATCGTCTTGTTCCGGCCCATCCGCAACAGCCTCAAAGAGCGTCAGGCCAGGTTGGCGGCGCAGGAGGCCGAGGTCAGTGGCCTCACGGAGCAGGGCCAGGGCATTGGCGAGGAGATTAAAGAAAATCTGACCGCAGCCAAGCGCCAGGGCCTGAGCCAAAAAGAGGCCATGCGTCAGGAAGGAGCACAGGCAGAGGCTTCCCTGCTGGAGGCGGTGAAGGCCGAGGTGGACGCCAAGTGGGCCGAAGTGGAGAAAAAGATCAAGGAAGATATGGCCAAGGCCCGTAAGAAGTTGAAGGACCAGGCCCAGTCTTTTGCCCAGGCTCTGGCCGCCAAGATTCTGGGGAGGGAGCTCTCATGAGAGTAGAGCACAGAACTGGGCGGCGGCTGGCGGCATCAGTTTTTTGGGGATTAGGAGCCGGATTGGTCATGGCCGGAGTGGCCTTTGCCAGTGAGGCCGGCGGCCACGGCGGCATCTCTCCGGAAAAGATGAAAGACTTCATCTGGCGCAGTGTTAATTTTATGGTGTTTGCCGCCATCCTGATCAAGCTATTGGCCAAGCCGGCCAAAAACTTCTTCGCCAAACGGTCTCAGGATATCGCCCAAACCCTGGAGGACCTGGAAGCCCAGAAAGCGGCGGCGGTTCAGGCCTTAAGAGAGGCGGAAGCCCGCCTGACCCTGGTGGACGCTGAACGGGAAAAGATTATCCAGCAGTACATGGCCGAAGGCGAGCTGGAGAAGGCCAAGATTGTGGCGAAGGCCGAGATGGTGGCGGCCCGCATCAAAGAGATGGCGAGCATGACCATTCAGCAGGAAACCAAGAAGGCGGCCCAGGACCTCAAGCAGGAGGTGGTGGACTTGGCCACCCAATTGGCCGAAGACCTGATTAAGGAAAAGGTTACCTACGCCGACCAACAGCAGTTGGTGGAGGAATATCTCAAGAAGGTGGTACAAGCCCATTGATTGACATGACCGTTCCCCGACGTTATGCCAAGGCCTTGCTGACCCTGGGCAAGGAAGATGGTAAATACCAGGAATATGGGGAGGCGCTCAAAGGGTTCGCGGCGATGTTGGAGCGGGAGCCGGAGCTCAAAAACGTCTTGCTCAACCCCATTTTTGGCCGGGAGGACCGCCATAAATTACTCCTCCGCATCATCGAACTCTTTAAGATGCCGCCTTTGGTGGCCAATCTGCTGAAACTGTTGTTTGATAAGCACCGCCTGGGGGCGTTGGCGGGAGTCTCTCAGGCCTATCAGGAACAGGTGGATGTGGTGGAAAATGTCAGCCGGGCCCGGGTCAAGGCCGCCATTCCCCTGGACGAGCTTACCCAGGAGCGTCTGCGCCAAACCCTGGCCAATTTGACCGGCACCACCGTGGTCATGGAGGTGGAGGAGGACCCCAGCATCATCGGGGGCCTGGTGGCCCGGGTGGGCGACCTGGTGCTGGACGGCAGTGTGCGCACACAGCTCTTTTCCTTAAAAGAATCATTAATAAAAGGCGAGGTCTTATAAATGGAAATCAGAGCCGAGGAAATCAGCCAAATTATTCGCTCCCAGATCAAGGATTATGAAAAAAAGGTGGAGGTGGCCGAAACCGGCACCGTTTTATCGGTGGGGGACGGCATCGCCCGGGTCCATGGCGTGGAAAAGTGCATGGCCATGGAGCTTCTGGAATTTCCCGGAGGCATCTTCGGCCTCGCCCTCAACCTGGAAGAAGACAATGTGGGCGTGGCCATCTTAGGTGAAGACACCCACATCAAAGAGGGCGACATCGTCAAACGCACCGGCCGCATCGCTCAGGTGCCGGTAGGGGACGCGGTCATCGGCCGGGTTATCGACCCGGTGGGCGCCCCCATAGACGGCAAAGGCCCCATCGAAGCCAAGGAATACCGGCGCATCGAAGTCAAGGCGCCGGGGGTCATCGAACGGCAGCCGGTGAATGAACCCATGTACACCGGCTACAAGGCCATAGACGCCATGACCCCCATCGGCCGGGGCCAGCGGGAGCTGATCATCGGCGACCGCCAGATCGGCAAGACCGCCCTGTGCGTGGACGCCATCATCAACCAGAAGGATTCCGGGCTCATCTGCATTTATGTGGCCGTGGGTCAGAAGAAATCCACCGTGGCCCAGGTGGTGGACGCCCTGGAGCGGCACGGCGCCATGAAGCACACCATCGTGGTGAACGCTTCCGCTTCGGAGCCCGCGCCCATGCAGTACGTGGCCGCATACGCCGGTTGCGCCATGGGTGAGTACTACCGGGATACCGGGCGCCACGCCCTGATCATTTACGATGACCTCACCAAGCAGGCTCAGGCCTATCGGCAGATCTCCCTACTGCTCCGGCGGCCTCCGGGACGTGAGGCCTATCCGGGTGACATCTTCTACAACCATTCCCGCTTGCTGGAACGGGCCGCCAAGTTGAACGACGAGCTGGGCGGCGGTTCTCTCACGGCCCTGCCCATCATCGAAACCCAGCAGGGCGACGTGTCGGCCTACATTCCCACCAACGTCATTTCCATCACCGACGGCCAGGTTTACCTGGAGCCGGCCCTGTTCTTCTCCGGGGTCCGGCCCGCCATCAACGTGGGTCTGTCGGTTTCCCGGGTGGGCGGCGCCGCCCAGGTGAAGGCCATGAAGCAGGTGGCCGGCATGCTGCGTTTGGACATGGCCCAGTACCGGGAACTGGCCGCCTTCGCCCAGTTCGGCTCCGAATTGGACAAGGCCACCCAGCAGCAGCTCAACCGGGGTAGCCGGCTGGTGGAAGTCCTGAAGCAGCCCCAGTATCAGCCGCTGCCAATGGAGAAGCAGGTGAGCATCATCTTTGCCGGCACCCGGGGTTATTTGGACAAGCATCCGCTGGACGTGCTGGCGTCTTACGAACAGCAGCTCTACAGCTTCATGGAGTCGAAGTATTCGGACCTCCTGGCCGACATCAAGGAAAAGAAAGAGTTCACTCCGGAGCTCGATACCAGGATGAAGGCCGTTTTGGATGAATTTGACGCCGTATTCCAGCCTGTCGTCAGCGCGTCTTAATACCGGGGGATAAGGATGGCGACCCTACGAGATATCAGACGCAAAATAGGGGCGGTCAAGAAGACCCAGCAGATCACCAAGGCCATGAACATGGTCGCCGCCGCTAAATTACGAGGCGCCCAGCAGCGCATGGAAGGGTTCCGGCCTTATGCTAAGGCCTTCGCCCTGATGCTGGGCAACCTGGCGGGCCGGGTGGAGCCGGAGATCCATCCCTTTTTCCAAAAGGCCCCGGTGGTAAAAAAGGTGGGGCTGGTGTTAATGACCGCGGACCGCGGCCTGTGCGGCAGCTTCAATGTCAACCTCATCAATACCGCGGTCAAGTTTATTCGCCAGCAGGAGGCTGAGGGCAAAGAGGTCGTGGTCACCTGCGTGGGTCGCAAAGGCCGGGACTTCTTCCGGCGCCGCAAAAGAGAGATACGGGCTGCCCATGTGGATGTCTGGGGCAAGTTCGACTTTGCCAATGCGGTGGTCGTGGCCCGGGAGATCATGAGCGATTTTCTCGCCGGTGAGGTGCAGGAGGTTTACCTGATCTACGCCACTTTTGTCAATCTGGCGGTTCAGCGGCCCAAGCTGGTGAAACTTCTGCCCATCGTTACGGAAGAGGCCTCCGCCGCGGAAGCCTCCACCCTGGAATATCTCTTTGAGCCCCCGGTGGCCCAGTTCCTGGAGTACCTGTTGCCCAAGTATATCAATGTGCAGGTCTATCACGGCTTTCTGGAAAATTCCGCCAGCGAGCACGCGGCCCGCATGACCGCCATGGATAACGCCTCCAGTAACTGTAAAGAGATGATTACCCAACTCACCTTAGTGATGAACAAGGCCCGGCAGGCGGCCATTACCAAAGAATTGATGGATATCGTGGGCGGGGCTGAAGCCCTTAGGGGTTAAGCCGCCCGGATGAGGAGGATTTGGAGACAATGAATATTGGCAGAATCGCCCGCGTTATCGGTCCGGTAGTGGACGTGGAATTTGAGGAAGGAAAACTGCCGGCCATTAAAAACGCTTTGCTCATCAGCAACCCGGCCATTGACGACACGGCAGACAACCTGGTGGTGGAAGTGGCGGCGCACTTAGGAAACAATATGGTGCGCACCATCGCCATGGACACCACCGACGGTTTAGTACGGGGCATGCCCGTCAAGGATACCGGCGACGCCATCCGGGTGCCGGTGGGTAGAGAGGCCCTGGGCCGGGTGCTCAATGTGGTGGGACGCCCGGTGGATGGTCTGGGACCGGTGGACGCCAAAACTTACTACCCCATCCATCGTCCGGCCCCGGCCTTCGTGGATCAGGACACCACCGTTAAGGTCTTGGAAACCGGCGTCAAGGTTATCGACCTGCTGGTGCCCTTCCCCCGGGGCGGTAAGATGGGGATGTTCGGCGGCGCCGGGGTGGGCAAGACCGTGGTCATGATGGAAATGATTCACAACATCGCCATGCACCACGGCGGCATCTCGGTGTTCGCCGGCGTGGGCGAGCGCACCCGTGAGGGCAACGACCTGTACCTGGAAATGAAACACTCCGGAGTCTTGCCCAAGGCGGCCCTGATTTACGGGCAGATGACCGAGCCCCCCGGCGCCCGAGCCCGGGTGGCCCTTTCCGCCCTCACCGCCGCGGAATACTTCCGGGATGAAGAGGGGCAGGATGTCCTGCTGTTTATTGATAACATCTTCCGTTTTACCCAGGCGGGTTCCGAGGTTTCGGCGCTGTTGGGCCGCATGCCCTCCGCGGTAGGCTACCAGCCCACCCTGGGTACCGACTTAGGCGAACTCGAAGAGCGCATCACCTCCACCAAGAAGGGTTCCGTCACTTCCGTGCAGTGCATTTACGTGCCCGCCGACGACCTGACCGACCCGGCGCCGGCCGCCACCTTCGCTCACCTGGACGGCACCGTGGTGCTCTCCCGGGCGCTTACGGAGCTGGGCATCTACCCCTCGGTGGACCCCCTGGATTCCACCTCCCGCATCCTGGACCCCCAGGTGCTGGGTGAGGAACATTACTTTGTCGCCCGGAACGTCCAGCAGATTCTCCAGAAGTACAAAGACCTGCAGGACATCATCGCCATCTTGGGGATTGACGAACTCTCCGACGAAGACAAGCTCACGGTGGCCCGGGCCCGGAAGATTCAGCGCTTCCTGTCCCAGCCTTTCTATGTCGCCGCGCAGTTCACCGGCCAGGAAGGCAAGTTCGTGTCGGTGCCCGATACGGTGCGGGGCTTCAAGGAGATCATCGAGGGTAAACACGACGATCTGCCGGAGCAGGCCTTCTACATGGTGGGAGGCATTGAAGAAGCGGTGGCCAAGGCCGAACGGCTGGAGGCCGCCTAACGGCAGGGGAGACTTAAGCCCATGGCAGAAAAACAGCTCCTGTTGGAGGTGGTTACTCCCGACCGCATGGTGCTTTCCACCGAGGCCGAGGTGGTGGTGTGCCCCGGGGTGGAAGGCCAGTTCGGCGTCCTGGTGGGCCATGTTCCCTTCTTGAGCGCCCTGGAGATCGGGGAGATGTACTATAAGGCCGGCGGCAAAACCGAGTTCCTGGCCGTAAGCGGCGGCTTTGCCGAGGTCACCGGCACCAAGGTCACCATCGTGGCCGAAGCCGCGGAAATGGGCCGGGAGATTGATGCGGAACGGGCCCGCCGCGCCAGGGAGCGGGCCGAGAAGCGCCTGGCCGCGGCCAAGACCGAGGCGATTGACTGGGTCCGGGCCGAAGCGTCCCTGCGCCGCTCCGTGATCCGCATGAAGGTGGCCGGCCGGTAATAAACACCGATTGATCTGTCTAACCAAGGCAAGTCTTAAAAACGGGGCTTGCCTTTTCTTTTTTACAAATGAGTGGTATTTTGTATCTCATACATATCAAGTCGAGAATGCTCCTTTCTGGAAGTTAAACCCTAAGATGGTATTCATCTAAGCTTTATGGGGATGAATGAAATTTGAAATCTCCAAACATGCGCGGTAAGAAATTGAACGTCGCGGAATTCCCCTGGCTTTGTTGGAATCAGTTTTGCATAATCCCCAGCAGGTGATTTCCGAACCTAGAGGGAAGAAGGCCTATCAATCGCAACTAGATTTTGGCGGGGTAAGACATTTCTGCTCCGGGCCATTGTCGCCGATGATGTTGACCCACCCATTATCGTAACGGTTTATCGCACCAGAAAAATCAGCAAATACTGGAGGATAACATGAAAGTAACCTATGATCCCGAGGTGGATGTGCTGCGCATCCTCTTTAGCAATGCCCCCATTGAAGAAAGTGATGAAGACAAACCCGGGGTGATTCTCGACTATGACAAGGATGGCAACATCGTGGGAATGGAAATACTGGATGCTTCTAAGCGGATGGATAACCCCCGGGCCGTGGATTATGCCGTGGTGGGATGAAGATATTCAGGAGGAAATCATAGACAAAGCAGATGAGCTGAGGAAGCTTTATCAGGAAATTTTCCAGTGTCGCTATTGCCAACCAAAGGTGTTCGCCAGCAAGGTCCCGCGGCGAGTTATGGAAAATACCTTAAACTCAGAAATTGTCCTCATGGCCCAAGCCCCTAGCGAGTGCGGGGTAAGAATATCTGGTGTGCATTGGAATAAAGAAGATGGTACTCTGACTAAGGGAGGGAAATTTCTAGACAACCGGCTCACTCCAATTGCCTACTCGGTAAATCTCCATAATAATACAGCCACGCGGCCTTACACCACCAATGTCCTCCAATGCTGGACGGGAAGAGCAAGGGATGGGAAAAGGAAAAGGGATAGAGATCCCGAAGAGATGGAATTGATATATTGTGCGAAGTGGTGGCGAAAAGAGTTGGAGATAATCCAACCCAAAATTATGGTACTTCTTGGAGCACCAGCTACAGAATATTTTGCACAAGTAATCGGCAAGAATTGGGTCTTCGCAGAGATGCTTCAAAATAAACGTCAGGGAGAACATATTCCAATTGGTGATATCGAGCTTAAAATTTTCTTCTTACCTCATCCAACGGCTGGCTATAAGGAACGTAACGTGCCATACCCCCGCAAGCAGTCGCAACTATACCAAGAAGCATTTCAACAAGTTAAGGAAAACCTGAACCTTTAGGTTACTTATTTTAAATAATTACCCAAGGCATGAAATATGCAGAAGGTTAAGGCATGAACAAACCATCAATCGCCACCACTACCGCAATTATTCTTACTGCCGGCCAGGGCACCCGCATGAAGTCGAGTAAGCCCAAGGTGCCGCACGAGATTTTGGGCCGGCCGATGGTTGCCTGATTAATAGACACCCTGAAGGGTGTCGGAGTGGAAGACATCGTGCTGGTGGTGGGGCACCAGGCGGAGCGGGTCCAAGAAGCCCTGAAGGATTACGGGGTGCGCTTCGTGGTGCAGGAACCGCAACTGGACACCGTTTGGGCTTATTTTATGCGAGGGCTGCCGGAGCCTGGCTTCCCAACCCGGCCTCGTGAAAAGCCTCATTAAATTAGCCTTTTATGGTTAAATGTGTTACCTTGATGTATCACTTGTCTGGGGTCCCAGGTCTAACTGTGAGGCTGGCGGGACTGGAAGAAACGCGTGCGGATCCTGTTTATCAACCCACCGTGGGTTGTCAAAAACCGAAAAAACCTGTGGCGGAACATCGCCAGCATCATGCCGTCCCTGGGGATCGCCTGGCTGGCGGCCGTGCTGGAGCAGGACGGCCATCAGGTCCAGATCCTGGACGCCCACGCCGAACGCCTGCACCTGGAGGCCATCCCCCAATGGGTGGAGGCACACGGCCCCTTTGAGCTGGTGGGCATCACCGCCACCACCCCTCTCATCGGCAATGCCCTGGACATCGCCCGCCTCTTAAAGGCCCGTTTTCCTTCCCTTAGGGTGGTGCTGGGCGGGGTCCACCCCACGGTGCTGCCCGGCGAGGCTTTGGCCGAGCCCGCGGTGGACCTGGTGGTGCGGGGCGAAGGCGAGGAGACCATCCGGGAAATCGCCGCCGAAAAAGTTTTGGACCAGATCGCCGGCATCTCTTACCGCCAGAACGGCGCGGTGGTCCACAACCCGAACCGGAAGCTGATCGAGGACCTGGATTCCCTGCCTTTTCCCGCCTACCACCTGCTGCCCATGCACCGCTACCGTCCCGCGGCCGGGGCGGCCAAGCGCCAGCCGGCTTCCTCGGTGCTGGCTACCCGGGGCTGCCCCGGACGGTGCACCTTCTGCTACCGGATTTTCGGCAACCGCCTGCGCTGCCGCTCCGGCCTGAACCTGGCCCAGGAAGTGAAGCTGCTGCAAGACCGCTACGGCATCAAGGAAATCTGCTTCTACGACGACACCTTCACCGCGGTGCGCCGGGAGGTTCGGGCCTTTTGCCACGCGGTTCAGGAGATGGGACTGGATCTCACCTGGAGCTGTTTTTCCCGCATCGACACTTTTGAGGCCGAAACCTTTCGCCTCATGAAGGAAGCCGGCTGTCACCAGGTGATGTTCGGGGTGGAGACTTACAATCCTGAGATTCTCAAGAACATCAACAAAAAAGTGGACCCCCAGGCCGCAGCCGGGGTGATTCAGGCCACCAAAGAGATGGGCCTGGACGTCAGGGCCGCCTTTATGCTGGGCAACCCCGGGGAGACGGAAGAAACCTTAGAGGAGAACATCCGCTACGCCATCCGCCTGGACCCGGACCTGGCCCTCTTCAATATAACCACGCCTTACCCCGGCACCGAAATGTTCAAGTGGGCCGAGGAAAACCATTATCTCCTCACCAAAAATTGGGAGGATTACGACCTCTCCGTGCCGGTGATGGAGTTGCCCACCGTGTCGGCGGCCAAAGTGGTGGAATACTACCGCAAGTCGCACCGCCGCTTTTTCTTGAGGCCGAGCTATATTTTTAAACGCTTGACCAAAGTGTGGAGCCTGGAAGACCTCTCCTCCATATGCCGGGGGCTGAGAACCTCTCTGGGAATCTGAACCTGTGCCAGGATTAGTGCGTTTGAGATTCGGCGGCACCAGCCAATAAAGGAAGGCTAGCGGATTCAGCAAAATGCAGGAACAGACGAAGCACCCCAAATTCTATCGCTCCGGGAAACTCTCCATCCTGATCCCGGTATTCAATGAACGCGCCTACCTGAGGCGCTGTGTGGA
The DNA here is from genome assembly GCA_030694005.1 of Desulfobaccales bacterium. Classification (GTDB taxonomy): domain Bacteria; phylum Desulfobacterota; class Desulfobaccia; order Desulfobaccales; family 0-14-0-80-60-11; genus JAUXZG01. Next base: position 1,729 of record JAUXZG010000198.1, on the reverse strand, counting down.
ACGGGTCGTCAAGGCTTCCCTCCAATATAACCTGCAAAAGGAAATCATTCTCGTAGATGACGGGTCCACGGATGGGACGGCCAAGGTGGTGCGGGAGCTGGCCGAAGAGTATCCCGACATGGTCCGGGCCTTTTTCCTGGAGGAAAACCAGGGCAAAGGCGCGGCCATCCGCCGGGCCATCCAGGAAATGACCGGCGAATATGCGATCTTTCAGGATGCCGACCTGGAATACGATCCCAATGATTACAACATCATGCTGCAGGCTATGAAGGAAGGCCACGCCGATGTGGTTTACGGCTCCCGCTTTGCCACGCGCACCATGCGCCGGGTGTTCAACTACCACCACGCCCTGGGTAACAAGTTTCTCACCCACCTGTCCAATATGACCACCGGCCTCGACCTCACGGACATGGAGACCTGCTACAAGGCTTTCCGCGCCGATGTGTTAAAGACCATCCCCATCCGCGCCAACCGTTTCGGGATTGAGCCGGAGATTACCGCGAAGGTCGCCAAACGCAGCTGCACGGTCTTTGAGGTGCCCATAAGCTACGCCGGGCGCAGCTACAGCGAAGGCAAGAAGATCGGCTGGAAAGACGGGGTGGCCGCCATCTATACGATTCTCAAGTATTGGCTGATCGACGACTGCTTTGACCAGCAATATGCCCAGGCCATCCTGAACAACCTGGCCCACGCCCGGCGCTTCAACAAGTGGATGGTCAAGTGCATCGAACCCTACCTGGGAGACCGCATCCTGGAAGTGGGCTCGGGCATCGGCAACATCAGCCGGCTCTTGCCCAAGAAGGAAAAGTTAATCGTCACGGATGTGGACCCCACCTACCTGGAAATCCTGGAGGTAGCCTTCAAGGACAACGACATTGTGGATGTCGCCAGGCTGGACCTCACCCGCCGGCAAGATACGGAGAAATTAGGAGAGTCCATCTGCGACACCGTGATTTGCCTCAATGTTTTGGAACATATAGACGACGATGTGGGCGCGCTTCAAAATATCCACCAGCTGCTGGCGCCCGGCGGCAGGCTGGTGTTGCTGGTACCCCAGTATAAATGGTTGTTCGGCTCCTATGACCAACACGCCGGCCACGTGCGGCGCTATACCAAGGCCGAACTGACCCAAAAGCTGGAGCAGGCCGATTTCCGGGTATTGCGGTTCAAGAACTTCAATTTTCTGGCCATCTTCGGCTGGTGGGTGAATTCCTGCTGGCTTAAAAAGACCAACATGGACCGGTGGCAGCTGAAAATCTATGATACCATGGTCCCCCTCCTGCGGGTGGTGGAAAAACTTCTCCCCCTTCCTGGCATTTCTCTTATCTGCGTAGCCGAACGCCAGTCATCCCCCTCAAGGGACCAGTAACGGACAAAGGCCAGTTGCTGTGGGAATCCAAGCCGGGGGCCGGAAGACAGAAAACCTGGCAGCCAGTGATAAGGGGACCTTTGCTGGCGACCACTCTCCAAAGCCTCTGCTTCTGTGGGTAAGCTTGCTGACCAATGCTGGCCTGGATAGGTCGCCCCGGGGCCAAGGTGCTCGCCAGTAAAATTATTTGGAATCATTTCTGCCCGGCTAAGCCAGAGCTTAAGGTTGACTGTTTAGAATTACAAATATTATTAGTTATCATGGGTGGTGGTTCAGAGAGTTCCTGAAAACTACAGGTTCGGAACAGATTGAGTTGTAAGAGTCGCCTAAAGTTGCGCAAAGTAATGTCGAGGGAACCTT
>JAUXZG010000187.1 GCA_030694005.1 Desulfobaccales bacterium | reverse complement strand
CCCCGCCTTAAGATTCCAAAATAATTCGACAAATCTATCAGACTCACTGGTCGGGACGAGAGGATTTGAACCTCCGACCCCAGCGTCCCGAACGCTGTGCTCTACCAGGCTGAGCCACGTCCCGACATTCTAAATTTATCCAAAAGCGCTGGTTTGGGCAAGAGAAAATCGGCATTTAGGGATTTCCTCACCTTGATAGGGGCACGGCTCGCCGTGCCCTTACAAAATAACAGGTCGGTGATGAGGGTCAGAAACTCATGCATTTCCGCTTGGTCCTAATTCTCCCCCCTTTTTTAAAGGGGGACTTTTAGTGATCTTCCGGCGGCGACCCTGGCTGGGGCCGGTCCTCTGGATAGCCCTCTTGATGGGGCTTGGGTTCGGCTGCCAGCCCCCGGAGGCGGAGCGCGTCTTTGGCGGTCCGGATGCCGGCCCGGCCTATGGGGACCTCTTCATTGACGCCTCCATCGGCGACGCTTCCACCCTCATGCCGCCCCTGGCCTCCGACGCCGCCTCCCACGGGGTGGCCTCCCTGATTTACAACGGCCTGGTGAAATACGACGGCGACCTCAACCACATCGGGGACCTGGCGGAGTCCTGGGAGATTTCCCCGGACGGCCTGACCATTACTTTTAAGCTGCGCCGGGGGGTCAAGTGGCACGACGGCGCCCCCTTCACCGCCCGGGACGTGCTGTTCACCTACCAGGTGATGGTGGATCCCAAAACGCCCACCGCTTATTCCGGCGACTACCTCCAGGTGAAAAAGGCTGAGGCGATGGACGACTACACCTTCCGGGTTACCTACCCCAAACCCTTTGCGCCGGCCCTGGGCTCCTGGGGCCTGGCCATGCTTCCCCGGCACCTGTTGGCTGGCAAGGACATCACCCAATCACCCCTGGGGCGGCACCCCATCGGCACCGGGCCCTATAAATTCCAGGAATGGAAGGCCGGGGAAAAGATCGCCCTCACCTATAACCCGGACTACTTTGAGGGCCGGACCTATCTCAACGGCTTTATCTACCTGGTGAAACCGGACCTGGCCACCATGTTTTTGGAGCTCAAGGCCGGCAATATCGACCGCATGGGCCTCACGCCCCTGCAATACAGCCGCCAGACGGAATATCCCAAGTTCCAGCGGCTGTACCAGAAATACCGCTACATCCCCTTTTCTTACATTTACTTGGGCTACAATTTAGAGGACCGCCGCTTCGCGGACCGCCGGGTGCGCCAGGCCCTGACCTACGCCATCAATAGAAAAGAGATCATCGAAGGGGTGCTGCTGGGTTTGGGCCAGGAGTCCACCGGCCCCTATAAACCAGGCACCTGGTTCTATAACCCGGATGTCCCGCGTTTTGACTATAACCCGGAAAAGGCCAAGGCCTTGCTGGGCGAAGCGGGCTGGCGGCCCAATTCCCAGGGCATCTTGGAAAGGGAAGGGCGCCCCTTTGAATTCACCATCCTCACCAACCAGGGCAACGACATTCGGGTCAAGACCGCGGAGATCATCCAGCGGCGCTTGAAAGAGGTGGGCATCCTGGTGAAGATCCGCACCGTGGAGTGGGCCGCGTTCATCAAGGAATTTATCGACAAAGGCCGCTTTGAGGCGGTGCTCCTGGGGTGGAACACCGGCCTGGACCCGGACCAGTACGACATCTGGCACTCCTCCAAGACCCGCCCCGGGGAACTGAACTTCATCCACTACAACAATCCCCAGGTGGACGCCTTGCTGGAAGAAGGCAGGCATACCTTTGACCGGGAGAAGCGCCGCCGCGCCTATTTCAAATTCCAGGAGATCATCGCCGCAGACCAGCCTTATACCTTCCTTTTTGTGCCGGACGCCCTGCCCGCCATCCACAAACGCTTTCGGGGCATCAAGCCGGCCCCGGCAGGCATCGACTACAACTTCAACAAGTGGTACGTGCCCAAGGACGAACAGAAATACACCAGGTCGCCGGATTGAGGGGGGGAAGGTGAGTTGGGGGGAGGGTCAGGGAGTTTTTTGTAAGGGCTCCCTGCCCTCCCCCCAAAACCCCCCTCCCAACCCGCTTAAGCTATTATGGGACGGCGGGGCCATAGGCCCCGCCGTCCCATAATAATTAAAACTTAAGGGTTTGGGGGTGGGGGCTTGGGGGAGGATTGTAAGTGGGCCTGCGGCCCTTAGCCCCCTCCCCCAATTTTCCATCTCAGGTTCTTACGGCCAGATCATCCACCAAACGGTCGGCGAAGGCCAGGATGAAGTCCCGCTGCTGGCGGGTGGCGTAGCCGATGCAGGCGCAGCGCATGGTCTGCCGGCTGCGGATGAGAAATTCGAAGCGCACAAAGTTGTCTCCCACCTCCACCGCGAAGCGGAAAGGCCGGCAGTCCTGGTGTTCGAATTGCTCCGAGCTCAGCAGGTCCTCGTTAAGGTCTACCCACCAGATGTCCTCCAGGCCTGCGGCCAGGGAGTGTTCGTTGAGATAATCCCGGATGCGGGGGATGTCTCCCCGGCTGATTTCGTCTAACAGATACTGTCGCACATTTTCTCCCTAAGGGATTAACGCACAGGCGAGACGCATGTACCACTAGTTAATATTTTATTTTTGGTGGGCAGTGTCCACCCTTCCCTCATATCCTTTCTCTAGCGGGCGGTGCCTCCCCTACATGAGGTGATTAGTCTTTATGAGGGCGGTCGGCCCCCCGCACGGCGTCCACCGCGGCAAAACCCCACACCCCGGCCAGGAGCAGGAAGGGGACCAAGAAAAGAGGATGGGTGAGGGTATCCACCAGCAACAGCGGCAGGATTTCCCAGGTGAGGGGCCTGGGGTAAAAGACCGCGAAGTATTCCCGGGATAAAAGGATCACCCCGAGCAGCAACAGGACGCCCAACAGCAAATTGGCCGCCAGCACCAGGAAGACCCCTTTGCGCCGGTCCTGATTGTACAGCTGACCCAACCCTGGGAAAACTAGGGCCGAGAGCAGAAAGGCCGCGATCTTTTGCCGCATACCGCATCTTAGCGAAATCCCACCCCCCGGTCAAGGGCTGGGGGAGGGGGTAGGTATTGGGGGAGGGGGCTAAGGGCTTTCACAGGCGAGACGCCTGTGCCACTGGCCCTTACCCCCTCCCCCAATACCTTAAGAAGATATATTTAGCTGGGGCAGGCGGGGCCTTTGGCCCCGCCTGCCCCAGCCACCCTTAAAGGGGGGAAGGAGGGGAGTTTGAGGGGAGGGTGGGGGAACACTTACGAAAAATTCCCCCGACCCTCCCCTCAACTCAACTCCACAATTTATTGATTTTTCAGGCCGGTGGGGTATGTTAATATGGTTTGGTTGAGTTTGGAGGATGGTGGATGGATTATAAAGAGACGCTCAATTTGCCTCGCACCGCTTTTCCCATGAAGGCGGACCTGCCCCGGCGGGAGCCGGGGATTCTGGCGCGCTGGGCTGAAATAGATTTGTATGGGTGCCTCAGGGCCAAAAGCGCCGGGCGCTCCCGCTTTATCCTGCATGACGGCCCCCCTTACGCCAACGGCCACATCCATCTGGGGCATGCGTTAAACAAAATCCTTAAAGATATCATCATCAAGTCCAAGCAGATGGCGGGTTATGATTGTCCGTATGTGCCGGGCTGGGACTGCCACGGCCTGCCCATCGAGCACCAGGTGGACAAAGGGCTGAAGGCCAAGGGGCTGAAACTCTCCCAGGTAGAGGTGCGGCAGCGCTGTCGGACCTATGCCCAAGAGTTTATCGGCATCCAGCGCCAGGAGTTTGAACGGTTGGGGGTGCTGGGGGACTGGGCGCATCCTTATCTGACCATGAATAATGCCTATGTGGCGGCAATCCTGGAGGAATATGGCCGGTTCTTTTTTAGCGGGGCCATCTACCGGAGCAAAAAGCCCATCCATTGGTGCGCCACCTGCCAAACTGCCCTGGCGGAGGCGGAGGTGGAGTATGAGGAGCATCGCACCCCGTCCATTTATGTAAAATTTCCGTTGTTAACCCCGCCGCCGGGAGCGCCGGAACTGGCCGGCCGCCCGGTGTCGGTGGTCATCTGGACCACCACCCCTTGGACCCTGCCTGCCAACCTGGCCATCGCGGTGCATCCGGAGTTGGAATACGCGGTCCTGACCGTGGGGCAGGAACTTCTGGTGGTGGCCGCGGACCTGGCCGCCGGGGTTTTGGCCCTGTGGGGCCTTAAGGGGGAAGAGGTTTTGCGGCTGAAAGGCAGGCGGCTGGAGGGGGGAATTTGCCGCCATCCCTGGCTGGAGCGGGATTCCCAGGTGATCCTCGCTGATTATGTCACCCTGGAGGCGGGCACCGGGCTGGTGCACATCGCCCCGGGGCACGGCCAGGAGGATTACGATAGCGGCCGCAAATACGGGTTGTCCCCCTATTCGCCGGTGGACGATCGCGGCCGGTTTACCGGGGAGGTGCCGGAGTTCGCCGGTCAGGGGGTCTGGAAGGCCAACGCCGGTATTATCGAACTGCTGAAGCAAAAAGAGAGATTGCTGTTTGCCACTCAGACCAGCCACAGCTATCCTCATTGCTGGCGGTGCAAAAAGCCCATCATCTTCAGGGCCACGGAGCAATGGTTCATCTCCATGGAGAAAAACGATCTGCGCCACAAAGCTCTGGAGGCCATCGATAAGGTCACCTGGATCCCCCGCTGGGGCCGGGAGCGCATCTACCAGATGGTGGAACGGCGGCCGGACTGGTGCATCTCCCGGCAGCGGGCCTGGGGAGTGCCCATTGTGGCCTTCCATTGCCAGGGTTGTGGGGAAGTGTTACTCACCCAGGAAATTTTGGAGGGCCTCATCCAGCGGGCCCGGGTAGAGGGAGCGGATTTCTGGTTTACCACGCCCGCGGCGGCGTTGCTCTCCCCGGGCACTCGCTGCTCCCGCTGTGGGGGGGCGGATTTCCAGAAAGAGCGGGACATTTTAGATGTCTGGTTCGATTCCGGGGTGAGTTTCGCCGCGGTGTTGGAGCCGGACCCGACTTTGGGGTTGCCCGCGGACCTCTACCTGGAAGGGTCGGACCAGCACCGGGGTTGGTTTCACAGCAGTCTGCTGGCCGCGGTGGGCACCCGGGGCCAGGCCCCATATAAGGGAGTGCTGACCCACGGTTTCGTGGTGGACGGCGAAGGGCGCAAGATGTCCAAATCCCTGGGAAATGTCATTGCCCCCCAGGAGGTCATGAATACTTATGGCGCGGAAATCCTCAGGCTGTGGGTGGCTTCCGAGGATTACCGCGATGATGTGCGTCTGTCTAACGATATCCTGAAGCAACTGGCCGACGCCTATCGACGTTTTAGAAATACCGCCCGCTTCATGTTGGGTAACCTGTATGATTTCGACCCACCGCGTCATTGGCTGGCCCCTGACGAGCGGGAAGAGCTGGACCGCCTGGCCCTGTCCTGGTATGTGCAGTTGATCGCCAAGGTAAGAAAGGCCTATGAGGACTATGAATTCCACCTGGCCTTTCACCGCCTGCACCAGTTCTGCGCGGTGGAGATGTCCGCCCTTTATCTGGATATTTTAAAGGACCGCCTTTATGTTTCCCGGGCCGATTCCCGGGAGCGCCTAAGCGCCCAGAGCACCTTGTGGGATTTAGTTAAGGGCCTCACTTTGCTCATGGCCCCCATTCTGTCTTTTACCGCGGAGGAGGTGTGGGAATTGCTTCCAGGCCTGGGGCGGCCCGAGAGTGTGCACCTGGCGGCTTTCCCGGAGCCGCCGGCCGGGTTTCCCGATGAGGTTTTGCTGGCCAAATATGAGTTTTTGTTGAAGGTGCGGAAGGAGGTCAACCGTGCACTTGAGATTGTCCGGAAGACCAAGCGTATTGCTGCGTCGCAGGAAGTGGTAGTCAATTTAGGGGCGACCGGTGAACTTTACGAGAAACTTAAGAGTCAGCGATCAGATTTGCAAATCATTACTCAAGTGGCAGGGTTAAACATAGGGGACTTTTCGGGGGAAGGGATTATCGCAGAAGAGATTCGGGATTTAACAATACTTATTGGAAAAGCGATGGGAGAAAAATGCGTCCGTTGCTGGTTCCATTATCCAGGGGTAGGAGAAGACCCCCGGCACCCGCAGGTGTGCGCCCGTTGCCGCCAGGTAATGGAGGGTTGAGGACCATGGGCCGCAAGCTTGCCCTGCTCCTGCTAATTCTGGCGGCCGGAGTGGCTTTGGACCAGGCTACCAAACTGCTGGTGCTCAAGGGTATGCCCCTGGGCGCGCAGGTGCCGGTCATCAAGGGCTTCTTCAATTTAGTGCATGTCCATAATCGGGGGGCTGCGTTTGGGCTCTTGGCCAACTGGCCCCTGGACTTCGCCCGGGTGTTCTTCGTGTGCACCACCGGCCTGGTTATGGCGGTAGTGGGTTATCTCTGGTGGCGACTGCCCCCGGGCCGCTGGCCGGCGGCGCTGGGTTACAGCCTGATCATGACCGGGGCCTTGGGCAACCTGATAGACCGGGTGCGTTTGGGAGAGGTCATAGATTTTCTGGATTTTCACTGGGGGCGGTTCCATTGGCCGGCCTTTAATGTGGCGGACAGCCTGGTCTGCCTGGGGGCCGGCCTGTTGGTGTGGGTGATTTTAACCGAAGAGAAGGGGGCCGATGCATCCGATTCTGCTTGAGTTTGGGGGAATAAAGATCTTTACTTACGGGTTCTTTTTGGCCCTGGCTTCTTTAAGCGCCATCTACCTGTCAGCCCGGGAGGCCGGGCGGCTGGGCCTGCCGGTGGCGCGCTTCTACGACCTGTGTTTTTATATTGTCCTGGCCGCGTTGGTGGGCTCCCGCCTGCTTTATGTCTTGTTAGACCTGAAGCACTTTTTGGCCAACCCTCTCAAAATCTTTGCCCTGTGGGAGGGCGGCCTGGTTTTCCACGGCGGGGTGGCGGTGGGCCTGGCGGTGGCCTTTTATTATATGAAGGTCCATGCCTTGCCCTGGCGGACCTCCCTGGACGCCCTGGCGGTGGGATTGCCGGTGGGGCAGTTTTTCGGGCGCCTCGGCTGCTTCATGGCCGGCTGCTGCTATGGCGCGCCGTCTAACCTGCCCTGGGCCGTGACCTTTACCTCCCCGGAAAGCCTCTGCCCGGTGAAAGAACCCCTGCATCCCGCCCAACTGTATGAGGCCCTGCTGGCCTTGGGGGTATTCGGGGTGATCTATGGCTTAAGGACTAGAAAACGCTTCGACGGGCAATTGATGCTGACTTATTTTTGCCTGGCGGGCCTGGTGCGCTTTACCGTGGAGTTTTTCCGGCACCCCGGGGATTATCGCGGCCCCATGCTGTGGGACTGGATGCCCCTGACCCAGGCCGCGGCCCTGGGCATTGCTATAATCTGTGGCAGCTTGCTGTGGTGGTGGAGCCGGAGGAGAGTTGAGAAGTAGGATTTGGGGGAGGGGGCTAAGGGTTGCAGACCCTTACCCCCTCCCCCAAGCCCCCACCCCCAATCCCTTAAGTTTTGTGGCTTGAGAAGGCGGGGATCTCGGCCCCGCCTTCTCAAGCCCGATATGCGTGTTGGGAGGGGGGTTT
>JAUXZG010000169.1 GCA_030694005.1 Desulfobaccales bacterium | reverse complement strand
GGGCAGGGGTCTACGACCCCTGCCCCCCTCCCCCCAAATCTACTCTCCCATCCGGCGACCGCCCAATTCCCCCCACCCCAGTTTGGTGCGCAGGATTTCGAAGTAGCTGCGGTGTGGGGATCTGACCAGTTTGAGGTGGTGCGGGGCGCAGCAAATTTCCACCCGGTCCCCGGGCTGCAAGGCCTGTCCCACCTGGCCGTCCAGGGTGAGGTAGAGATCCTGGCCCTTTTCGTCCAGAGTGACGGCTACGATGGCGGTCTCCGGCAGGATTAGGGGCCGATTGCTCAAAGTGTGGGAGCAGATGGGGAGCAGGATGATATGGCGCAGGGTGGGGTAGACGATGGGCCCGCCGGCGGACAGGGTGTAGGCGGTGGAGCCGGTGGGCGTGGCGATGATGAGGCCGTCCGCCCGATAGGTGGTGAGGTATTCGGCATCGATCCAGGTGGTCAGCTCGGCGATACGCGCCAGGGCGCCTTTATTGATCACCGCGTCGTTTAAGATATGTTCCCGCCAGATGGGGGCTCCATCCCTAAAAAGGGTGGCGGTAAGCATCAGGCGCTCTTCCACTTCATAACTGGCGGCCAGCACCTTTTCCATGCTGGGGTAAAGCTCGTTTAGGGAAATCTCGGTGAGGAAGCCCAAGCCCCCCACATTAACCCCCAGGATGGGGATGCCTTTCTGGCCAAAGTGTCGGGCCACGCTTAAAAGCGTGCCGTCGCCCCCCATAACTATGATGAATTCTATGCCCGGGGGTAAAGGGGGGATTTGCGGCTCGGGCTCATTCTCTAGATGAACGGCCTCCAGCCCTCGCTCTTTTAACCAGGCCTGCAAGGCCCGGCCGGCCTCCCAGGCGTCGGGTTTGTGCTTTTTGGTGATTATGGCCAGACGCTGCACGGACACGACCTCCCACCGTTGACATTTATCATAATCTCCTATATTTATCAAAACGATTGTCACCCCCGGGCCGACTGCGGCGGTGGGGGAAAGACTTGGGGGAGGGACCTCAGCCCCCTGGCCCTCCCCTCACAAACTATAGAAGAAAAGGAGTACCCAGTGCTATTAGCCAGTCGCATCCGCCAGATTCCGCCTTCCGCCACCCTGGCCTTGAACGCTAAGGCCAACCAGCTCAAGGCGCAGGGAATGGATATCGTTAATTTCGGAGTAGGGGAGCCGGACTTTGAGACTCCGGAGAATATACGGGAAGCAGGCATCCGGGCCATCCGGGATGGTTTCACCCGTTATACTCCGGTGGGGGGCATACCGGAGCTGAAAGAGGCCATAGTCAGGAGATTTCAGGAGGATTATGGGCTGGTTTACAGGCCTTCGGAGATCGTGGTCTCATGCGGCGGCAAACACGCACTTTATAACCTGTTCCAGGTCTTTTTTAACCCCGGCGACGAGGTATTGATCCCGGCCCCCTATTGGGTGTCCTATGTGCCCATGGCTATGTTGGCGGAGGCCGTGCCCATAGTGGTGCCCACCCGGGAAGAAAACGGCTTCAAACTCACCCCGGCGGAGCTTAGAGAGCACCTGACGCCCCGCACCAAGGCTCTGGTTTTGAACAGCCCCTCCAATCCAACCGGCAGCCTTTACAGCCGGGCGGAGTTGGAGGCCTTGGCCCCAGAGGTGCTGGAACATGGGCTCTATGTGATCTCCGACGATATTTACGACAAAATCCGCTTCGACGGCGCGCCTTTCATCAATATGGCCATGCTCTCTCCGGAGCTTAAGGCCCGCACCTTTGTTCTAAACGGCCTGTCCAAGACCTATGCCATGACCGGCTGGCGCATCGGCTACCTGGCCGGGCCCGAGGCGGCGATTCAGGCGGCCGTCAACCTCCAGAGCCAGAGCACCTCCAATCCCAATTCCGTCGCCCAGAAGGCCGGGGTAGAAGCCCTGAATGGGCCTCAGGAGGCGGTGGCCGCCATGGTGGCGGAGTTTGCCTGGCGCCGGGACGATATCTACCAGCGGGTCATGGGCATCCCCGGGGTAACCACCACCAAGCCGGCCGGGGCTTTTTATATATTTCCCAATTTTTCTTTTTATTACGACATTCTTAAGCCGGCGGCGGGCCAGTCTCATTCCCAGGCTCTGGCGGATTACCTGCTGGGGGAGGTCCAGGTGGCCGCGGTGCCGGGGGCCGAATTCGGCGAGGATAACTGCCTGAGGTTCTCCTTTGCCACCTCCCGGGAGCGGATCGCCACGGGTCTGGCCCGGATTCAGGCGGCCTTAAAGAAGCTGGGGAAATAAGGGAAGAAAAGCAAGATCAAGAGGAGGAAAGCGCGGCCGGCCGCTTAAAGTGGCGGCCGCGCGGTCCGTTCAACGTCTAACTTAGCGCCCGGCGGCGCTGCGCTTGGAGGCCTTGAGGGGATTGATCTTCTGGATGGTCTCTTTTTTCCCGTTTTTCACGTGGGTGGCCAGGTTACAAGGCCCCCGGCGCCATTTGGCCGCCGGCTCCGGGAAAGAGCCACAGTAGCTGGCGTCTGACAGGTTTAAGGTCCGGTCACAGCCGTTACAGGCTTCCACCACGGGATGACATTTCCCCCCGTTGAACGAACAGCCTTTTTTGGTCATAAAGGTGCAATCAGACCCAGGTTTGATGCTTAAGCAGTGCATGGCCGTAGCCCCCCTTAAATTTTAATTTTTGCCTAACTTTTTTTTATATAATAAATTTATGAAAATTGTCAATAAAATAATAGGGCCAGGCCTTTTTTAATTATTCCCGGACCGCGGCGGGATCCGATCTGTCAGGGTGTTGAAAAACGATCTTATTCCTTTAATGGTAATTCTGAGCGAAGCGAAGAATCTCGTTATTTAAGTGGGTTGAGACCCTTCACTTCGTTCAGGGTGACAGAAAAAGCCGTTTTTCAACAGCCTGATAGACCCCCGAAAATTCGCCCCATATTTAAGACTTGGCCGGGGAAAAGCCCTTGAGCAGCACATAGAAGAACGCGGTGGTCAGGAAAGTGAGGAGCCCGCTTAACAGAAAAGCCGGCGCAAAGCCGATTATCCCCAGGACGCCTCC